>NZ_CABKRX010000067.1 GCF_902374955.1 Bacillus massilioanorexius
TTTCTTCAGAGAGGGCTGTTTCCTTTTTTATTTTTAATTCTTCATCCTAGGATCTAATGCATCACGCAATCCATCTCCCATTAGATTAAAACCGAGTACAGTCAACATGATGGCTATACCAGGAAAAATCATTGTCCAAGGAGCTGTCGTTAAAAACGGCTTTGCATCCGAGAGCATTTTCCCCCATTCAGGATTAGGAGCTTCAGCACCTAATCCTAGAAAGCCTAAAGCTGCTGCTTCGATAATAGCTGTTCCAATAGCTAATGTACCTTGTACAATAATAGGAGCTATACTATTCGGTAAAACATGATGAATCAATATTCGAGTATTACTTAAACCGACTGCTTTAGCAGCCATAATATACTCTTCCTCTTTTACACTTAATACCTTCGATCGAATTAATCGACCGAAATTTGGGATATTTATAATCGCAATCGCTATTAAGGCATTTTGTAAAGAAGGACCTAAAACAGCAACGATAGCAATAGCTAATAGAATACTAGGAAAAGCGAGCAAAATATCAAAAAAACGTGATATTATAGCGTCGACCCACTTTCCAAAATAACCAGCTACAATTCCTAATATACTTCCCACTGTTAAGGAACCAATTACAGAGAAAAAGCCGACCCATAAAGAAATTCTTGCTCCATATATAACTCTTGAAAAAATGTCTCTACCAAAGTCATCAGTTCCAAACCAATAATCAGCCGATGGAGACTGTAATTTATTTGAGAGCTTTACTTCATTAATTCCTTGTGGAGCGATTACTGGCGCTAAAATTGCAACTACTATAAAGAATAAAACAATAATGGCACCGACTAAAGCCATTTTATTTTTTATAAAGCTTCTCCAGGCTTCTTGCCAAGGTGAAGCAGATTTTTCGAAGGAGGGTTTAATTGGAGGCTTCAAATTTTTATTAGCGGATATTTCCACGATTACATCTTCCTCCTCTTACCTATACTTTATTCTTGGATCAACAGCAGCATATAATAAATCCACTATTAAATTAATAAATACAAAGATTAAAGCAATAACTAATATGCCTGATTGTATTACCGGATAATCCCTATATGCAATAGCATCGTAAATGTAACGACCTACTCCTGGCCAGCTGAATATTGTTTCAGTTAAAATAGCTCCCCCTAATAATAAACCCGTTTGTAATCCAATTACCGTAATAACTGGAATAACAGCATTTTTTAAAGAATGCTTATAGACAACCCAAAACATTCTTAATCCTTTAGCTCTTGCCGTTCTAACATAATCAGTTCTCATAACTTCTAGCATTGTAGATCGAGTAATCCTTGCAATTATAGCCATAGGGATAGTCGCTAAAGCTACGCTTGGTAAAACTAAATGTCTTACTACGTCTACAAATTGATCCGTTCTTCCTTGCAATAAGGTATCTATTAAATATAGACCAGTTATAGATTCTACAGGATTTCGAACATTATCTCGCATCGACGTAGGTAACCAATCTAATTGAATGGAGAATATCCATTGCTCCATAAGTCCCAACCAAAAAATAGGCATTGAAACACCAATTAAAGCGATAATCATCGCGATATAATCAAACCATGAATTTTGAAACCAAGCACTAATGATACCAGCATTAACCCCAATGACAATCGCAATCAACATTGCACATGCTGCTAACTCAATAGTTGCTGCTAAATATGGCCAGATTTCACCACTTATTGGTGAATTTGTTCTAATCGAATTTCCTAAATCACCCGTTATTAAATCCCCAAGATATGTTATGTATTGTGTATACCAAGGCTGATCAAGACCTAGCTGTTTAGTTAGTTCTGCAATTGACTGTTTAGTAGCCGCTTGACCTAATATAATATGTGCGGGATCACCAGGTATTGCTCGAATCATGATAAATACAATAAATGAGAGTCCTAATAAGACTGGAATTAATAACAGTATTCTCCTGACTGTATAAGCAAACATATACCCTCCTCCTTTAAAAAATGAAAGAGAAAGGAAGTCCAATCTCAGAACTTCCTTCTCTTTACTAACCATTATTCTGTAATTTCGACCTCATCCATCCAATCTGATCCAGTTGGGTGTGCAATAAAGTTCTTCACTTTTGCGCTACCAGCTAATAATGGCTCAGAGTGTACAAGAGGAATCCATGGTGCATCATCTTTAATAATTACTTGTGCTTCATTGTATAATTTTTCTCTTTCTTTCTCGTCAACTGTAACTTGTGCTTTTGTTAACAGTTCATGAACCTTTTCATTTTTATAGTACGTATAGTTATTACTTCCAATACTATCTTGATCTAGTAACACATATAAGAAGTTGTCAGGATCTCCATTATCACCTGTCCATCCAAGCAAGAACGTATCCGCTTCTCCTTTTGCCGCTTTATCTAAATATGTTGCCCACTCATACGTAACAATTTTTGCTTTTACGCCAACTTTTTTGAAATCTGCTTGAATCGCTTCTGCAACTTTACGACCGTCTGGCATATATGGTCTTGCAACTGGCATCGCCCAAAGTTCAATTTCAAAGCCATCAGCATATCCTGCTTGTTTTAATAATTCTTTTGCTTTTTCAGGGTTATATTCGTAATCCTTTACTTCTGAATTGTAACCAGATACAACTGGAGGCATTGGATTGATTGCTGGTTCCGCAGCTCCTGAATAGAAGCCGTCAATTAACGCCTTTTTATCAACAGCATAGTTTAATGCTTGACGAACTAATTTATCTTTCAGCGGACCACGAGTATTTGTCAATCCTAAATATGCAACGTTAAAGGAAGGTCGTTTAAATATTTGTAAATCTTTATTACCTTCAATAGTAGGTAAATCACTGAAGTTTACACCTTCAATAATGTCCGCTTCACCTGTAGTTAGTGCGTTTAGACGTGCAGAGTTTTCTGGTATTACTGTATAAATAACTGAATCAAGCTTTGGAAGACCTTCTTTCCAATAGTCTTCATTTTTTACAAGCGTAATTTTTTCATTACGCTTCCACTCTTTAAATTTAAATGGACCAGTTCCTACTGGATTTTCATTGATTTTATCACCATATTTTTCAATAGATGCGGGACTTGAAATAGCAAATGGAGACATTGCGATGTTTTTTAAGAAAGGAGCCAATGGTGTGTTTAAAGTGAATTCAACAGTTGTAGGATCTACGGCTTTTACTTCTGTAATTCTATCCCCAAATTGTGAAATATAATAATCAAAAGTTGTTCCTTCTCCACCTTTTTTCCAACGATTAAAGTTGAATACAACGGCATCTGCATTAAAATCTGTTCCATCGTGGAATTTTACCCCTTCACGAAGTTTGAATGTGTACTTTAATCCATCAGGTGAAGCTTCCCATTCAGTAGCTAATCCAGGTTGAAGAGATGTATCAGATGCTCCAAACTCTATTAATGTTTCAAAAATATTTTTTGTTACCCTAAATGCTTCTCCTTCAGTTGTCGAAGCTGGATCAAGTGAGGTAGAATCCCCACCTCGTGCAAACACAACCGTACCGCCTGACTTACTTTCTGTTGTTTTTCCTTCATTATCCGTACCTTCTTTAGAAGTGTCTTCACTTCCTTTACAACCAATAAGTAGTACGGAAACTACCATAAGTAGCGATAAGAAGAGTACTAAACTTCTCTTTTTCATATAAAGCCCCCTTAATCTTTTTTACTTTTAAATTATTTATCATAAATGGACCATGTCATTGATTATATAAATGACATGATACATAATGACCCTCTTTCATTTTCTTTAACTCCGGCTTCGTAGTTTTACAAATGTCCATGCATTCTTTACATCTTGTATGAAAAGCACAACCTAATGGTGGATCAGCTGGGCTTGGCATATCCCCAACCAATAATTCTCTTTCTCGCTTAATAGTTGGATCCGCTATTGGCACAGCTGCTAATAAGGCTTTTGTATAAGGATGCAGTGGTTCTTCATATAAAGATTCACTATCACAAATCTCTACAATTCTACCAAGATACATAACTCCTACACGATCACTAATATGTCTAACAACACCTAAATCATGTGCAATAAATATATATGTTAGACCGAATTCTTGCTGCAAGTCCTCTAACAAATTTAATACTTGAGATTGAATCGATACATCTAAGGCGGAGACTGGCTCATCAGCAATAATTAATTTAGGCTTCGTCATTAAAGCACGAGCAATCCCTATTCGCTGTCTCTGTCCTCCACTAAATTGATGAGGATATCTTTTAGCATGATAGCTACTTAATCCAACTGTTTCTAACATTTCCTGAACAAGCTTCTTTCTTTCTTTTTGATCACCAATTCCATGAACAATTAATGGCTCTTCTAATATTTTCTCAACAGTATGTCGGGGGTTTAAAGAAGCAAATGGATCTTGGAACACCATTTGCAACTCTCTTCTCATCTTTCTCATTTCTTTATTAGAAAGAGTAGTTAAATCCTTCCCTTCGAATACAACTTTACCTTCTGTTGGTTCAATCAGTCGCATGAGCATCCTTCCTGTAGTCGATTTGCCACATCCTGATTCACCAACTAGACCTAGCGTTTCTCCTTTATGTACAGTAAAACTGATATCATCAACTGCTTTAACACTTCCTACCTGTTTACCTAAGAATCCGCCAGTTATCGGAAAGAACTTTTTCAGACTTTCAACTTGTAATAAAACATCAGTCATCTTTACTACCTCCTTGATCATGAAGAAAACAACGAACAAAATGACCTTGTTCCTCAACTCCATACAAAAGCGGAGATTCATTTAGGCATTTTTCAGTAGCAAATTCACATCTGGCCGCGAATCTGCAACCCTCAAGAATCGTGCCTGGTTTAGGTACATTACCCGGTATAGAAAAAAGTCTCGCTTTTTTAGCGTGAATATCAGGAACGGATTTCAACAAACCGATCGTATAGGGATGCTTAGGGTTTTTTAATATGTTTTCTACCGTACCTTCTTCAACCACTTTGCCCGCATACATCACTATGACACGTTGACAAATTTCTGCTACCACACCTAAATCATGGGTAATCATAATAATTGATGTTTCAAGTTTCTTATTTAAATCTTTCATTAATTCTAATATTTGAGCCTGAATGGTTACATCTAAAGCTGTGGTCGGTTCGTCTGCTATTAATAGACGTGGATGACAAGACAACGACATAGCGATCATAACCCTTTGTCTCATCCCTCCAGATAATTGGTGAGGATATTCTTTCATAATTTGCTCTGCACGTGGTAGTCCAACTAACTTCAGCATTTCTACACTTTGCTGAAATGCTTCCTTTTTTGTTATTTTACGATGTAATCGAATCGCTTCTATTAGTTGATTCCCAACCGTAAATAAAGGATTGAGAGAGGTCATTGGCTCCTGGAAGATCATAGCTACATCATTACCTCTTATTTGTCTCATCCGTTTTTCTGGTAAATCTACTAAATTTGTTCCATTTAACTTAATTTCTCCTCCAACAATTTTCCCTGGTGGCTGAGGAATCAGTCTCATAATGGATAAAGAAGTCACGCTCTTTCCACATCCTGATTCTCCTACAATACCAATAACTTCTCCCTTATTTATTGAAAAAGTAATATTATCTACTGCCGGTACCTCTCCATCACCTGTAAAAAATGAGGTTCTTAATTGATTCACTTCTAAAACTGGAGTCTGACTCAAAAACTCACTCCTTCCGAATCTAATCACTTTTAAAATAATACATTTTCACCAAAATTTACATTATAGTATTTTCATTCTATATAATTACACTCCAAACGTCTAGTTTTTTCTGAATAATTAAAATATTAAATCTACAAAACCTTATACTTTACACTTTTAAAGCGTTAATATATTTAAGTTAATGAGCCTAATTTTCATACAAAATTCATACTTCATTACACAATAACTATTATTTTAATATAATATTTATACAAAAAGCAAAACTAAGCTAACCATTATTTAGCCTTTTATACAATCAAAGAAATAGTACTAAAAAAACTTTAGCTTATAGGATTCTTCTAGCTTTCAAAAAATACTTAAAAAAAGTAACTAATGATAAGTGAAATGATTAGTTGTGATTTTCTTATTTCTAACCAATCCTTTACATTAGACAAAAAAGAGGCTGTCTCAAAAGTAATCTTCCATCACTTCTGGACGCCTCCACGATTCATATTACAACATTATTCTTCTAATAAAAGCTGATGTGCCCTTCATTATCATATGCTTAATTTTATTTAACCTCTATTATTGTAGCTGTTGAACTTGGAATAACTTATAGTAGTTACCTTGACGTTCCATAAGTTGTTCATGACTACCGACTTCCACTACTTTTCCATGTTCAATTAAAATGATGCGATCCGCGTGAGTTATAGTCGTTAATCGGTGAGCAACAATTATCGTTGTTCGATGCTTTGCTAACAGATCTAAAGATTCTTGAATTAAGTGTTCACTTTCTAAATCTAACGCTGAAGTTGCCTCATCCAATAATAATATAGGAGGGTTTTTCAAAAACACACGTGCAATAGCAATTCGTTGTTTTTGTCCACCAGATAATTTCACTCCACGCTCTCCTACTTTTGTATTATAACCATCTGGTAAATTCATAATAAATTCATGTGCATTTGCCGCTTTAGCTGCAGCGATTACTTCTTCCTCTGTTGCTGATGGCTTACCTAGTAAAATATTTGTTGCAACTGATTCACTAAATAAAATATTATCCTGAAGAACCATTCCTATCTTATCTCGTAAAGATCTTACCTTATAGTTTCGAATATCTTCTCCGTCTAGAAATATGGTCCCTTCCGAAACATCATAGAATCTTGGAATTAAACTGACTAACGAGGATTTTCCTCCTCCACTCATTCCAACTAGTGCTACTGTTTCACCTTGTTTGATATTTAAATTAATATTAGATAAAACGTTCGCTCCATTTTCTTCATAAGAAAATTGTACATGATCGAATACAATATTTCCTTTAACATTCTGACATTCCAATGCATCTTTGCGGTCTTCAATATCGTACTTTTCATCAATAAACTCGAATACGCGATCCATTGAAGCAATAGATTGAGTTAACGTCGTTGAAGAATTTACTAAGCGACGAAGTGGGCTATATAATCTTTCTATATATCCAATAAACGCTGCCATCGTACCAAGAGATAAAGCACCATTTATTGCTTGATATGCCGCAAAACCTATAACTAATAATGGTGCAATATCAGTAATCGTATTAACCACTGCAAAAGATTTTGCATTCCATTTTGTTTGTTTAATCGCCTTATCTAAAAAATTATGATTTTGCTTATTAAAATTTTGTTGTTCATGAGGTTCGATTACAAAACTTTTTATGACAGGCATTCCTTGAACTCTTTCATGTAAAAAACTTTGGACTTCAGCAAGTGCCTGTGATCGTTCTCTCGTTAATCCCCTAAGCTTCCCAAAGAAATAATGCACGGAAAAAGCATAAAAAGGTAGCAATACTAATGCTACAAATGTCAACTTCACATCCATGGTAAACATAATGATAATCGCTATGATTATTGTAGCAACATCTAACCAGACGTTCATTAATCCCGATATAATAAACGTTTTCGTTTGTTCGACATCATTTATTACCCTTGAAATAATCTCTCCCGTTTTTGTATTACTATAATATTTAAAACTGAGCTTATTTAAATGTGTAAATAATTGATTACGTATATCAAATAATATTTTACTACTAGTCCATTGCGCAAAATATTGACGATAATATTCAATAGGAGGTCTTACAAATACAAATAGTAAAAGGGCTATTCCCATAATAAAAAACAGCTTTTCCTTTTGGTCACTTATTGATAATGAAGGGTTGTTAATAATATCATCCATTACGTATTTAATAATTAATGGAATAAGAAGTGGAATTGCAAACTTTATAATACCAATGACAATGGTACCTATTATTGGCCACTTATATGGCTTTACCCAATGCAGATAACGTCTAATGCTCCCCATTTTTTTCATCCTTTTTCTCAATTTTAGCTATCCAAAATTAAATGGCTTACTTTATTTTTCACTAAAAACATAGAAAAAACAAATAATAATGACTGAATAACCATTCCCCCTTTAAAAACAATATTGTTTTTCAATTGGATTTTTTGATACACAGATAATTGAAAAGGTATACCCTTTTTATTTTTCACAAAAAAATGGGTAACATCTATTTTCTAATAAAAGATTTCCCTGGAGCGCGGAAATTAACGAACTTTTATACCTATTGCAAAAGAAAAAACCTGTTGTTATTTCAACAGGTTTTTTTACCGGTAAGTTAAGTATCTTTCGTACCATGAATCAACGAAATCAGCTGCAAACGGACCTTTTTGCTGTCTAATCCAAAAAATAAGTTGATTAACATTTTTCTTCAAAATCTTATCGATTACATCTGGATATTTCATTTCTTGTCGATGTCTTTCATATTCATCTTCATCTAACAGTTGTATAGTCATATCAGGAAAAACTTTTATATCTAGGTCATAATCAATATACTTTAGTGCTTCTTCATCACAAACAAATGGAGAACTAAGATTACAATAATAATACACGCCATCTTCCCTTAACATCCCTATAACATTAAACCAATACTGAGAATGAAAATAGCAAATGGCTGGTTCTCTCGTAATCCATGAACGTCCATCAGATTCAGTCACTCGTACGCGATCATTTGCAACAATCACTTGACTTTGTGACGCCTTTAAAACAGTGGTATCTTCCCAAACTCTGTGTATATGTCCGTTATGTTTGTAACTGTGGATTTGAATATTTTCTCCTTCCATGGGGATTATCATCGTTTTCTCCCTACTTTCTGATCAACACATATCGACCCTATTATTCAATTGTTTATACTCTGTTAACTAAACCATTTATCTTACTATTTATTATAGCGATTAAATATGTAATTTAAAACAAATCAATATAATAATTCCGAAAAAGCATACCTTTTTCATACGAATGAACAAAAGCACAAGTTCCTTAATCAGCTGTAACCAGCAATAAACGACCCTGAAGGTTGTTCTTGGACCACTAGAGGATTTTCCATCCCACTTAGTGCTAAACATATTCGGAAAATAAGTTATCCGCAAGTATCAATTTCTAATTTCCTAATCAAAAGTAAAAAGGAGCCCAAAAATGGGCTCCTTTACCTAACAGTTAAAAAATCGTTATTGTTGGCTATTTTGGCCATAGCTTCCTGAAGCTTGCGATTTTTTTGCTGCAGATTGTTGATTTTGTTTTTTAACTTGAGCTACGTCTGTTTGGCTTGCAAACTCTGTACCGTATTGTCCAGAGCTAGCTGAACCAGCAGCACCAGCTGCTCCTGCATTTTGTTGTTTAACGTGTTGAATATTTGTACCTGATTGTGTTTTATTATTGTTTGCCATTAATATCACCTCCACGCTCATTAATGTAACCAGGAGCGCAGTGGAATATAACAGTTAAACTAGTGCCAATTAATGTTAAACTAATAAAGAAATACCACCATCAACTACAATGGTTTGCCCGCAAATCATGCTAGAGTCTTCTGAAAGTAAAAACATAATAGTATTAACCATATCTTCAATTTCAACAATCCTACCAGCTGGAGTTGTATTAGCTGCTTCTGAAAGGATCTCCTCACGATTTGGGAAATGCTTTAAAGCTTCTGTATCTACAGCTCCTCCTGAAACTGCGTTTACACGAATGTTCATAGGAGCTAGCTCCACCGCTAAATATCGAGTTAATGCTTCAAGCGCAGCTTTCGATACACCGACAGCTGTATAATTTTTCAAATATCTTATCGCTCCAAGCGAACTAATATTTACAATTTTACCGCCACCATTAGCAGCCATTAACTTCGCTGCTTCTTGTGCACAAAACATGCTACCTTTGCTGTTAATATTCATTGTCCAATCCCAATGATTTTCTTCTAATTCTAAAATAGGCTTTTGAACACCTGATGCAGCATTGTTTACCAATACATCTAATCTTCCATATGTAGCTTCTATTTCTTCAAACATTGCTTTTATTTTCTTAACATCACCAATATTTGCTTTTACTAATAAAGCTTTTCTGCCTAAAGCTTCAACTTCTTTCACCACTTCTAATGCCGCAGTTTTGCTACGGGCATAATTAATAACTAAGTCATATCCTTCTTTAGCTAAACGAAGAGCTGTTTCTCTTCCTATTCCTCTACTACTTCCTGTAACTAGAGCTACCTTTTGAGACATATTCCTCAACCTTTCTTATTTTAGACTTGTTAAAGAATGCTGTTAAAATTGGTAACACATTTGCACATGACAAAATTCTTGCAATGTTCTCTCATTCATCAGATGAAATGAATGCCAACAACAACTTTCAACAGGGCCTTTTTTTAATTCACTCATTTTTTTCTTTCGATAAGACATACTATCATTACTACACTTTTAAGGAGAATAATTTATGTATGTTGGTAGAGATTTAACTGAACTATCCATGCTATCCAAAAAAGATTGGAAAGATAGTGAGCTGCAATATTTTCATCACTCCCTACAACAAATGGTACCTTATTTGAATAGTCAAGGACAATCGATTCATCTACAAATTGTAAAAGAAATCGAAAATCGTGGGGGACTGAAGCGAAATGAAGCAGATTATACACACAGTACAGAAGTTTCTTATGATTAAATATGAACAATCTATACCATTGAATTAAACTTCAGTTTTAAAAAGTAGCCTATAAGACCTTCCTTTCTAAAAGAAAAAAAGACAAGCCAATTTAAAGGTTTACACCTTCTAACGTGGCTTGTCTTATACCTTCAGATAAGCAACTTAGATCAGACATTAAACTCTTCTTTTTTCGTTCTAGCAACATATAATTACTCAAGAAAACTACTCAAGAAAACGAAGAATGTTCTTTATACGCCTTATACATTTTCTGAAATGGCACGGGAAAAGCCAATTCTTTCATTTCATCTTGTGAAACCCATTTTAAACGATGATCTTCCATTAATTCAAAAGGAATTTCTTCATCAACGATGCCAATATATGCATCAATATTCCATTTTAAATGCGAAAAAACGTGCTGAATTTGTACGAATTTATCAGAAGATAATCTAATTCTACTTTGATACTTTAATGCAAATTCATCTTCATAAACGTTACGATTTAAGACTTTCTTCTCTAGTGAAATACTCGGAAATTCCCAAAGATTTGCTAGCAATCCACTTGACGGGCGTTTTTGAACAAGTATTTTATTTTCTTTATTTTTTAATATAGCGGATATAAGATGAACCTGCTTTGACTTTTTAGCTTTCGTTTTAATCGGCAGCTCAGTTTGTTCACCTTTTGAAAAAGCAACACAATGCGTATTAACAGGGCAAAGTAAACAATGTGGTGTTCCTGGTGTACAAATTAAAGCACCTAATTCCATTAATGCTTGATTAAAAAAAGACGGATTTTCATGTGATATCAGAGCTCTTACCGCATCTTCAAAAATCTTTCTCGTTTTTGGTTTAGCAATATCTTCTTTTATAAGAAGAATCCTTGATAACACCCTCATAACATTACCGTCCACAGCAGGCTCAGGTTTTCCGTAAGCAATACTTAATATAGCCCCTGCAGTATAAGGACCCACACCTTTAAGACCCATGATATCCTTTACATTATCAGGTACTGTTCCTCCATATTTTTCAGTTACTTCTTTAACTGCGGTATGAAGATTACGCACCCTCGAATAATATCCTAAACCTTCCCATGCCTTTAATATTTTTTCTTCATCAGCTTCAGCAAAATCATACAGAGTAGGAAACCAATCAATAAAACGATTAAAATATGGAATAACAGTATCCACTCGTGTTTGTTGAAGCATGATCTCAGAAACCCAAATTTTATAGGGGTCTTGATCTACTCTCCATGGCAAACTACGTTGCTCATTTCTAAACCATGTAATTAAATCTTCTTGAAAATCATCAACCTCAAAATTTTCTAACGCTTGTATTTGATGCAAAATCGTTCCTCCAAAATGTTACAAATTCAAAAAAAAAGGGAATAAAATAGTGTCTAAGAAATCAATTTCTGTCATCCATCCACTTTACAAGAAAATGGAAAAAATTTTCCATACAAATTTTTTTCACATTATTTCATTATAGTCATACTAGTAATAAAGCACATAATATTTTAATTTAGTGTCAGCTTTGTATATAAATTCAATTCAAGACGAAAAATTTTATTAAATGCGATAAAATATAGATATAAACTTGATTGAAAAGCAAAGATGTTATGTAGCTCTGTTAAAGGAGGTTGCGACAATTGGATACTGGTACACATATAGTAATGGGAATAGGACTCGGAGCGTTAGCAACTTTAGATCCAATAGTTGCTGAAAGCTCATTAACAGCACAAGCCATCATGTTTGGTACTATTATTGGCTCACAAGCTCCAGACATAGATACCATATTAAAAATGAGAAATAATGCCGTTTATATAAGAAATCACCGTGGAATCACTCATTCCATACCAGCCGTATTATTATGGCCACTATTAATAACATTTGTAATATATGCTTTTATTCCAGAAGCCAATTTATTACATTTGTGGCTCTGGACATTTTTGGCTGTATTTATTCATGTGTTTGTTGATATATTCAACGCATATGGAACCCAAGCCCTTCGTCCATTAACTCAAAAATGGATTGCTCTTGGTATCATCAATACATTTGACCCTTTCATATTTGGAATTCATATAGCAGGGTTAATTCTGTGGGCGTTCGGAGCTGATCCAGGAAGCACATTTTTATTAGTTTACGTTATCATTATCGGTTACTATGTGGCTCGAATTCGTGAACACAAAGCAATCAAAGCATCGATAAAGCAAAATATACCAGACGCTCGAAAAATTATTTTATCACCAACAATGCGCTATCACAAATGGAAGGTAGCTATCTCAACTGAAAAAAATTACATTGTTGGTCACATGAACAATGGTCAATTAACGATTCTAGATACCTTTGCTAGAATTCCTTTACCGGACCATCCGGCTATAGATATAGCTAAACATGATAAAAATCTTGCAGCATTTTTATCCTTTTCTCCAATATTTCGGTTCGAAATGGAAGAAGGCGATGATTATGTTGAAGTTAGATTCATCGATCTACGTTACAGAAGCAATGGACATTATCCTTTTGTAGCGATTGTTAGACTAGATCAAGATTTGTCCATAACTAATTCTTATACCGGATGGGTATTTAGTGAAGAAAAATTAAGAAAAAAATTAAAAGTAGCAACGAACTAAAGCGTAACTGTCACTGTTCAGTTCCCTTCAGTACAAGATGCTAAATCTTTTACGCTGAAGATTTAACAAGACGCATGTGTGAGGTAACTTCAGACTGCTTCCCATTAATTTCTGCCTATATAATCGACGTTAAAAACCAATAATAACAGTACGCGATAAAGCATAACTCGCGTACTGTTTTTTACTTTTCCTTGAGGGGGAATTTGCTATTCGAAACAAAGCGAGAAATTTTCCTGCAGTTAATCGGTTCAGTGGAGAACCCAGAGCAAAGGCTGAATATGCATCTAAAAGAGCTGATGGAAGTATAAATACGCACCCAAAAGAACGTATGCTTCATTCATCACACCGTACGGATAACTAAGAGTTCCTTGGATTTTACCTTTTGAAACTGGACATTTACGTGAACAGATTATTATTCAAAATTTGAACGATCGATTCGGAGGTTGAATATTAATGGTAAATAAGCGTTATCAACGTCATGATTATAATAGTCCTTTTCACAGCTTGTGGACGAATAAAAAGCATGCAAAAGCTCAGGTAAACGGCCAAACAATGCAGACACAGCCTCTTATCATTCTAGAAGTTGAAGCAAGAAAACGGTCATAGCAAAGGCGTAGTATCAATATTGAGTATACTAGCCTACGCCATGCAAATAAAAAGAAGAATAAGCCGATGATGGCTTATTCTTCTTTTTTATTTTGTACTTCTTCAAGCATAGATATTGGAATGCCTTCTTCTTTTCCATTCCCGGACAATCGATATCCCCATGCAAAAACACCGTTCATATATTCTATTTTAAAGTAACTCCCAGGATCACCTTGAATGGAATAGATCACACCTGGGGTAAAATCATCAGGATTTAATAAATATGATTTTGCCAAGATTGCCTTTCTCTCCAAAACAGCAAACTCATTAACAATACCTAACTGTTCAGCCTTTCTAGCTTTTTCATGAAGATGAGAAATTTCTTGCTGTAGTTCATATCTAGTCATTGCACTATAACGTTTTTCATCCATTTCTTATTCTCCTATCCCCTGTTGGAATTCTTGTAAATATCTTTCAATTAAATCGATAGAAAAACCTTTACGATATAAGGCACTTTTCATTTTTTGAGTGTATTCAAATCCTATATATTTACTATATCGCCTATGAGCTTTTTCTCCATGCATGATTAAAGATTCCCATTCTTGATCCTCATTTTGAGAAATATCGATTTGATCGAAGGACTCTTCTATTATATAGGAATTGAATCCTTTCCTTGCGAGAGTTTGCTCTATTTTTCTTTTTAATTCTACAGCCGAATAATTTTTTGTATTTTTAACAAGCTTTTCAATTAACTTCGTCGCATGTTTTATTTGTAATTGATCTGTGTAAGCCAAAATAGCTGCCTCTGCATATTCATCTGAAATACCTTTTTGTCGAAGCTCTTGTAAAATGATAACAGGTCCTTTATCACCAGCGTTTATACGAGTACTTACTAGTGCTTTAGCAAATTCCTTATCATTTAAATACTTCAAATGATATAATTTATGTACAACTTCTTTAATGACATGATCTTCGTATTCTTTTTCCCTTAAATATTGCTTAATTTCATACTCTGAACGCATTCGATGGGCTAAGAAATTTAGTGATTGAGAAAAGCCTTTTTGAATGTCTTCCTGAAGAGCTATCTCGATAACATCAAGTTGATCAATTTCCATCCCTTTTTTTAAATTCATTTTTATTAAAACATCTTCACTTACACTAAATCCGTACTCTTCACCTTTGCCTTGATCAATATATATATTGTAACGATTTTTATTTTTTTTACCTACAGATATCTTTGTAATAACGGTCATCAAAGTCACCTCTATATAAATGTATCATATTTGTTGTCGAGCGTCTTTCACTTAAGAGAAGCGCTTTATTGGAGATAGTTAACGTAATACGTATAAAATGATAGTTATTCTTACCTTATTAATAAATATAAATGTGTGAGGAGGAAATTCCATGAAGATTGCGATAGCAGGTGGTAGTGGCTTTATAGGTAAAGCCATTACAAAACAATTAGTAGAAGAGAATAATGAGGTTGTTATTTTAACTAGAGATACTTCAAATAAATCGAATAGTGAAAACATTACATATGTTCAATGGCTTAATGATTATGATGAGCCCGAAAAATTCTTAAAGAAAATAGATGTATTTATCAACCTAGCTGGAGAGTCATTGAATAGTGGAAGATGGACATCTGATCGAAAAAAAAGTTTAATTCAAAGTCGTATAACAGCCACACGAGAAATCAATCGAATTCTTACTAAACTCGAACAACCACCTCTGTTATTATTAAACGCTAGTGCTATAGGCTATTATGGAACATCTTTGAACAAGTTATTTACTGAACATTCTATTTGCCAGCCCTCAGATTTTTTATCAAATATTGTTCATCAATGGGAAAAAGAGGCTCTAAAAGCTACCTCACTTCCTATTCGAACTGTTTTAATGCGCTTTGGTGTTGTATTGGATGCAAAAGAAGGAGCATTGCCTCGAATGATTTTTCCATATAAATGTTTCATTGGAGGAACAATAGGAAAAGGAGATCAATGGCTCTCATGGATTCATATAAAAGATGTAGTAAAAGCCGTTCTTTTTTGCATCAATACTCCGACCATTCATGGACCAGTTAACTTTACATCTCCTAATCCAGAAAATATGAAAGTTTTTGGAAAGAAAATAGCAAACACCTTACATAGGCCTCATTGGTTACCTGTCCCTTCATTGGCATTAAAGCTAGGACTAGGAGAAATGAGTCTCCTCGTTTTAGAAGGTCAAAAGGTTATACCCGAGCTATTGCTTCAAAATCATTTTCACTATGAATTTCCAAATTTAGAAGATGCATTGCATGATATCTTGCAATAAATTTGTATGATTTTATAAATTACGGAAAAAATAAAATAGAGAACTGCGTAACGCGACAAAAAGCAAACCCCTATTAAGAATTTGGATTCGTAGGTGCTTAAGCTATTACAAGTTCGAATGAATCTTTATTCAAATTTTTCAAAAAGGAGCCATTACCATGGAAAAGAAGAAAAAAGAAAAAATCAAGAAAAAGCTTAGAAGTACGCAAGAAGTATTATATGCTCGTGAATTCAAGAAAGCAGACCAAGCAGGTGGATTTAGCCAAAAAACGATTCTATAAATTCGTAAATACATAATCTCACAAAAGAAAGCTGTAATATTAAAGGATTGATTCCTGAATGTTACAGTTTTCTTTTTTTAATAATACAACATGACATAATGATTAAACCAAATTGTGGACAAGTTATGCACAATGTTATTAATTTTGTGAATAATCAGTTAATAACTCTAGATACTCATCCTTTTTATCAACAATATGTTTCACTATTTATCAACAGAATGTGGATAAATATCTTTTTATTTAAAAAATTCAGTAAAAATAAAAAGAAGCAGCCTAATAAGAAGATATCCTTTACTTTTTAGCTACTTCTAAAATATAGTTTATTCTACTAAAACGTTTTTCTTAAACCGTTTAAAAATACGTAATATATCCGTAAAAATAATTTTATCTTCTACACTTATAAACGTACTAATCTTCTTTTTCATTTCTTGTACAATACAATCAATGTCCTCGGTACTTGTACTAATTTTTCTATCCACATCTTCTAATACTAGTTTTACAGTCGCTTCAGATATTTTAGCTTGTTGGACTCGTAAAAATAATTCATAAATGGCATGGTTTAATTTTCTTTGTTCTTCTAAAAATTGCTTAGATTCCTTTAGCTCTAAAGTTTCATTATTTAATAAGATCCGATCTTCTATGAGTGTAGAAACGGCAAAAAGATTATTGATAGTATGTGCATTTTCACGTTGATCTAAATATTTATATACTTCTTTAAACATCTGCTTCGAGGCTTCTCTATACATATCTATCAAATTCTTCGTTCCTGTTTTCAAGCTAAATGGTAGTATAAACTTATTTACCAGCATACCGATTGCTATTCCTAAAAGTACAAAGAACACACGGTTAATCGTTAATATTTCTGGATTACCTGTTAAAGCTGCTGTACCTAGTGCTGCAAGCGTAACAGTCCATACAACGTTTCGATAAGCAACAGCGTAGCTATTAAGATAACCAAATAATAAAACTAAAAATGATCTAGTAGTTGTATCCGTAAAGATACTAAATAGAGCAATAAATATCACTGCACCCATTAAAGTACCAATAATTCGTTCCCTAAATCTATACAAAGCTTGTTCAGAATAAGGCTGAGTTACAGAAAATAGTGTAAACACCATCCATTTTCCTTCAGTAAATCCGAAATAATCACTAATAAAAACTGTTGCTGTAATGGCTATTCCTAAACGAAATGCATAGCTATATCGAACGGAATCACGATTAAGATTGTTAATATGATTATGAGAGCTTTTATATTCATTTGGAATTTCCATTAGTTTTTCTACTTTATTCAACTCTTTCTTATCCATCGAATAAACAGTCTTCCAGAATTCATTAATAAATTCCAAAGTACTTATTATTTCATATATATATGTACTATTATTTATCTTCTTGATTTCTTTTAATGCACTCATTTCCGTAGCAGGCATAGTCCCATTCGAAATATAAGCTTTAATATGCTCTATTTCAACTTTTAATGCCTTCAGTAGTTCCATTTTGTGCTTATCTTCTATAAAACGATCGAAAATATAATTTAGTTTTTCTAAGCAAACTGAAATTTTCAACTTTATTCTGTCTTCATTCGTTAGGTAATACCCTTTGTAACGTCTGAAATACACAATTTTTCTAAATTCTTTGATGGCATTTTCTATTGATTTATTAATCTCTCCATCTACTTCATTCTTTTCCATTCGTTCTATTTTTTTTATTAATTGATCACAAACGGTAATCATGTGTTTATTACCAGCTTTTAATAATTTGTTTTTATTAGCTAGTAGCTGAACAAGAATAATAATACATGCCCCTACTACTAAAGATAAAAGTCGCATCGGCAATTGATCATACGTTATGGGAGTCGTCAAAATAAATAGATATTGCAAACCAAATGCAATATAAATAGGTTTTTTCAGATTATATGTAAAAAAGTAACCAACAATAAACATAGAAATGAAATTAAGTGGTATACCTATCCACATATTAACAGTTGAAATATATCCAAATATACCTTGCTGAAGGTTTAACAAAATAAACAAAAACAAATATTTCCAAGGGTGAACCGTTAAATCTCTTTCCAAAAACATTAGCAACGCTACAACTGTAGTTACTGCTATTAAAGCATTTTCACTACCAAAAACGCTTTGAAAACCTGTTACAAATAAAATAATGAAAATAAATATAATCGTTTTAGAAATGATTAATTTTTTCAAACAAAATTCCCTTCCCCACAACTGATTGTTATATCAAAATAGCAATGAGGAGTATAACATAAACTCTCCCTTTTCAATTCGCAATTTTTAGTGAACAATGTTTGAACATCTCGTGTAATCACGTTTGAAACAACATTTTTTCATATGACTATGTTATCATTTCCTTTATTAGGAACATTTCATTCTTTCGATAATGCCCCATTTCAGAAAACGCTTTCTTTTTAAGAATAATAAATTCCCGAAAAAAATTTTTACTTTTTGATTTTCTTAAAAGCTTTTTTGCTGTAAACTAGTAAAATAAAACAATAATTTGAATTTTTATTTTTTTCTAACATTTATATTAAAAAGGAGCCGCTATCATGGATTATGCTAATTCATTACAGTCAACTGACAAGTTAAAAGAATTACTCTATGAACTTGTTTCTGTTGCTAGTGTGACATTATCTGATGAAGAAAAGGTGTTACCACTATTAATCCAGCAACATCTTATGAAAATACCTTATTTTCAACAAAATCCAACTCATCTTGAAAACCATCCGACATCTGATGGGAGATTATTCACAACGGCTCTTTACCAACACCCTGAAGCAACTAAAACCGTCGTATTAATTAGCCATTTTGATGTTGTAAGTGTTGAAGATTATGGCGACTTAAAGCATTTAGCTTTTCAGCCATTGGAACTGACAAAAGAACTTCATGTTCAAAAAGCAAAGCTTCCCTTTGATGCTCAACAAGATTTAGAAAGTGGAGATTGGTTATTTGGACGAGGGACAATGGATATGAAGCTAGGTTTGGTGCAACATATGCACCTACTCGAAAAAGCTTCTATGGAACAATGGAAAATAAACCTATTACTAGTAACGGTTCCAGATGAAGAGGTAAATTCAGTTGGAATGAGGGAAGCTATACCTAAACTAGTAGAGCTCTCTAAAATATATGAATTAACATATACATTGTTTTTAAATTCAGAACCAATGTTCACACAAACACCTGGAGATCTAGGTCATTATTTCTACACTGGCTCCATTGGCAAAATACTTCCAAGTGTTCTTTGCTTTGGAAAAGAAACACATGTTGGCGAGCCCCTCTCTGGCATAAATGCTGCCTGGATGAGTTCTGTTCTTTCTCAAGAAATGGAATGGAATGAACAGTTTTGCGAAAAAGTAAACGCAGAATCTACACCACCACCTACCATACTATGGCAAAGAGATTTAAAGAAAGAATATTCAGTGCAAATCCCACATCGTTCAGTCAGTATGTATAACTTAATGTTAATGAAGAAAAATCCTGCTGAAGTGATGGCTTCAATGAAAGAAATAGCAAACAAAGCAGCTGAAAAAATGGAGAAATTTATCGAAAAGAAATTTCAAGCATTACATCTTACTTCTCATACTAACAAAATTCGTGTTATTTCCTACGAAGAACTAAAAGAATATGCTTGTCAAAAAACAAGTGCTTCCTATATTGCTGATTTAGAAAAATCTTATACAGAAAGTAATATAGTGGACTATCGCGAAAAAGTGATTCATATCGTGGATCAAATAGCTATTCTTTGTCAGGAATTAGCACCAATGATGGTGATTTTTTATGCACCACCATATTACCCTGCTGTATACTCTGGCGACAATCCAACCATTACCGAGCTATCAAACTCGTTAATAGAATATACAAAACAATCTTTTGGATATGATTTAAAGCCAATCGAATATTTCAATGGAATATCTGATTTGAGCTATGTATCACTTCAAGCACCACTCAGCGATATGAATAAATATCATAGTAACGCACCAGGTAATCAAAATGTATATCCTATTCCTTTTGAAGAAATGGCTCAATTCACGGCCCCTGTCCTCAATGTCGGACCAGTCGGACGTGATGCTCATAAAAAAACAGAACGTCTGTATATGCCATTTGCTTTCGAACAATTACCAAAAATGCTAGAACATATTATAAAAACGCATGAAAAACAAGATTTTCAAACTCCATCAAATCAAACTAAAGAATAGAAAAGTTATAGCACCTCCAATTTTTTTATTGTTTTGATAAGTTTTAAAATATAAAATACTAATTAAGTTAATAGAATTTTTATGCTTGTTCTTGGATATTTATAAGTATCCAAATCATATTATTTTATTACGTTCATTTAAGGGAGAGAAGCAAATTATGACTACTTTACTAAAGAATATTGACCAAGACGCTTTGCGAGTTGCTGAAGAATACGTAGCTCAAGTATTCGAAGCAGTAAAATTAAGAAACCCCAATGAAAGTGAATTTCATCAAGCAGTCAAAGAAATCTTCGATTCATTAATTCCTGTTTTCGCCAAACACCCTCAATACATGGAAAATGGAGTTCTTGAAAGAATTTCAGAGCCTGAACGAATGATTACATTTAGAGTACCTTGGGTTGATGATCAAGGTAAAGTTCAAGTAAACCGTGGTTTCCGAGTACAATTTAACAGTAATATTGGTCCTTATAAAGGCGGTATTCGATTCCATCCTTCAGTAAATGCAAGTATTATCAAATTTTTAGGTTTTGAACAAATCTTTAAAAATTCATTAACTGGTCAACCAATCGGTGGAGGTAAAGGTGGATCTGACTTTGATCCTAAAGGAAAATCAGATCGAGAAATTATGCGATTCACACAAAGCTTCATGGCTGAATTATGTAGATATATCGGACCAGATACGGATGTTCCAGCAGGTGATATTGGTGTTGGTGCTCGTGAAATCGGTTATATGTTTGGCCAATACAAAAGACTACGTGGGGACTTTACTGCAGGTGTGTTAACTGGTAAAGGCCTAGGATATGGTGGTAGCTTAGCAAGAACAGAAGCAACAGGTTACGGTACAGTATATTTTGTTGAAGAAATGCTAAAAGACCAAGGTTTAAGCTTTAACGGTAGTACAGTTATTGTTTCTGGATCAGGAAACGTTTCAATTTATGCGATTGAAAAAGCTAGTCAACTTGGCGCTAAAGTAATTGCATGTAGTGACTCTAATGGGTATGTTGTTGATCCTAAAGGTATTAACCTTGATACGGTAAAACAACTAAAAGAAGTCGAAAGAAAAAGAATTCAAGAATATGTAAACATTCATCCGCATGCAGAATATCATGAAGGCTGTTCTGGAATTTGGTCAATCCCTTGTGACATTGCTCTTCCATGTGCTACACAAAATGAAATTGACGGAGATTCTGCTAAAGTACTAGTTGCTAATGGTGTTAAAGCCATTGGTGAAGGAGCTAACATGCCTTCAACTCTTGAAGCAGTTGAGGTATTCATAAATAACCAAGTTCTTTTTGCACCAGCAAAAGCGGCTAATGCTGGTGGTGTAGCAGTATCAGCATTAGAAATGGCTCAAAATAGCATGAGAATGCCTTGGTCTTTCGAAGAAGTAGATTCAAAATTACAAGGTATTATGACAAATATTTATCGCAACAGTATCCAAGCTGCAGAAGAATACGGCTATCCAGGAAATCTTGTTATCGGTGCTAATATCGCTGGCTTCCTAAAAGTTGCCGATGCTATGATGGCACAAGGTATATTATAGTAAAACTGAAAAAAGGATACACCATTCCAATCTATTAAATGAGGGGTGCTAAAAAGCAAAACTTTTTAGCACCCCTTTTTTGATTTATTTTCCGCTTTCCTATGCTTTATGAACGGTTTTAATGTGATGGATATTTAAATAGATTGGGGGATTTTTTGCTGTTTGTAGTTCAATAATATTCGATTCAACATTATTTACTTTACCAATTACATTATTGTTTTCTCCTAGGTTAAACATGACAACTTCATTTTTTAGTTTTTCAATTTGAACTTCAAATGTTCTCGCTAATGTTAAATAAGCTGGCTGAAGTGGAAAGTCTTGATTACTTAACCCGTACGGTTTTTGGTTATTTTTATAAGGAATTAGCCATTTAAGATGATTTAACGTTATAAACATCGTTTTGTATATTGGAGAGTAAAAAACAAAATAGTTATTCATAATACTTGTAATATATCCATGTAACGTTTGTTCATTAGTGACATAGATTTCTACAAACGTACCTTTTGCTAATGTAAGTGCTTTTCTTAATGATAAGTTTTCATCCACGCTAATACTAGGTAACTCCATTGGTGCCATTATTTCGTCTTCTATTTTTTCAACTAGTTTTATATTTTTCATATGAAAAATTGGCATATATATATAATCATTTCCATTGTAAACAACGATCAGATCACTTCCAAAATCAATCAAGGTTCCTACTACAACATTTTTTCTAGATAGTTCTAATTGTACTACTTCTCCTAGTAATGTTGAAAACAATTTATTCAATATTTCCCCCCTCCTTTCCGAAACTGTTCTCGAACAGCACTCAATAGCAATTTCTTATGATACATACCTAGATATAAAAACTCTATACTTGTCCATTTATTCCATTAATGATTTGTCGCTTCTAGAAAATATTGAAGCGACAAATTAAAGAATAACTATGAAATTATCTATTTTTCTTTCTATCTCTGTTTCTATTTCTAGCTTGTCCACGCGATTCTTGCTTATTCTTACTTTCTCGCTTATTGCCACTTTCCTCTTTTCCTCTACGACCTTGATTCATTTCATAGCTAATATTCCGAATATGAAATAAAGATATACGAATCGATTCATCATTAGAAGAAATCGTAATAAATCCATTTCTTACTGACTCAAGACGCCCTTCAACACTTTCTTTTCCACCACGATTCACTTTTACTTGATAATTTACTAGGCAATCTAAAACACTATTAAAACATCTAGGTGCTCTAAACTTAAGATTACTAGGAAAATCAGAGTTTAACTGAAATCCTTGATTCGTATTCTCAGTAATACTTTTAATATGGTGTGGTTGATAGAATACTAGGTCATCTTCTTGTGTTAATACGGTAAAATAATCAGATTTAACACTTACAAGTCTTCCAATCCTTGATTCAGGACCTCCACGATCAATTCTATAAATTTTTCCTGGAACTAAGGAAAGCATCATCTCTGTACTCATTTTTACTGACCTCCTTTCACATATTCCCTGTATTTATATGTGTCATACGATGACAAAGTAATATGTAAAATGCCTGTTTTAATCATAGCAAACTCAAATTAATGAAAATGTACTGCGTTTGATAACTAACAAATACTCTCTAAAAAGTGACTTTCAAATAAACTTAGGATTTTTTCAAAAACTACGAAGAAAATATGCTATAAATATCACTATTATTTGAGCGTTTTTATTCGTATGTTGACGAATAATATTATACGCCATATAATATAACCAATAATACTATACAACATATAATATAATTTTTAATATAATGTAATTCTTTGGAGGTGGAAATATGGCATTTCAACTTGGTTCTGCGTTACTTGATGCCTGTGTTCTAGCAGTGTTAGCTAAAGAAGATGCCTATGGCTATTCTCTGACTCAACAAGTTCGTGAAGTCATGGACATTTCAGAGTCAACCTTATATCCCGTATTGAGAAGGCTACAAAAAGGAGATTACTTATCTACGTATGATCAACCATTTCAAGGTAGAAATCGACGATATTACAAAATCACGGAGAGTGGACGTTTAAAATATGAACAATTAGTAAGTGAATGGAATGAATATAAACACAAGATTGATCATGTGTTGTTAGGAGGTTTAGGTGATGACTAAGGAAAAATATTTAAATGAACTCCAGCAAAAATTAAAAAAATTGCCAAAAGAAGAAATCGATGCCGCACTAGAATATTACTCAGAATACTTCGAAGACGTTGGAGAGGAACATGTTGATGAAACAATTGATAAGCTGGGAACTCCCTCACATGTCGCTTCTCAAATCTTAGCCGATTATGCTGTGAAAGATTTACACAACCATCCTGAATCCACCAAAAAAGGTATTTCAGCGATATGGTTTATTCTATTAGCCATTTTCGCTTCACCTATTGCAATACCAATAGCGCTTTTGATTGTTTGTTTTATCATCCTATGCATTCTTGGATGCTTTGTATTTATCGTTATTTTCTTTAGCTTAAACATCGCTCTTACTATAGGAGGACTAATGAGTATAGCAGGAGGCGTTACACTAATTACGCAGCATATCCCTACCTCGTTATTCTTTATAGGTATTGGAATGACAGCATCTGGAGTAGGTATATTATTATTTTCTCCATTAATTTTGGTCGTAAAAAGCGCTAGTAGAGGACTGGCAAAATCTATGAAGAAGCTTTTTGATAGATTGACATCAAATAAAAAGGAGAGACTATCATGAAAAAAATAACTGTCATTATCACTAGTTGTATGATTGTCTTCGGTCTCCTTATTGCTTCAATTGGCTATTTTTCAGGTGCAAAGCTCACCATTGTAAGCAATGGTAAAGGCTTGAAAATTTTCGAAGAAAAAGAACGTGTTAGCGAATCATTCACATTAACAGATTTCACAAATATTCAAGCTGAACTAAACGATGCCAACGTTGAGATTATCCCATCAACGGAATACAAACTAGAGATCCAACGTTATGCGGATAATAGTGTAACTCACGAAGTAAAAAATGGGACACTTTTATTAAAAGAACAAAGCAATCCAACTAAGTTTATAGTGAATTTCAATTTAAATTTTAATATTTTTCAAACAAACATAAAACTTTATATTTCAAAAGATACCAGTTTCTCAGATGTTAATCTTACTAATAAATATGGTGACTTATCTATAGATGGTATAAAAAGCGACTCTTTCAAAATCAATATAAATGACGGAGATTTAGACTTAAATGATATAACAACTAAAACGATGAATGTTGCTAATCTTTATGGAGACGTTCAACTTAATAATGTGAATAGTAAGGATTTCACGATTCATATAAATGATGGAGATGTAGATTTAAAAAATGTAAAAGGCCATACCCTTCATATCATTAATCAGTATGGAGATATTGCTGCTAATAACCTATCCTATGATCAGCTAAACGTTAATAATCATGATGGAGATGCAGATTTTATAAATGTGACATCAAAGAATTTTATATTAAATAATCAATACGGAGATATTGATTTAAACCAAATAAAAACAAATGGATTAGATCTTCAAAGTAATTCAGGAAATATTGCAGTGAATGGAAGTTTACTAGGAACTTCAAAAATAGTGGCGAAGTACGGAGATGTAGAGTTATTTCTAAATAATGATGAAGCTGATATAAGTTATTCTATAGTAAATAAATATGGTGACATTTCTGTAGGAAATAATCAATATGAAGGCTCTGCCGTAAAAAACAATCCAAGTAATAATAAATTAGAAGTAATCGCTAATGATGGAGATGTTAATTTACAGTTTTAATTTTCTCCACAGTTGCAAATTCAAAATCTTTCTTTGAATCAGCTTTTTTTAATTACCATATAATAGTTACAAATTATAAGTAAAATTAAAGTAATCTGCATGATATATGGAAAAATTGAGATACTACTATTATCGCCTACATACATTGCTATCAATTACCATTGGTTTCCCAAAAACATTTTGCTAATATAACAATAGTTTTAATGTATATACCTTTAAGTACAGTCCAGAGAGGCTGACAAGGTGGGCGATAATTTTGTTTAGATTCCGTGTATCATTTTTTAGGATAAACACGTTTATTTCTAACATAAATCCACTTGTCACATAAGGGCAAGTGGTTTTTTTATGCTCACCAAGCTTAATCAAACTTGGGAGGAAAAAACAATGCAAATAAAAGATAAAGATTACTCGTTTCAATCTGTACCATTAGGAAAGAGAAATAGCTTCATTAAAATGTTAGCAGTTATGCTTGGATTTACATTTTTCTCTGCCAGTATGTGGGCAGGTGGATCTCTAGGCGAAGGATTGACTTTTAAAGAACTATTGGGAATCATTTTACTCGGAAATATTATTTTGGGGTTATTTACAGGATCTTTAAGCTATATTGCAGCTAAAACAGGTTTATCGACTCACTTATTAGCACAATATTCATTTGGAAAAGAAGGATCTTACATTAGCTCATTTATGTTATGTGCTACACAAGTTGGATGGTTCGGTGTTGGTATTGGAATGTTCGCATACCCAGTTCATAAATTATCCGGTATACCGTTAGCTATACTTGTTGTGACATTTGGAATTCTTATGACGGTTACAGCTTACTTTGGAATGAAGGCATTAACTATTTTAAGTATGGTTGCTGTTCCGGCAATTGCTATCTTAGGAACAATAAGTGCTGGAAATGCAGTACAAGACATGGGAGGAATGGATGCACTATTAGCATATACCCCAGGCTCTTCTCTAACTATTGCAGCTGCATTAACCATTACAATTGGTTCATTTATCAGTGGTGGAACTTTAACACCTGACTTTGCTCGTTATGCTAAAACAGGAAAACAAGCTGTTATTACTACTATTATTGCCTTTTTCTTAGGTAACACTCTTATGTTCTTATTTGGAGCAATTGGAACAATTTCAACAGGTCATAACGATATATTCGATGTTATGATCACTCAAAACTTAATTTTACCAGCTATTCTCGTTCTTGGATTAAACATTTGGACAACAAATGATAATGCACTTTATGCCTCTGGGCTTGGTTTTGCCACAATGTTTAAAAAGCCAAAAGTAATTATGGTTATGATTAATGGAACGATAGGTACAATATTAGCTGTTTGGTTATATAACAACTTCGTAAGTTGGTTAACCTTCCTAGGTTCTACACTTCCAGCAATTGGTGCAATTATTATTGTAGACTACTTTTTTGTTCAAAAGAGAACATACATTAATTATGAAAAAGCAGAGATTAAGAATATTCATATTCCTGCCGTAATAGCATGGGCTACTGGTGTTATAGCAGGACTAACATTACCTGGTATTTCTCCAATAAATACACTATTAACATCAGGAACTATTTATTTCATTGCAGTAAAATTAATGAAAACATCTGTCGTATCTGAAATATCTGAGGAGGAAGAAATATATTATGAAAACGTGGGCTAATGCTTCAATTTTCGGTAAAGAAGGATTATGGGACATTATTGTAGAAAATGGTCGATTTTCAAAAATTATCGAAGCTGGTTCTAGTAAGTATGATAACTGTGAAGTAACAGATTTAAAAGGGAAATTAGTAAGTGCTCCATTCGTAGAACCTCATATTCATTTAGACACAACGTTAACTGCTGGACAGCCACGTTGGAATGAAAGTGGAACACTATTTGAGGGTATTCAACGCTGGTCTGAACGCAAAGAATTTTTAACAAAAGAAGATGTTAAAGAACGTGCCAAAAAAGCGTTAACGTGGCAAATTGCCAATGGAATTGGTCATGTTCGTACACATGTGGATACAACAGATTCTTCACTAATCGCATTAGAAGCAATGCTTGAAGTGAAAGAAGAAATGAAACAATTCGTTGATTTGCAAATTGTCGCATTTCCTCAAGAAGGAATCATCTCATTCCCTAACGGACTTGAATTGCTAGAAGAAGCAATGAAAATGGGTGCTGATGTAGTCGGTGGTATTCCTCATTTTGAATTCACACGTGACGACGGTGTCCAGTCCATTCGTGACTTATTTAAATTAGCAATGAAATATGACAAATCTATTGATATTCATTGTGATGAAATTGATGATGAACAATCACGTCATCTTGAAGTAGTAGCTCGTGAAACCATTCATAATGATTATCAAGGTCGTGTTACTGCTAGTCATACTACGGCAATGGGCTCATACAATGACGCTTATACTTACAAACTAATGCGTGTTTTAGGATTAGCCCAGATGAACTTCGTTGCAAACCCTTTAGTCAATATCCACTTACAAGGACGCTTTGATACGTATCCAAAACGTCGTGGATTAACACGTGTGAAAGAATTAGATCAAAACGGCTTAAATGTTTGCTTTGGTCATGACGACATCATGGATCCTTGGTATCCAATTGGTAATGGCAATATGCTTCAAGTATTACACATGGGATTACATGCTTCTCAGTTGATGGGATATAGTGATATTGCAAACAGCTTGCGATTCGTTACAAATAACAGTGCCAAAGCACTTGAACTAGACGAATATGGAATTTCAGAAGGAAATCCTGCAAACTTTATTGTATTAAACGCTACGGATGGCTATCATGCATTACGACTTCAAGCGGAAGTACTATATTCCGTAAGAAATGGTAGAGTAATTGCTGAAACGACGCCTAAAGAATCAAAAGTATTTACTGATCAAACGACTTCTGTAAACTTTATGTAAGCTAGCTTTTGGAGATGACTCCATAAGAAAGATTAGCTCCGAGAATTTAGGACTTTATGTACTAACTCTCGGAGCTAATCTATTTTTATCAACGTCTTTTCATTCATATACAAGGAACCATTGACTTTCTCAATCTATCGTTCCTTGTAATTTTTTTTAATATCCGTAATCTTAATCTCCATTGGACTTCCCAAATAATAGCCTTTTTTCGGTCCATCCTTAGCAAATTTATTTTGACTAAAGCTTCTAAAAATACGATCTACTAACCAATCGCCGTGCATAACAACATAGTCACAATACGGGTTTTCACAATAAACCCATATGGGCTTTGTATCAGTTTGAATTAACTCTCTACCACATTTGCATATATCAGTTTTCTTCATCTAAGCTCTCCTTGCATAATGTTCATCGATTCTATAATTTTTCTGTGATTTTACCGATTGTTTTATTTATATACTGTAAAGAAAAGAATTTTTTTAGTTGCTCTTATAGAAAAATGTAAACTTTAAGGAAATATGAGAAAATAGAGATACAATATTGTGCACCAAAATACAAAAAAGTATATCCATAATAATGAATACCATATCTAAATCTACTATACAACCTTTCAAATCACCTTTTAAAAGTCTGTTAAATCTCTATTTTGAAAAAAAACGTTTTTTTCAAGTCACATAATTAGAAACTATATTAAAAAAAGAATAAAATAGAATAGATAGTAAGTATTTATTTGCAAAGGGGAGGGGAACATGGATAAATTATCTGTGGATTCATTTTTAAATGTTATAGGGGAACTTTTTTCTGATGAAATATCCATTGTTGTTTCCAATAAAGAGAATTACATTTATTATCGTCCAAGTAAGAGAATCGATTTAAAGATTAAACCTGGAGATCCGATTAAAAAAGGAACCATTACGCATAAAGCTTTAAGTACACAAAAAAGGGTTTCAGAATTTATTAACAAGGACGTTTTTGGAATTCCTTATGATGGAGAAGCTATACCATTTTATCGAGATGGAGAGCTTCAAGGTTGTGTGACAGCCGTTTATCCTTCAATGACTCAAGGGAAAGCAGTTGTTACAGTTAAATCAAATGATGGATGGGTACCAATCCCTTTTCATCAAGTTATTTATCTAGAAGCTAAAGAAAGAAAAACATTCGTTATTTCTGAACAACACACCGGAACACATAAATATACTTTACAAGAATTTGAGTTTATTCTTCCTAAAGAATCCTTTATAAGATGTCATCGTTCATACATCGTCAATGTAAATCAAATAAAAGAAATCTATCCCGATACGCACTCAACTTTTGTCCTATCTATGACAGATGGAACGCGTATTCCAGTAAGCCAATCTTACTCTAGTTATTTCAGAAAACTCCTATCTTTCTGAAAATTACTACTTTATCATTCGTATTTTCTGCTTCAGCGTTCTTTTTGCTAATCGTATCCGTTTTTGTCTATCTTTTGAACAAAACAAGTTACAATATTCATACTATTTATGAAAGAGGGATGGAAGATGAAAACTAACACTGACCGTATTAGAGACCCTCGGTTACAAGATAAAATTGTAACAGCTGAAGAGGCTGCATCATGGATTCAAAACGGAATGACGTTAGGGTTAAGTGGATTTACTAAATGCGGAGACGCTAAGGCTGTACCTCATGCATTAGTAAAACTTGCAAAAGGCGATGATTTTAAAGTTAACGTACTTACAGGTGCTTCACTTGGAGCAGAAGTAGACACTATCTTAGCTGAAGCAGGAATTGTTAATAAGCGTTCTCCATTTCAAGCAGATCCAATTATGAGAAAAAGCATTAACTCAGGAAATATGAATTATATTGACTCTCATTTATCTCAGTTATCAGAAATGATTCGTCAAAACACAATTACAGACGGAATTGATTTTGCTATCTTGGAAGCGGTTGCAATCACTGAAGATGGAATGCTTATTCCAACAACTTCTGTAGGGAATAACGCCATTTTTGCACAACATGCCAAAAACATTATTATCGAAATCAATTTAGCACAACCACTCGCATTAGAAGGTCTTCACGATATATATACACCAGAAGAGCAAGGAGTTCGTAAAGCTATTCCAATTGAAAAACCTTCTGATCGAATTGGTTCAAAAGGTATTGCTTTAGATATTAGTAAAGTTAGAGGAATTGTTATTACAGATTGGCCAGATTCTCCATCAGCAATGGTAGCACCAGATGAAGAAACTAAACAAATGGCAAATCATTTACTAGATTTCTTACGTGAAGAAATTAAAAAAGGTAATCTAACAGAAAAACTTGCGCCTCTTCAATCAGGAGTTGGTTCAGTTGCAAACGCTGTTTTAGATGGTATGCTAGATTCTGAGTTTAAAGATTTAGAAGTATATTCTGAAGTACTTCAAGATGCTATGTTCGATTTAATGGATGCTGGCAAAGTTAAATTTGCTTCAGGTTCTTCATTTACTTTATCTGAAGAAAAAACAAAAACAGTATTCGAAAACTTCGATAAATACGCAGACAAAATCGTTTTACGCCCACAAGAAATTTCAAACCATCCAGAACTAATTCGTCGTATGGGCTTAATTGCAATCAATACAGCTCTTGAGTTAGACATTTATGGAAATGTTAACTCAACACACGTTTCTGGAACTAAAATGATGAACGGAATTGGTGGTTCTGGAGATTTCGCACGTAACGCACGCATCGGAATTTTCGTAACTAAATCAATCGCAAAAGGCGGTAAAATCTCATCAATTGTACCTTTCGTACCACATGTTGACCATACTGAGCACGATGTGGATGTAATTGTTACGGAACAAGGATATGCTGACCTACGCGGTCTTGCGCCAAGACAACGAGTTGAAGTGATTATTGAGAACTGTGTACATCCAATGTATAAAGATCAACTTTGGGAATATTACACTGAAGCTTTAGCATTAGGTGGACATACACCTCATAACCTTGAAAAAGCATTTTCTATGCATATCAATTTAGCAAAAAATGGAACAATGCTTATAGAAGAAAGTTCTAAACAAAACGCTTAATTTAGTAACTTAATTTATAATTGATTGGTGTAAAACAAACCAAATATTATATAAATAGAAAGATAGATAATGGAAGCAAAGGGGTTTGAAGGACCAGCTAGGGGGAAGCTGGTCCTTTTTGATTTTTTAAAAAATGCTTTTATATTTATTAGTCCAAAAAACTGTTATGAATTTTTATAACATTTAACAGCTACTCACATTACATTTTTCAAATAGGCGCACTTAGTTGGATAAAAGGAAGTAATATAGATGATTGACTACTCTAATTTAATATACTAGAATCATTAGATATTATATGGTGTTAGTATATTTCCATGGACACAACTAAGTTAAGTCGATAAAATGTGCTTACAAAAGGAGTGTCCGTGATGAAACAAAAATATAATGAAGAATTTAAGAAAATGGTGGTCGAGTTGTATCGTTCTGGACAACCAGTGAAAGAATTAAGTAGCGAATATGGCGTTTCTGAAGTCACCATTTATAAATGGATTAAAACCTATTCTCCTGTTGCGACAGTTGATGAAAAAGAAGTGACACCAAACGATTGGAAACAAATGCAAAAAGAGATACTTCGTCTAAAAGAAGAGAATGAAATCTTAAAAAAGGCTATGGAC
>NZ_CABKRX010000068.1 GCF_902374955.1 Bacillus massilioanorexius
AAAAGAACCATCCGGTATTAGCCCCGGTTTCCCGGAGTTATCCCAGTCTTATAGGCAGGTTGCCCACGTGTTACTCACCCGTCCGCCGCTAACTTCGGAGAGCAAGCTCTCCTCCGTTCGCTCGACTTGCATGTATTAGGCACGCCGCCAGCGTTCGTCCTGAGCCAGGATCAAACTCTCCAAAAAGTGTTTGACTTGCTCATAAAATAGTTTGTTTCAATCAAGTTGAAACTTCATTTAGAATTAACGTTGACGTGTTGTCTTGTTTAGTTTTCAAAGAACATTTGTTCGAAACAGCTTTTTAATATTACCATTTCAGCTCGTTTCTTGTCAATACTTTTTTTTGAAAAAGTTTCTAAGCTTTTTTTGAAAAAGCGACCTTTTTAATATAACATCTACCCCTTGAAACTGTCAACAACTTTTGAAAAAGTTTTTATTGTAAGTTTCATGATGATATATGCATTTTGCCGCAACACCTTAGCGACTTGTTATACTTTATCATCGTTTTAACTATCGGTCAATAATTTTTTCAAAAAAAGATTATATTATTTAACCTTATATTGCCTATGATAAATATCATTACCTTTTGTCTCAATATTAGACACTTCTATAAACCTCTTATCAATTAAGTATTCTAACATAACAACAAGATCAACAGCATAATGCTTCAAGTCTGGATGATCAAACATTTCCGAAATTGCCCACGGTTCTGTTTTACTAGCTAACACCTCTAATAAATGTTGTGAACCCGCCTCAGTACGAGAATAGATTAAAAACTCGCTCGCTAAAAATAATAATTCTAATCTTTTCTCTAAAGACTCATCACTCGTTATTAGCTCTTCATACAACTTATAAATTTGCGGTTCGATATGCTTAACTTGTTCCCATACAGTTACCTCTGGATAGAAACCATTTTCAATTATTTCTAATCGTGCTAAATGATGTAAAGAATGAACTATATGATTGTATGCATCAAGAAAATGACCGTTATCAAAAAAAGATTTTCCATCCTCATAGCGTCTAATTAATTTAGCAAACTCTAAGCCTTTTTTTAATTTTCTACCGTAAAACGGAAAATCCATTATTTCCTGTTTTAATGATGCAATACTATCATTTCGGTCAAAAACGATCTTTCCATTATGTAACCATGCTGTTAATTTTTTATTACTTCCTAACATGAGCCACTCTTTTATTCGCTTTATAGATACTACGTATAATGCTGCTTTTTTATCCAGATAAGAGTAGTGCTTTACGTGAATTTCAGAATCATCATTTTGAGTAATTACTAGCAATACATAATCAAAAAAATCCGTTATATCTAAATCAAAACCTTTTTTCTCAATTAACAATATCCCTAAAGTAGCAGATGAACTAGCCCTTTCTTGATAAATTGGGCGTAATATATCCTCCATAACTTATTCCCTCCAAATAGTTTTGCTAGTTTTAATGTTTTCTACATGAACATTATAATTCCTGCTTTTAATTTCAACAAATTTCGACAAATGTTTTCTAAATTCAATTTCTAAACCAAAATTATCAATTTATGGTATATTTACTAATTAAAGGGGGATGAAAATGGCTAAACGATCCAGTAAAATTAACAAAATCAGAACTTTTGCTCTTAGTTTAATTTTTATAGGAATTATTATCATGTATGGAGGAGTCTTTTTTAAAAATTCTCCTATAATAATGACCATTTTTATGGTAATTGGACTACTTTGTATTATAGCAAGTACCGTCGTTTATTTTTGGATAGGAATGTTATCAACTACAACTGTTCAGGTAGTTTGTCCAAACTGCCAAAAAGTAACGAAGATATTAGGAAGAGTAGATATGTGTATGTATTGTAATAAACCATTAACACTTGATAAAGATTTAGAAGGAAAAGAATTTAAAGCTTCCTATAATAGAAAAAGAAAAGATGGATAAATCTTAAACCTATGATACAAATAAAAAAGCCGTGCAAGAGCTATCATGCATGGCAAGTTTAATTTAAGAAAGACAAAAAATTCATTATTATATATATTCTGTTTATTTAGTAAAGTTGGCGGTTATAAACGCCAACTTTTTAATGAGCCTCTTTTGCTAAACAACTTGGACATTCTCCGTAAACTTCCATACGATGTTGAAATACCTTAAATCCTGTTACATGCGAAGCAAGCTGCTCCACTTCATCTAAGCCTGGGTAATGAAAATCAACTATTGTACCACATTTTACACAAATCACATGATAATGATCTGAAGTTGTAAAATCAAAACGACTAGATGAATCACCGTAAGTTAATTCTTTAACTAATCCAGCTTCTCGAAACACACGTAAATTATTATAAACAGTAGCAACACTCATGTTAGGAAATTTACCTTCTAGCGCTTTATAAATTTCATCAGCGGTAGGATGGGACATTGAGTCAATAAGATACTCAAGTATCGCATGACGCTGAGGTGTTATTCTAACACTAGACTTTTTCAAAATATCCAATGCTTCTTTTAAATGTGCCATCGTCATGCACCTCCTTTTAATAATGTTTTATTTTGAAGATATTATTACTTTATAATATTTATAATTAGTGTAATCTCTTATTCACTTATTTGTCAATTATTCATTATCATGTAAAGTAGGTTCTGAGCAATTTAGTTGATAATTTACAAATCTAGCCGTTACGAAAAGTAAATCAGATAAACGATTCAGATAAGACAAGACTAATGGATTTACTTCATGATCGATTGCAACTGCACAGCGCTCTGCACGTCTAATAACAGTTCTTGCAGTATGAAAAGCTGCACCACTAGGATGACCACCAGGTAATACAAAATTCGTTAATACAGGCAATTGAGCGTCCCATGCATCAATAACCTTTTCCATATTTATTATATGCTCTTCTTCAAGTTTCCAATGAACCTTTTTACCTGAAGGCGTGGCTAGTTCAGCACCTACATGAAATAATTCTGTTTGGATTTTATGGTATACTTTTTCAACTTCTTCTTTATCTTTAAATGATTCATTACGTATATAGCTAAGAGCTAATCCAATCAATGAATTTGCCTCATCACAAGTGCCATAAGCATCTACCCTTACATCTGTTTTCGACACTCTTTGTCCGTAAACCAATGAAGTTGTTCCTTTATCTCCACTTTTCGTATAAATTTTCATAAAAACACTCCCCTTATTTACATTATTTTTTCCACCTAAAAAATATGCTTTTTTAGACGTTTTTCATTCAATTATCTTCACTAATCATATCATCATATCTTGAATGTTAATAATTTCATTATTGTATCCATAGGCAAAAGTGTAGTAATCGTCGAAAAAAATTCGAGGATAAACAATCATTCTTTTTTCTCGGGAGTTAACAATCTTAACATCTGTAGAAAAATTTCAAGGAAATCCAAGCGATATGTATTTCCAAAACACATCGTTTAAGCTGCTGATACAAATGGAATGAGCCTTTCTATTTCGACACACTAATAAAAGAAGGGGTGTGATACAAAAGCTCATCTTTTGTATCACACCCTTTTATTGAGCTTTAAAACATCTGAGGAGGTGTCCTTGTTCTCTTTTAGTATATGGAAAAGCTCATTTTATGAATATGACAATAGCCTTTAAGATAAATTTTCTTTTATATATTGTAAAGCTTCCTCAACATGGCCTTTTACTTTTACTTTCCTCCATTCTTTAACTACATTTCCATTCTTATCGATAATGAAGGTAGAACGCTCGATTCCCATATACTCTTTCCCAAAGTTTTTTTTCAATTTCCATACATTAAACATTTCTGCCAATTGATGATTTTCATCAGCTAGTAAGACAAAAGGTAGTTGGTATTTCTCAACAAATTTTTCATGTCGATTTATCGAATCCGTACTTACCCCAACTATAACTGCATTAACATCTGAAAAATCTTTATAAAAATCACGAAAATCACAAGCTTCTGTTGTACATCCTGGTGTCATATCTTTTGGATAAAAATACAAAACAATATTTTTACCAATATAATCAGACAGCTTAACCTCATTTCCATCACTAGCAGGTAATGGAAGATTCGCTACATTACTTCCTATTTCAACAGTCATTATTTTATCCTCCTATTAAAAATACGTATTACTCATAGAGTACAAAATAATTGCTTTCCTTTCAAATCCACGAATCATCATTTATTAACGTGTTCAAAGTCAATAACTGTCCTTACAAAAAATGCTGCCGGTAATGTATATCCAACAAACGCTTGAATAGTAGCCAGAAATCTTCCTAAACCTATTGGAATGAGCTCGCCGTATCCTACCGAAAACATAGTCATTGCACTGAAATAAAATGACGTTTCAAGTTTTAAAAAAAAATTACCGCTAATTTGGAGACCATGATCTAATATGACGTTCATATCTTTCATTTCAAACATTAAATAAAGCAAAGCAAAACCAATACAGATTGTTCCATACAATAAAATCAACCAAAGAAAATGAGTAACCGATACTTTGTGTGTCCCCGCTTCTATTGGAGTAAAAATAGCTTTAATACTCATAATCATACAAAAAATAACAGCAGCTATCAGCAGATAAAAAACCATTTTCATCCCTCACTTCAAACCTATATTACACTTTACTCAGCTATGTCCATTTTTATGAAATGAGCAGAAAAAAATATCATGATTCTTAACTGCTAAAATTCTTAATCTTGAAAGGAAGTTACAAAAATTGTTTCTTTCTATATTGTTACAAACCTATATGAATTGTCATAATTTCTGATTAATAATGGTACAATAAAGTGAATCTTTAATCTGCAAGGGCATACTTCCTCAGAGATTAGTAGATAAACCGATTGGTTTCTATTGTGATTATCTACTTTGTCATACTCCCATGCTGATAGATAATCAAACCAACCAAATTCATATTATTGTTTATCATCACTTATACTTCTTCCATTTTTCTATGTATAGAAGTTTAATCTTTCGTCATTCGGAGTGGTATAAACAAAATTATGAATAATTTATAGACTTTATAATTAGGAGAGGATTAATTGTGAATTTTACCAAAACAGAGATGCTACATACCGAAGCTCTTGAACATATCGTCGGAGGTGTAAACAGCCCATCACGATCATATAAAGCTGTAGGTGGAGGCTCACCTGTGACAATGGAAAAAGCAAAAGGAGCTTATTTTTGGGACGTAGATGGCAATAAATACATTGATTATTTAGCAGCATACGGACCGATTATTACAGGACATGCTCATCCTCATATCACAAAGGCTATTACAGCTGCTGCTGAAAACGGCGTACTTTACGGAACACCTACTCCGCATGAAATTACATTTGCCAAGATGTTAAAAGAAGCGATCCCTAGTATGGACAAAGTCCGTTTTGTTAACTCAGGGACAGAAGCAGTTATGTCAACTATACGAGTAGCTAGAGCTTATACAGGAAGAGACAAAATTATTAAGTTTGCTGGTTGTTATCATGGCCATTCTGACTTAGTACTTGTAGCAGCAGGATCTGGCCCATCAACATTAGGAACACCAGATTCAGCCGGTGTTCCTAAAAGTATTGCTCAAGAAGTTATCACGGTACCATTCAACGATATTGAACCATTTAAAGAAGCATTGGATAAATGGGGCAATGAAATTGCTGCTGTATTAGTTGAACCAATCGTAGGTAATTTTGGTATCGTTGAGCCTGTACCTGGTTTCCTAGAAGCAATCAATGAATTAGCACATGAAGCAGGAGCTCTTGTTATTTATGATGAAGTCATTACAGCATTCCGTTTCATGTATGGAGGAGCTCAAGATTTGCTAAATGTCAAACCAGACTTAACAGCGTTAGGTAAAATTATTGGTGGAGGTTTACCAATCGGAGCCTACGGTGGCACAAAAGAAATAATGGATAGCGTCGCACCGCTAGGTCCTGCATATCAAGCAGGTACAATGGCTGGAAATCCAGCATCGATTCTTTCTGGAATCGCATGCTTAGAAGTATTAAAACAAAAAGGAGTATACGATGAACTTGATCGCTTAGGAAAAATTCTAGAAGAAGGAATTTTATCTGCTGCTAAAAAATATAATACTCCTATTACTATCAATCGACTAAAAGGCGCATTAACGATCTACTTTACAACAGAGAAAGTATATAACTACAATCAAGCAGAAAATACAGACGGAGAAACATTTGCTAAATTCTTCAAGCTTATGTTGAATCAAGGAATTAATTTAGCCCCATCTAAATATGAAGCATGGTTTTTAACAACTGCTCATACAGAAGAAGATATTGAATATACGATTTCAGCTGTAGAAAAAGCATTCCAAGCTTTACAAGCTTAAATCAATAACCTTTTCAAAGTTACAGCTAAAAGGTTAATTTTATACATTATTTATGCATCCTCAAAGCGGTTTTAGCTTTGAGGATTCCTTTCACTTTAGTGTGTAACCGCTTACATATTACATTTCTAGAAAAGCATTCACAAATTCACCAAAAAAATATTTATCCATATTATTGTATAAATAATTGATTTCTGAAAATTAAGATGATATTATTATGCTACAACTTTTCTGCTCATTTTTTGAATTTTTAGATAAAGTCACAATATCTAACTTTATTCTGCTCCTTTTGTTAAAAAATTTAAAAGACAATATATTTTAGGAGGTGAGTGGCACAAAATAAGGTCATTCCTTATTCATGCCGATCAATATGACTCAACGATGGAGCCCAAGCTTATTTACAAATTTTCAAAATCAAGAACACGATGCCTGTGGAATTGTTTCATGTATAGAAAAAAAGCGAGTTCCTACGCGCGAAAATATATTTGCCTGCATTGATGCTCTTGTCAAAATGAATCATCGTGCTGGATTTATTAACGGTGAAGGCGATGGTGTTGGTATTCACATCGATATTCCTAGGTTGCTCTGGAAAAACAAACTTCAAAATGTTGGTATTCAAGAAAATATTGTTGATTCAGATGGCTTTGTAGTAGGACATTTTTTCTTAAGCAGAACAGCAGATTCCTCTAAATTACAAACAGAAATTAAAGAAAAATTTCTACATCAAGGATTAACTATTATTTTCGAAAGTACTCAAGTTCATAATCCACACGCATTAGGCCCAATTGCAATTCAAGAAAACCCTATCTTTTGGCAAGTAGCTTGTATAAGTGAAAACGCTAATCAGAAAGAATTATCCAAAACCTTATTTAAACTAACTCATACCATAGAAGAAAACAACCAGATTCACATCGCATCATTAAGCCAATTCCACGCTGTATACAAAGTTATGGGGGCTGGAGATATCCTTCCAAAATATTATCATGATTTAGCTCATCCCCTTGTAGCGTCAACAATGACTTTAGGACACAATCGTTATTCAACTAATACTCTTTCAAGCTTTTTCCGTGTACAACCCTTCAGTGCACTAGGTCATAACGGAGAAATTAACACCATAGCTAAACTACGCGACGAGGCCAAAATGGTTGGAATTCCACTCGTTAAAGATGGTAGTGATTCACAAGACTTAAGCAGAACTTTAGAAACATTCATTTGCAGACACGAATATTCTTTATTTGAAGCTTTAGATATCGTATTCCCTCCAATCATAAATGAAATTAAAAACTATCCTAATAAATTAAAAAATCTTTACACATATATCCGCGAAGCTTGGGGCCATTTCGCTCAAGGTCCTGCAGGAATCATTTCTCGCTTTGGAGATGAAGCTGTTTTCTCAGTAGATGCTCTAGGTTTAAGGCCATTATGGAAAATTGAAACGGAATCATCCTATCTATTTTCTTCAGAACCAGGAATCATTGCTTCATCTGAATATTGCGGTGAACCAAAACCAATAGGTCCAGGAGAAAAAATTGGTTTAAAATGGTTTGGAAATGATATTAAAGTATTCGAATATCCTGAATATCAGGAAGAAGTCTTTAATCGCTTCAATAATCGCTTAGCTCTACTAGAAGATGGGAAACGTCTTGAAAGCCCATCTTTTCCAAAGACTATTTCATCTACTTACCCATCAAAGATTAATAATGGGCAGTATAAAGCTATGGGTTGGGAGAGAGAGCATATTCAACTCATAGAACAAATGGCCGAAAAAGGTGTTGAACCTATTCGTTCCCTCGGTCATGATTCACCGCTACCTGCTATTAGTACTTCTAGAAGAAATGTTGCAGATTTCATAAAAGAAAGTGTTGCTGTTGTAACAAATCCCGCAATCGATAGAGACCGTGAAACAGAACACTTTTCAACACGAACTATTATCGGGAAAAGACCATCTCTTTTCGAGAAAACAGCTGTTCAAAATGTATTCGAGCTATCATCACCTTTATTAATTGAAGGAGCTATAGGATATGAATGCTCTAAAGATATTAAACAACCAAACTATGATTCATTCGTTGCTTACTTCCAGGAAAAGCAACTTGCACATTTTATCTCTATAACTTTTTCCGAAAATGAAAGTATAGAACAAGCTATTAAAAGACTATCTCAAGAAGCTATAGATGCTGTTAAGAATGGTAAATCATTACTTATTTTAGATGATGCTACAGTGCACCAACCTAATCATTTATGGCTGGATCCTCATATTATTACTTCCAGCATAGATCAAGCACTAGTCAAAGAAGGAAACCGTCGTGATTGCTCAATCTTACTTCGTTCAGCTTCTATTCGCTCATTGCATGACATTATTACAGTATATGGATTAGGCGCAAACTTAATTAGCCCATATTACATGTTCTTAACGGTTACTGATGACCAAGTAACACCAGTAACAAATCTTTACAATGCTTTAACCAAAGGATTAGAAAAAGTTATTTCAACTATTGGAATTCATGAACTAAGAGGCTATGGCAGATTATTCTCTAGTATTGGTTTGCATAATGAAATTGCTGAAGCTTTAAATATTATTAACTTCTTCGGTTCAAATGATTTGGCATATAATTTTGAAACATTAAAACAAGATAGTATTCAAAGAGCTATAGATTTTACAAACGAAAAAGAAAGAGTAGGTAAACAATTTAACCTATTCCCTCGTATCTGGAAAGCTATCGGTGAAGTAGCTTCAACAGGAAACTATGATGCCTATCGTGAAAAAATCAATGAACAAGAAAATATGAATCCAATTGCTATTCGCCATTTAACATCATTTAAGACTAGCGAAAAAAACATATCTGCTAGTGAAGTATCTATAGCTGTTGGTGAACATAGTTTGCCATTCATTATTTCTTCTATGTCATTTGGATCACAGAATGAAGTAGCTTTCCGAGCTTACGCTGAAGCTGCTGAACGTTTAAATATGATTAGTCTAAATGGTGAAGGTGGAGAAATTAAAGATATGCTAGGTAAATATCCTAGAACGCGTGGTCAACAAGTTGCCTCAGGACGTTTCGGGGTAAATGCCGAGTTATTAAACTCTTCTAATCTCTTAGAAATTAAGATTGGGCAAGGGGCTAAACCAGGAGAAGGTGGTCATCTACCAGGTTCAAAAGTAACAGCCAAAATCGCTGCTGCTCGAAATGCTACCATTGGTTCCGACTTAATTTCACCATCTAATAACCATGATATTTATTCTATTGAAGACCTAGCTCAGATGATTCACGAGTTAAAAACCGCAAATGATCAAGCAAAAGTTTCTGTCAAAGTACCGGTCGTACCAAACATTGGAACGATTGCAGTTGGAATTGCTAAAGCAGGCGCAGATATTATTACACTTTCTGGATTCGATGGAGGTACAGGAGCTGCTCGTATTCATGCGCTGCAGCATGTTGGTCTTCCAGTTGAAATTGGTGTGAAAGCAGCACATAACGCTCTATTAGAAGCCGGATTACGTGATCACGTTGAGATTTGGGCGGATGGTGGTATAAAAAGTGCAAATGACGTACTAAAAATAATGTTACTTGGCGCGAATCGAATTGGCTTTGGAACTTTATCTATGATTGCCGTAGGCTGTACTACTTGTCGTGGCTGTCATCTAGATACTTGTCATGTTGGTATTGCTACACAAATTGAAACCGAAGCACAAGCAAAAGATCATGGACTACGACGTTTTGTTCCAAGAAAATTCGATTTAGCAGTCAATGGACTATCGAATATGTTCACTGCCTTTGGAGAAGAATTGAAAACATTAACCGCCAGTCTTGGATTTAAAAATCTTCAAGAGATTGTTGGTCGCTCTGATTTATTACAACAGATAAAAGGAAATAATCAACTAGACTTAACATACTTACTGAAAACATTAGACATTGGCCAATTAAATCAACACGAAGTAGCGGCTTCTCTTGAAAATAATTCATTACAATTGGCAGTAGGTGCAGAATATTTAGATAATGCAGTTGAGAAGCTGAATGAATCAAGAGAGTATCACTCTATTACTTCTGATCAAAGAGTTTTAGGTAGTCGAGTTTCTTGTCATCGTGTTCGTGGAAGACTTGACGGCTCGTACATGAGTCTACCAAAAGTCACTTTATCGTATAAAAATGGATCCATTCCTGGTAATGGTTTAGGAGCATATAATAGTACAGGGATTGATATTAAAGTTTGTGGTGGAGCTCAAGATGGTATTGGAAAAACAGCATTTGGAGGTATTATCGGTATCTTTAAATCACCAGGTAAAGATGGAAAATATTATAATGGTTCTGTTGGAAAAGGATTCGGCTACGGTGCTCAAAAGGGACTATTAATCGCTCAAGGAAACGCAGATGCCCGTGCCGGAATAAGACTTTCAGGAGCTGATATGATTATTGGTGGTCAAGTAACAAAACCAATTCCTACAAAAGAACAAGGAAATATTGGTGTTCACTCTAATATCAAAGGCTTTGCTTTTGAATATATGACAAATGGTAGAGGGATTGTATTAGGAGATATAGGACCTTGGGCATGTGCTGGTATGACGGGCGGTGTCATCTATCAACGTATTCAACCTGAAATGGGGTTAACGAAAGAAGCAATTTCACGTCGTATCGCTATCGGAGCAAAGGTTACCATAGAGCCATTATCGCCTTCTGGTAAAGAGGATGTAAGAGTATTACTAACCCAGTATACAACACTTTTGCAAGAACAAGGACAAGAAAGTGAAGCCAAAAAAATAACTGAATTATTACTAAAAGCTGAGGATCATTTCGTTCAAATTGTTCCTACTAAAGAACAAACAGACCCATCGATTTCAACTGAGTGATTAAGAAAAAACGTCAACGCTCCTTTTTGGTTGAGTTGGTATCTTAATATTTCTAAACAAACTCACTGGGAGCCTATAAGATAATCCTTGCAGGGAGGAAGGCTTTTAAACTTCCTAAATGCGGCTTATAAGCTAACATGAATATCGGCTACAAATCACACTTCATGTGGCAACGCCGATGTAACCTACATCCTGTATGTCTCCAACCAGCATACGTAGAAAGAAACAATGAATTAAAATTAATAGAAATTCTTATATAAAAAATTATAAAAACCATCTTTATAGCTGATTAATCATTATCGGCTCATAAAGATGGTTTTTTTGCATATATTCTTTTGTAACTTGCTGTAAATGTTCAATAGAATTTCATTTTCAATTTTTATTCACTTCATTTAACAATCTTTCTCTTGCACCAAATCTATTTCTCATGTATATTACATAATTGTTTGTTTATTAATGCTTGCAATGGTGTAAAGTAAGAAATGTAATCATTTATAAATTCACAAAAGTATACTTATTGGATATAGAAGATTTTCAATATCTGTTTTATCATTTACTATATCATTATTATTGAAGAAAGGAACCATTTTTACATGAAAATTGGTGCCCGTATATTAAAAACAGGAATTGCTATTATTTTATCTCTAGCATTAGCTCAAATTCTTAAATTTCCATCACCTGCTTTTGCTGGAATTGCTGCAATTTTTGCTCTCCAACCGACAATATATAGGTCTTATCGAACCGTAATTGAACAAATACAAGGAAATATGATTGGTGCTGTGATTGCAATTATATTCGTATTACTTTTTGGTAATCATGTCTTTTTCGTAGGACTCGCTTCTATACTTGTCATTATTATTAATGTTCGATTCAAAAGTTCAAATACAATCACTTTATCAGTAGTAACAGTCATTGCTATTATGGAAAGTCAAAGTGGTGATTTCTTAGATTTCGCTTTTGTACGCTTTTTTACAATATTGCTCGGCATACTTTCTGCGTTTGTTGTAAATCTATTATTTCTTCCACCGAAATACGAGACCAAACTCTATTTCAAAATATCAAGTATTACTGAGGAAATAACAAAATGGATTCGAATAAGTACAAGACACGCATCTGAACATACACATATTAAAAACGATATCCAAACAATAAAAGAGCAAATCATTGGTATTGAACAGGTTTATATGATGTATAAAGAAGAGCGTGAACTTTTTAAGAAAGACAAACGTGCAAAAGCTCGTAAATTAGTTATTTATCGTCAAATGATTGCAACTAGTAAACGTTCTCTAGATATACTAAAAAAACTTCACAAATATGAAAATCAATTCCATCATATGCCAGAAAATTTTCAGCATACCATTCAGACGCAATTAGATTTTCTAATTACACAACACGAGCAAATTCATTTAAAGTATATTCGTAAAATCAAACCTTCCGTTAATTACGAAAAAAATCAGTCCCTTAGCAATAAAGAGTTGTTTACACTTTTCTTAGATCTACAAAAAGAGGTAGATAAGGAAGACGAGCCTCATTTGTATCATATGATGGCACTTGTTTCTGGTGTTATTGAATACGAAGAACATCTTGTGCATCTAGATACACTTATCAATAGTTTCCTTTCCTACCATAAAGACGACGATGAAATGAAAGTAGAAACAGAAGTACCACAATAAAAAAGGAAACAGCCTT
>NZ_CABKRX010000069.1 GCF_902374955.1 Bacillus massilioanorexius
AAATAAAAAAGAAGAAAACGAACAAAGATAGTACGTTTCTCTTTTTTTATTGTAAAAAAGCTTTTTCATCATACAATTTCGCTAAACTCAATACGAAAACCATAAAAATTTCCTTATTGAAAAAGGTTAAATATCTTCATAGCTAAATAGGCTATACCAGCACCAATTAACGGCCCAACTGCTACACCTTTGAACACAGCAACAGCAATAATTGTTCCAAAAACTAAAGCAGCCGTTATATGAGGATCTGAAGAAAGTAATGTCACTCCATTTTTCGCCAATAAGGCAACAGCAATCCCAGAGGCCAAAGCAATCCAAGCATAAGGGGATTTTAAAGCATCACCTAAATCTTTAAATCCAATTGCTCCAGTTGCAATTGGTACCAAGACAGCAATTGTAATAATAGTAACTCCTAAATTGATTCCTTTACTTTGAAGAAACGGAAAAATCTTATCTCCTACACCTAACACTTTAATGATTAATAAGACTCCGACCGCAACTATTAAGGAATTATTTTTCGCTACAATGGCTACCCCTAACAATAATAATAAAAATAAAAATGATGTCATATTATTCGTCCTTTTCCTATTTCGTGATGTCGTTTCCATTCTTGATTGACCCAAAAATTCTCTTGAATCCATGAATTTTTCAATAATGTTCATTATAAAACCTATGTATAAATCATATAATACCTTCTTATCTGTATTTAATTTTACTAATTCAAAATAAAAGACAAGGGTAATATTTATTTAAAAAGTCCAGTATACATGTAGTATTTAGGAGGTAAACTGGCATGAAGCCTGAAAATATATATAGATTTATACGATTTGTTATTGTTACTTGTATTATTATAGCAATTTCTTTCATTCTTTTTTATACAGCAAAGGTCACATACCCTTTCATTATAGGATTTGCTATTGCTTTTATGATTAATCCTATTGTAAACTTCCTTCAGCATCGTATTCGTTTTCCTCGAGCAGTTTCCGTGCTCCTTACGATGATCGCCATAGTTTCAATCTTTGCTGGACTAATCACTCTTCTTGTCACAGAATTATTATCAGGTGCCAATTATTTAAGCAATCATGTTCCAAGGCAATTGAACGTCCTCATTCAATATAGTGAGCAAATGTTAACAAATACTCTCATTCCATTTTACGAAAAGATAACAGGTTTGTTTAACACTTTAGATACTGACCAACAAAATACCATTATACAAAACATCCAAAATATTGGAACAGCCATAGCCAATACACTTGGTGATTTTATCCAAAATTTCTTTCAAAACATTCCTACCATAATAAGTTGGTTTCCAAATGCCGCTACAGTACTCATATTTTCAGCCCTAGCTACTTTTTTTATCAGCAATGATTGGTATCGGCTTCAAAAATATTTAAATGCTCTTGCACCTAAGAAAATAAAGGAAAGTTCAGGTGCAGTCATACTCAATTTAAAAAAGGCTTTATTTGGATTCATTAAAGCGCAGCTAACACTTGTTTCTATTACAACAGTTATTGTTTTATTAGGTTTATTAATTTTAAGGGTAGAATATGCTATCACAATCGCTTTAGTTATTGGTCTTGTAGATATATTGCCCTACTTAGGTAGTGGAACCATATTTGTTCCTTGGATTCTGTATGAAGCATTTATAGGAGAAGTAAGCCTCGCTATCGGATTAGGAATATTATACATTGTTGTCATAGTTCAAAGACAAATCATGGAACCAAAAGTATTATCTTCAAGCATTGGGCTCGATCCCTTAGCTACTCTCATTTCACTTTTTGTCGGTTTTAAATTACTGGGATTCTTAGGACTAATCATCGGACCAGTCGTATTAGTTGTTCTAAATACGCTACATAAAAGTAATGTATTTAAAGATATTTGGACTTATATAAAGGGCGATGAAAACAAAATATAGAATGTCATTCTATCTGTTAAAAATGTTCCATTCAAAAAAACTAGCTAATATTATTACCTAGCTAGTTTTTTATTTGATAAAAATGTTTATCGTTAAGCATATAATAATCATATGCTTAAACTTTACATACAAGTATGAATTTCTTAACGTATAATCGTAATGGTATTTTTTTCGATTTTTTTATAAAAAAGTTTCTTTAGTAACGGTTTCATCATCGTTCTAGTTGGAGGCAATAATAAGAAGAGCCCGAGTAAATCAGAGATAAAGCCAGGTGCTATTAACATACAACCGCCAAGCAAAATGCAAACTCCATCAATTAACTCTTCCCCAGGCATTACTCCACGATTCAACTGTTGCTGAACTTTTTGAACAGTAACCAACCCTTGGTATTTCGCTAGGTATGCTCCACCAATCCCTGTAGCTATTATGAATAATACGGTAGGCAACAGTCCAAACGTTTTTCCTGACCATAATAAAACTCCTAGTTCACACGCCGGCATAACAATAAACAATAGTAAAAAATATTTCAATACCTGTCACCTCCTACACTCTAATACTATTATACCCTTTATCGTTTTATTTCTAAATAGCAAGAGAGAATGACTAATTATTATAAAAATTCATCATAAAATTCATTAATACCATAAAAAAAGAGTGTCAAACATAAGCATTGCTTTGTTTGACACTCTTTCCACTTTTTACTTTAGTCTATAAAATGCTAGCTTTAGCATCTGAAATAATACCACGTTGAGCATCTACAGATACATGTTGTCCTTCTTGTAATGCAGTCATTGCATTTTCAGCTCCAACGATTACAGGAATTCCATTATTCACACCTACTACAGCAGCATGGCTAGTTAATCCACCTTCAACTGTAATTAAAGCCGCACATTTTTCGATGGCAGGCATCATTTCTTTATCAGAACCGATTGTTACTAAAATGTCTCCTGCTTCAACTTTTGCATTTGCTTCTGCAGCATTTTTAGCAAGTACTACCTTACCAGTTGCTTTTTTACGGCCAATTCCTTGTGCTTTAAGAATTGTTTTTCCAAGAGATTGAACTTTCATCATATTTGTTGTACCTTCTGCACCAACTGGTACACCAGCAGTAATTACAACAAGGTCACCATATGATACAAGACCTGAATTCAAGCTTTCTTGAATTGCAGAATCAAGCATTTCATCAGTGGATGTAGTTTTTGGACCAACCATTGGTTGTACACCCCAAACTAATGCTAAACGACGAGCAACAAAATCGTTTGAAGTAACAGCAATAATTGGAGATTTTGGACGATATTTAGAAATCATACGCGCTGTATGACCACTCTCAGTTGGAGTAATGATAGCATCTGCAGCAAGATTTAAAGTAGTGTGAGCTACAGATTGTCCAATTGCATCCGTAATTGTATGCTCACTATCTTTACTACGTTTTGAAAGTAATTCTTTATGATTTAATGCTGATTCAGCACGAGAAGCAATGTTATGCATTGTTTGAACTGCTTCAACTGGGTAAGATCCAGCAGCTGTTTCACCAGAAAGCATGATTGCATCTGTACCATCGAAGATTGCATTCGCTACGTCAGAAGCTTCTGCACGTGTAGGACGTGGATTGCGTTGCATAGAGTCAAGCATTTGAGTCGCTGTAATAACAGGTTTTCCTAATGCGTTGCATTTCTTAATAAGTTGTTTTTGTACAAGAGGTACTTCTTCAGCAGGAATTTCTACGCCTAGATCACCACGAGCTACCATTAATCCTTCAGAAACTTCAAGAATTTCGTTAATATTATCAACGCCCTCTTGGTTTTCAATTTTAGGAATGATATTAATATGATGTCCTCCGTTATTATCAAGAAGTTCACGAATTTCTAAAACATCAGAAGCACGACGAACGAAAGAAGCAGCTACAAAGTCAACATTTTGTTCGATACCGAAAAGAATGTCTTGTGTATCTTTTTCTGTGATTCCTGGAAGGTTAACAGAAACGCCTGGTACGTTAACACCTTTTTTATTTTTTAGAATTCCGTCATTCAATACAACTGTATGAATTTCACCATTCTCTTTATCTAACTTTGTAACTTGGAGTCCAACTAAACCATCATCAAGAAGAATTCTAGAACCTACAGATACATCGTCAATTAGTTCTGCATAAGTAATTGAGAATTTTTCAGCTGTTCCTAATACTTCTTTTGTAGAGATAATAATGTTTGAACCAGTTTTTAATTCAACTGCTCCGTTTTCCATGTCATTCGTACGTATTTCAGGTCCTTTTGTGTCCAATAGGATTGCTACATTTTTACCTGTTTTTTTGCTTGCTTCACGAATTGTTTTGATACGTGCTGCATGTTCTTCGTGGCTTCCATGAGAGAAGTTTAAACGACAAACATTCATTCCAGCTTCCATTAAGCTACAAAGTTTTTCAAAAGATTCACTTGCAGGTCCGATCGTACATACAATTTTAGTTTTACGCATTTGGCTAAATAGCCTCCTTCATATTTATAAAAAATAATTCTAACATTCTTAGGTCTAAGTAACCTATCTCTTCAACTTGCTCTGTTAAATGACATGATTGTTTGTCTAGTATTTATCCAACGTCTTTTTTCCTTTGGGAAGCATCCGAGCCTCTCCCTTTATAACGAGGCTCGTTTTACTCGCCATTCATATTAAAGACAATTCATAAACACCAACAATATGGTTTAACGAAACCTTGTAATTAAATAGATAATTCCTCAGATAATTGATACATTTTCATGTCAATTACATGTGGTTTTCCAAGCGCTTCAATAATATCGTAATCAACCAATTGGTTGTTTTCAATACCTACCGCACGTCCGCCTTTTCCTTCAAGTAAAAGCTCAACAGCTTTTGCTCCTAAACGGCTGGCTAACACACGGTCAAAGGCTGTTGGTGATCCACCACGTTGTGTATGACCTAGAACTGTTACACGAGTATCAAATGAAGTCATCTCTTCAATTTGTTTTCCGATATCAATAGCGCTTCCCACACCCTCAGCTACAATAATAATACTGTGTGTTTTTCCACGATCATGACCTCGTTTAAGTTTCGCAACGATATCATTAATATCATACTCTTTTTCAGGTATTAAAATAGATTCTGCTCCACCTGCAAGACCAGCCCATAAAGCAATATCTCCTGCATTTCTTCCCATTACTTCAATAACATAGACTCTCTCGTGAGAAGAAGCTGTATCACGAATTTTATCGACAGATTCAATAACTGTATTCAATGCTGTATCGAATCCGATTGTAAATTGAGTTCCAGGGATATCATTATCAATCGTTCCAGGAACACCTACACATGGGTATCCATGTTCAGTAAGTGCTTTTGCTCCCATGTAAGAGCCGTCTCCTCCAATAACAACTAATGCATCAATGCCATGCTTTTTAAGTTGTTCAATCCCTTTTAATTGTCCTTCTTTTGTTTTGAATTCTGGACAACGTGCAGAGAAAAGAGATGTACCTCCACGTTGAATAATATCTCCAACAGAACCTAACTCTAATTTCTTAATATCTCCATCCATTAAGCCTTGGTATCCACGATAAATACCAAAGACTTCAAGATTATGATAGATTGCCTTACGAGCTACTGCACGAACAGCAGCATTCATACCAGGCGCATCTCCACCACTAGTTAAAACACCAATTCTTTTCAATATACTCACCTCAACATTTTTTTCTTTACTAATAGGAGTAAGTAAATCTAAATAATATCAAGCGGGTTTACTATGTATTGACTTGTACTATTCAACCATCCTATTTTATTCTTCGACAAAATCATGCTTCTTATAAAATTATCCTTTGTCATACCACTAATTTTTATGATAGTTCTTTACAACTTTGAATAAATAAACATGAGAAGTTTTTGTCAGAGGAGGATTTTGCACTTCACGCCTATACATTCTAAATGACTTTTATCGTTTAGTAAACCCAATATGTGAAGGAATTAACAATATATTTTTTTTATTGTAGTTATGTTCAATTTATTTTTATTATTTTTCTATAATATCCCTATAACGCCAACATTTTATGGTAACAATGCGAAAAATTCTAAATATTACTTTTCACTAAAAAAGTGTAGCCCTATGGCCACACAAATTTATTTTACTTCTATATATGAATCTGTAGATTCATACTGTCCAATCAATTTAAATTTATTATATCGCTCTTCTATTAACGACATACTATTTTTTTGTAAAAGTTCTTTTAAGGACGTGATTAACATATCGTTCATAAATTGAACTTGACCTTCTAAATCACGATGAGCTCCACCTTTTACCTCTGGAATAATATCATCAATAACAGCCAATTCTTTCAAATCCGGAGCGGTTATTTTCATGCTTTCTGCAGCTTTTTTTGACATAGTTGAGTCCTTCCAAAGGATTGTCGCTGCACCCTCAGGGGAAATAACAGAATATGTAGCATTCTCTAACATATAGATTCGATCGGCAACTCCTAGAGCTAAAGCTCCACCGCTTCCGCCTTCTCCAATGACAATACTAATAATCGGAACTTTTATACCCGCCATCTCAAATAAATTTCTGGCTATTGCTTCACTTTGTCCTCTTTCCTCAGCTGCACTACCTGGATATGCTCCTTTTGTATCAATAAAACAAATAATAGGTCTATTAAATTTTTCCGCTTGTTTCATTAATCTTAGTGCTTTACGATACCCTTCTGGATGAGGCATACCAAAATTTCTACGAATATTTTCTTTTGTGTCTTTTCCTCTTTGGTGACCAATTATAGTGATTGGAAGACCGTGAAATGTTGCTATTCCACCAACAATGGCTTCATCATCTCCAAAATAGCGGTCTCCATGACACTCAAAGAAATCTTCAAATAAATGACCAATATAATCTAAACTTGTTGGTCGTGCTGGATGACGAGCGATTTGCACACGATCCCAAGGTTTTAAATTTTCATATATGTCATTTTCTAGTTTTTTTAATCTAATCTCAAGCTTTGCTATTTCAGTTGATAAATCGACATCAGCTTCATTTGTAATTTTAATAAGCTCATCAATTTTACGTCTCAATTCCGTAATTGGACGTTCAAATTCTAATTCTCCAACCATTGAATATCACCACCTGGTTGATGTATTTTTAAAATTGTAGCTAGCTTTTCTTTCATTTCTGTACGAGAAATAACTGCATCTAACTGACCATGCTTTAATACAAACTCAGCTGTTTGAAAATCTTCAGGTAGCTCTTCTCTAATCGTTTGTTCAATAACACTTCTACCAGCAAATCCAATAAGCGCTTTTGGCTCTGCCAAATTATAATCACCTAAAGAGGCAAAACTTGCTGATACTCCACCAGTTGTAGGATGGGTCATAATAGAAATAAATAAGCCTCCATCTTCACTAAAATGCTTCAAAGCAATACTTGTTTTAGCCATTTGCATCAAACTAAGTATCCCCTCTTGCATTCTTGCTCCTCCTGAAGCTGTAAAAATGATAAAAGGAACTTTTTTCTTATGAGCTTGTTCGACTGCTCGAGTAATTTTTTCACCAACCACAGTTCCCATACTGCCCATTCGGAAATTAGCATCCATAACAGCAATTACCACTTCAATGCCAGATAATAAACCTTCTCCTGTAACAACTGCCTCATTTATATTTGTCTTTTTTCGATCACTTTCAATTTTGCTCTCGTAGCCAGGAAAGTTCAAAGGATTTCCAGAAGTCATATCTTTATCATATTCATGAAAAGTTCCTTCATCAATTATACTTTCAATTCTTTCCCTTGAATTCATACGATGATGAAAACCACAATGCGTACAAACCTTTTCGTTTTTAACTAAGTCTTTTGTATACATGATCTTTTTACATTCTGGACATTTTGTCATAATTCCTTCTGGAACATCCTGCTTATGACGTTCTGAAGGAATAGTAGCATACTTCTTCTTTTTAGATTTAGAAAATAACTCTTTAAGCAAGAGGAAGCCCCCTTTACGTGGATTTTCCTGCATATCATTTATGCATGTCCTATATTGTACAGTAATAACTCTGATTAAATTGTAAAACTATGTCATAAACCATTCGACAAATTTCTTAAGCTATTCATATAAGTGTTTAATAACTGTGTTTCATCACGCTGCTTTAGTATTGATAACAGTAATAAATATGGTTCTTTTAAATGGACCTGAGATCTTGTCGTCATTGAATTTTGATAGCTTCCAATAGCTAACCAAATTCTTTCTAGCAGATGATTATTATGTATAGCAGCAATTCGTTTAAAAAAAGCATAATCATCAAAGTCTTGGTTTGTTACAAAATCGATTAATTCCTCGATTTGATCATCCGATGCATCTCTAATAGCTAATTTAAGACAATCCATTTCAATTAACATTTTTGTTTCTAAAAGATTTTCTTTTGCCTTTTGCTCTTGAAGAAAGAAGCTACCTAAAATATCAACAAGCTTATGTTCTTGGAAGTTTTTAATGAACGTTCCTTCGCCTCTTCTCGTTTCAATTAGTCCAAGAAGTTCTAATGAACGTAATGCTTCTCTAACAGAAGAGCGCCCAACTTGCAGACGCTCTGATAATTCTCGTTCTGAAGGAATCTTATCTCCAGGTATAAGACCATCATCTTCTATCATCATTTTCAATTGTTCTACAATATCTAAATAGACCTTAGAGGATGATTTTGTTGGTTTATCCAATTACATTTCACTACTTTCCAATAATCGCTAGGTCTTTTGTTTTTTCTTTAATTACTTCTGGATCTACTTTAATTCTTGCAACACCCGTTTCCATTGCAGCCTTCGCAACAGCTGCAGCAACTTCTGGAGCCACTCGAGGATCAAAAGGTCCTGGGATTACATAATTTGGTTCTAATTCTTCTGGCGATACTAGGCTAGCGATAGCCTCTACAGCAGCCATTTTCATCTCTTCATTTATATGTGTAGCTCTTACATCTAAAGCTCCACGGAAAATACCTGGGAAAGCTAACACATTATTAACCTGGTTCGGATAATCTGAACGTCCTGTCCCTACCACAAGCGCACCTGCTTCTTTTGCTTCTTCAGGCATAATTTCTGGAGTTGGATTTGCCATTGCGAAAATGATAGGATTTTCATTCATGCTTTGGACTTGTTCTTTAGTTAAACCACCAGCAACAGATACACCAATAAAGACATCGGCACCTTTAATAACATCGTCTAAACTGCCTTCTATTTTATCGCGATTCGTAATTTTCGAAATATTATCTTTTACTTCATTCATGCCATATGGGCGACCTTCAAAAATAGCACCTTTCGAATCACACATAATAACATCTCTTACTCCATAAGTAAAAAGTAGTTTAATAATAGCTATTCCAGCTGCTCCGGCGCCATTTGCTACAATTCTTACCTCTGATAAGGATTTACCTGCTAGCTTAAGAGCATTAATTAATCCAGCGACAGTAACAATTGCTGTTCCATGTTGATCATCATGGAATACAGGGATATTTGCTTCTTTTTTCAAACGATCTTCTATTTCAAAACAATTTGGTGCAGCAATATCTTCTAGATTTACACCACCGAAATTCGGTTCTAAAAGTTTCACAGTCTCAACGATTTTATCGATATCTGTTGTATTCAAGCAAATAGGGAATGCATCAACACCAGCAAAGCTTTTAAAGAGAACTGCTTTTCCCTCCATTACTGGTAAAGCTGCTGCTGGACCAATATTACCTAAGCCAAGTACAGCAGTACCATCAGAGACTACCGCCACAGTATTCCCTTTCATAGTGTACTCATATACCATCTCTGGCTTATCATAAATATCCTTGCAAGGCTCTGCTACCCCTGGTGAATAAGCGAGACTTAAGTCTTCACCATTCTTTACTTCTACTTTAGAAACTGTTTCTAGTTTCCCTTGGTTAATACGGTGCATATGTAGTGCTTTTTCTCTTAAAGTCAACGAAATTTCACTCCTTATTTTTTTGAAAAGGGGGTTAACAAAGCCAAACCAACTTGTCAAAATATTTTAGTGGTCAGACCACGATTTAATATATTTCACTATAACATAACTTTTAAAGATGTAAAGATTAAATGTTTTTGACTATTATATTTTTTCTATCTACAATTTTCATCAATTGTTCTAATAATGCGTTTGTTGGCTTTACCCAATCCCACATTGGAAGCAATACCGTTCGATTTTCTTTTTCAAAATAAAGCATTACCCTTGTCGTGCCATGATACTTTTTAAGTGTATTTTTGATAGAAAATAGTTGTTCTTTATTTTGATTCATAGAATCAATTTTGATATAAAGAGTCTCAGAAGCATGATTTTTTATTTCCTGTAACTGTTGTACTGAAAGGATATTTTGTACAATAAATTGAATTTTTCCATTTCGTTTTTCTACATAACCATGAAACATCATAATATTTCCTTTTTCCAAATCAGCAGAATGATTTTTATAAACAGTTGGAAATACAACTGCTTCAATTTCTCCACTATCATCAGTAATGGTTAGAAAAGCCATTACATCACCTTTTTTGGTTCGGATCGTCTTAGCCTCTGTTATGTATACTCCAATCGCATATTTCCCTTCAGTTCCTTGAGCTACATTATAAAGAGAATGTGACCCATAATATTTAAAAAGGTTATCGTATGAAGAAACCGGATGACTTGATATATATTGGCCTAACACTTCTTTTTCAAATTGCAGCATCGCATCAAGCGGAATTGGATCCATTTCGATATATTTAGGTTTCAAATTAAATTCCGTGCTTTGAAATAATTCAAAACTATCGTCATCAGTCGATACGAGTTCTGCATGGTCTATAGCAACATCTAAGCTTGCTAATAAAGTAGCACGATTTTCTCCCCACTCATCGAGTGCTCCACTATAGATCAGAGCTTCTAAAACCTTTCTATTAACAACTTTGGAATACACTCTACTACAGAAATCAAACAGATCACTAAACTTCCTGTTCTTACGAGCTTGTAGTATTTCTTTTACAGCCGTACCACCAACACCTTTAATTGCTGCTAGGCTATAACGTATTCCCTCTTTCTCAGACTGAAAACTATATAAGCTATTATTAATAGACGGCGGTAATAATGGCATTTTCATTTTCTTTAATTCTCTGGTATATTGCACAATCTTACTATCGTTACCAATAGAGCTAGTCATTAATGCAGCCATAAAATATTTGAAATAGTGGGCTTTTAAATAAGCTAATTGATAAGCAATAAAGCTATATGCTACAGCATGACTTAAATTGAATCCGTAATTAGCGAATTTAACAATATAATCATAAATATGCTCAGCAACTTCCTTTGTGTACCCTTGCTTCATACTTCCATTTAAAAAATATTGTCTTTGTTCTTCTAAAACATCTGCTTTCTTTTTAGACACAGCTCGACGCAGCATATCCGCTTCTCCAAGAGAAAAACCTGCAAATTTAGATGCAATCTGCATGATTTGCTCTTGATACACAATAATTCCGTACGTATCTTGTAATATATCTTTTAAATCGTTATGCAGATAAGATATTTTCTCTTCTCCATGTCTCCTTTTTATATAAGTTGGAATATTCTCCATTGGACCTGGACGATATAAAGCATTAACTGCTACTAAATCAGAAAATCTTTCAGGCTTTAGTTGTTTTAATACCTTTTGCATTCCATCTGATTCAAACTGAAAAATTCCAACTGTTTCACCATTCCCCATCATTTGAAGAGTTTTTGGGTCGTCCATAGGAATATGCTTAATATCCAGGGCTTTTCCAGTATCTTTTCTAATAGCATGAAGAATTCTTTCCATTAGCGTCAGATTTCGCAGACCTAAAAAGTCCATCTTCAAGAGACCTAATTCTTCAAGGATATCCATCGGAAACTGTGTTAAATGAACCCCATCATGCCCTTCTTGAATGGCAATCGTATCAGTTAAAGCTACGTTGCTAATGATAACTCCGGCAGCATGGGTCGATGTATGACGTGGTAACCCTTCAATCTTTCTAGCTATATCGATAATTAATTGATTTTGTTCACTTTCCTGATAATAATCTTGAAACTTAGTTGATTCTTTTAGAGCTTCATTAATCGTTATTCCTAAACGGCTTGGAATCATTTTAGAAAGTGTATCTAACTCCTTGCTATTCAATCCAAATATTCTTCCTGTATCTCTTAATGAAGCTCTTGCGGCAAATGTTCCAAATGTGATAATTTGAGCAACATGTAGTTCTCCATATTTTTTTGCTACATAAGAAATAACCTCATCTCTTCGTATATCAGAAAAATCTATATCAATATCTGGCATAGATACACGCTCTGGATTTAAAAATCTTTCAAACAATAAATGATGTTCCATCGGATCGATATCTGTTATTCGCAATACATATGAAACCATTGAACCAGCTGCTGATCCACGTCCAGGTCCTGTTAGAATCTTTTGTTTCCTAGCAAACTTCATAAAGTCCCATACAATTAGAAAGTAATCACTAAAATCCATTCTTTTTATAACCGATAACTCATACTTTAATCTTTTATAATATGCGCTCGGAGCATTCGGATAACGTTCATTAAACCCTTGGATACATACTTGCTCTAAAAGCTCTTCAGCAGGGATATCCGATGGATACTTTGGTAACAACCTTCTATTAAATTCAATAGTTACATTACATTGATCCGCAATTATACTGCTATTGAAAATAGCTTGAGGAAAATCTTTAAACAGCCCTTCTATTTCCTTACTGCTTTTAAACGAAAAATCTTTTGCATCCTGATTCTTTTGCCAATCTCCTTGAAGTTTAGTACCTGATTGAATAGCTTTTAATACATCATATGCCAGGCCATCTTCCTGCTTCATATATAAAATTGGATTAGTAGCTACTAGAGGAGTACCTGTTTCTTCGGCAATTTGGACAATAATAGAATGACTTGAAAGATTTTCTGAAGAATTCATATTTTGAATGGATAAATAAAATCGTTTTGAATCAAATATATTTTTATAGGTATGTAAAGCTTCTATCGCCTTTTCTTGTTCATTATTCTCAATATATGTTTCAATAATGCCTTCACTACCAGGTGAAATAGCAATTAGTCCTTCTTTGTATCCTTTTAGCCATTTCAACGGTATTCCTAACTTTGACTTAGTTTGTATACTGCTGCTTATTTTCAATAGATTTAAATAACCTGTATTATTACACGCTAATAAAAGAAGAGGAAATGCTTCTTCTCCATGCAAAACATCTGCTAGCAAACCAATAATAGGTTTTATGCCATTATTTTTACATGCCTTATAAAAAGCAATCGTTCCATACATAACGTTTCGATCTGTTAATGCAATGCTCTTCATTCCATTTTCTTTAGCTGCCATGACTAAGTCATCTATTTTAACAGTACTTGATAGCAAACTATAAGCAGACTGTACGTGGAGATGAACAAAATTCATTTTACCCCTCCTATCTAAATTTCTAATAAGTCACGTTGACCTATTTCCCTATATTATAGAATCTTTTTTCAAAAAAAGAAAATATGTTCTGTTTTTTCCTTCATGTTTGAAGCATACCTTTTACAAGTTGTCCATATATAGTAATAGAAGGATAAAAAGAAATAAGAAAGTCCTTTACATGTAATATATAACAGTTATTTCTTTGAAGGAAAAATCATCTTTGATTCTTTTCAGTTAAGTCGTCTACATTCGCTATGAATCAATTATTAATTCTTATAGAAAAAGGTGAAGCATATTGAAAGAAGCATTTTTTCCCGTATTCATAAATAGTTTTTTTATTGCATTAGGTGTGATATTAGGCGGTTCATTAATTGGTGGCTTATCAGCCTTCTTCACGAATCAACCACCAATTACAATTGTAAACCAACTATCTGAAAGCATTCGCATTTGGGCCATTATTGCTGCTATCGGAGGTACATTCGATACGGTCTACAGTCTTGAACGAGGAATTTTAAACGGAGAAACTGCTGATATTATCAAACAAATATTGTGGATTCTTTCAGCATTCGCAGGGGCTCGTACAGGATCGGTTATTATTAGTTGGCTAACACAAGGACATATTTCTTCATGAAGCCGCCTATATTATCCTCTCGACAAGAGTGGCAACGATTTTTTGCAGGTATAGCAATTGGAGGTATCATCAGTTGGGTGTTATTTTTTTATATGTATGGTGTGATGCAAGAAAAGCAAATATCAAAAATTACAAAGCAACACCAACAAATAGAAGATTTAAATAATGAAATAGAAATATGGAAAAAAGAAATTCAATCATTAAATCAAAAAGTTGAAAAAAGCGTTACCATTCAAGAAATTACAATTACAATCGAAAACTATAAAAAATATAAAATTGACCTTTTGTCTCGACTAGAAACGCAAGAAGCACTCCGAAAAGATTTAAGCTCATTAATTACAAAAGATTTAGAAACAGTTTACAAAGGAAAAAATTTAATCAAGAAAGCAATTGAGAACAAAACGATTGAGATAAACGAGAAAAAATACACGTTTGAAGTAAAAGAAATAATGTTTTCTTCAACACTAATAATAGAAGTAGCGTTAATCAGAATTTAAAACAATCAACGGGAGTGACGAATCATCACTCCCGTTATTCATTAATAAATGTTCTAAGACACTATTTATTTCGTGTATTCTTGGCAAGCTTTATTTAATTCTTCCATAACACGGTCCACTTCTTCCCAAGAGTTAATAGAAGCTCCAGAAGCAAGTGGATGTCCGCCACCTTTAAATTTCTTAGCAATTGTATTGATAATAGGTCCTTTAGAGCGTAAGCGCACTCGAATATTATCTTCTTCTTCAATAAAGAAGACCCATGCAATGATTCCTTTGACAGAACCTAAATTACTTACTAATAAAGAAGCTTCGGATGGTTTCACTTGATACTTCTCTAAAATGCTCTTAGGGACGACGACTTTTCCCGCACCTGAAGGAGAAACTTCGAAATTTTGTAAAATATAGCCGTTCAGGTGAACGACATTCTGATTTACATCATACATTTGATTGTATAAATCAGATCTAGAAAAATTGTAATGAATCAGTTCGCCAGCATATTTAAAGGTTTTTTCCGTTGTACTTGGATATAAAAAGCGACCTGTATCCCCAACAATACCTGCATAAAGCAAACGCGCAGCCTCATCATTAATTAGTAAACCTTTATCTTTACCATATAAATAAAATTCATAAATCATTTCACTAGTTGAGCTTGACGATGTGTCTACCCAAATAATATCTCCATATACATCATCATTTGGATGATGGTCAATTTTAATCAATTTATCAGCAAGCTTATATCTTTGATCACATATCCTCTCTTCATTTGCTGTATCACATATAATAACTAATGCTCCCTTATATGTATCATCAGAAATTGTATCCAATCTTTTTAGAAAATGAAGTGATTCTTCCTCTTTCCCCACAGTATATATTTTTTTATTTGGAAAAGAAGCTTGCAAGATAGTAGCTAATCCACATTGTGAACCATATGCATCTGGATCAGGACGCACATGACGATGAAGAATTATTGTTTCATATTGTTTAATTGTTTCTAAAATTGTAGCTTTCATAAATTGACTCCATTCTTATTTAATTTATATCACTCTTTACGATTGACTGTTGTCATGAGCTTAATGGGCTATGAATTTGTAATGAGCATAAGTTGGGGTTGCATTTTCTGCCCTAGGATATCTGCTTTCCACCAGGAAAGTCGTAAACCTGTTTGGCAGAGTCTCACCTATTCCACTTCCCTGACAAAGTCTCATACTTTTTGCTCCAATTAGCTTTTAGAAAGCAGCCTTACGATATAATGTTTTTTTATTCCATTCAAAATGGCGTTAAGAATTTCTAAATTGAAGTAAAAACAAAGTTGCTTCACTAGAGAGAACAAACATTTAATTGGATTGTCTAATTATTTGCAAGGAATGAACATTCTTTTCACTAGTTCATGCTTCACGTTATAAGTGTAGCATTTTTTACCATTTATCGTTACAATAAATGTAGACAATATACATATAATGGAGGACTATAATTATGCCTGTACTTGTTACACTTATTATTATAGCACTAGCTTTCTATTGTTTTTATAAAGTACGATTTTTTCGTACCAAATTGCCGATGGAAAAGAAATGGCTTTCTTCAAAATCCTCAATTGCTCTAGGTCTGTTCGTATTATTATTTGGAATTAACCAAATATTCTTATTCCAAACAACACTGACTTATGTTATTTCTTCCATATTTATTATTATAGGCGCTTTAAGTAGTTATACTGGCTTCAAATCATACAAATTTTTCTTACCATTAGCAATCGAAGAAGCGGAACAATTTCAAAAAAATTAACAGTATCACTAATTGTGACCTGAATTAGGACTCTTGCCTTTCTCGCTTCTCTAGCAGAAATCTCACAGATTTCCGCCTATTTATTTCAGGTAAAATCAAAAGCAACATATAATAAATCCCACAAGAATAGTGTAAGGGTGTCTTTTATAACTAAAGACACCCTTACACTATTTAAAGCCTCTACATCGAAATATCGCTACGATTAAAACTGACTGCCCATTGTATCATGAACTTAATTTCGATCTAACAATTGACACATCATCATCGTTTTACCAACTAATTTTCCTTCGTTGAATACTTCAATATCAACCTTACCAAATTTTCTACCGACTTCTAATACTTTCGGTACGATTTCTAACTGACTATCAATTTGTACAGGTTTGATAAAATAAATCGTCATATTCTCAACAACTAAGTCGCCTCTTTTGAATGAACGAAGCACACGATTAGCTGCTTCTGTTACGATAGTGGTAAATACCCCGTACGAAATGGTCCCAAGATAATTGGTCATCTGAGGAGTTACTTCGCAACGATAAACTTCTTCACCTTTGCTTTTGCCATTAGCAACAACTAATTGTGTAGCAATAACATCATCAATCGTTTCACCAACTTGAGGCTGTCTTTGAATCATTTGTAGAGCTTTTAATACATCTTGGCGACTAATAATCCCTTGTAAATGATTATGATTATCTACTACAGGAAGCATCTCTATTCCTTCCCATACCATAGTATGGGCTGAAGATGCTACACTCGTTTTGCCGTTAACCGTCATCGGGTGCTTAGTCATAACTTTTTCAATATGAGTTTGATGCTCTACTCCCATAACGTCTTTGGATGTTACCATCCCAATAACCTTTAGATTCTCATCAACGACAGGAAATCGGCTATGGGTAGTTTCTTGATTTAACTCAAACCATCTTTTAACAGTATCACCTGAAGTTAAAAAGGCCGTTGAATCTACAGGAGTTAAAATATCTTCAACTAATAATATTTCCTTTTTAATTAGTTGATCATAAATAGCACGGTTAATGAGAGTAGCTACTGTAAAAGTATCATAGCTACTTGATATGATTGGAAGTTGTAATTCATCTGCGATTTTTTTTACATGATCGTCTGTATCAAAACCACCTGTGATTAATACTGCAGCACCTGCATGTAATGCTAATTCATGAGCATTTGTACGGTTACCTACTATTAACAAGTTTCCTGCACCTGTATATCTCATCATAGCTTCTAATTTCATCGCACCAATAACGAATTTATTCAAGGTCTTATGCAAACCAGCTCGTCCACCTAAAACCTGACCATCCACTATATTTACTACTTCTGCATATGTAAGTTTTTCAATATTTTCTTTCTTCTTACGCTCAATACGAATTGTCCCGACACGTTCAATAGTACTAACGTATCCTTTATTCTCTGCGTCCTTGATTGCTCGGTAAGCTGTTCCTTCACTTACACTCAATTCTTTAGCAATTTGACGTACGGAAATCTTCTCACCAATAGGGAGTTCATCTATATATTTTAAAATCTGTTCATGCTTTGTAGCCAAAGCTCTTCACCCTTTACATATAACCATTTTCTTCATTATAAAGGTAAAGAGCCCTAGTATTCAATTATACTATTCATAATTGTACATTCTTTTTCTTTCAAATTGCTTATTCTTCCTATTTCTAACATTCGTTCTTTTTGTCGAATATAAGATTCCTGCCAAATTTCCTGCAATTGCAAACAAAGCAAAAGTAAGCCAAGATACCGTAAAAATCCTTTCCTCCATCGAACCCGCCAAACTAAATTTAGGTAGAGCATAATATAACATTGCTCCAATAACTAATAAACAAATTAGCAATCTTTGTTTCATCTAATCCCCCCATTCTAAAATCATATTTATTATATGCTCGTCAATCGTAAAAAGAATCATAATGAATAGAAAAAAGCAGCTAAAGATGCTCTTCAACCGCCTTTTAGTCAATACGAAATATATAATTCTAAAATATTCTGTTTACATGTATGACATTACAAATCAATAAATTCTCCTGGTTGTAAAACTACTCCATTATTTCTAGTTAAGCGTGATATAAACTCTAAAGGATTTTGTCTTATAGGTGGAAACGTATCATAATGAATAGGAACCGCTATTTTGGGATTTAAATACTCAACTGCAATTGCAGCATCGGTTGGTCCCATCGTAAAGTTGTCACCAATTGGTACAAAGGCTATATCAATAGGATGCAACTGCCCTATTAGCTTCATATCTGAAAACAGTGCGGTATCCCCTGCATGAAATATTGTCACACCCTCAATCATGAGCAGAACTCCAGCTGGCTGACCACAATAGATCATTTGCTGGTCCTCCGTTGTATAACCAGAGCCATGAAATGCCGGTGTGAATTTCACTTTACCAAAATCGAATTCATAAGCCCCACCAATGCTCATTGCATGAACATTTTCTAAGCCTTGCCAACCTAGTATCGTACTTAATTCAAAATTAGCAATGACTAAAGAGCCGTGCTTTTTAGCCAAATCTACCGTATCACCCACATGATCATTATGACCATGAGTTAAAATAATAACATCTGGTTTTACCTCATCAATAGATAAATCCGTTAACGAATTTCCAGTTATAAAAGGATCGAAAATGATGGTCTTGTTGTTCGTCTCTACTTTAACAACTGCATGACCATGAAAAGATACTCTCATTGCTTTCATCTCCATTCTTATTTCATAATAAAAATACCCAAAATTCAAATAAAAGAACCATTTGCATTTCCACTTACATACTGTTAATCTCAAAATAGAATTCTGTTTTCAGGAGGGAATAAAATGAATAATCGTATACAACTATTGCAAAATTGGCTTCAAGAAAAAGATTTATCTGCTGCCTTTATTACATCCACAGAAAATGTTTTTCATTTAAGTAGTTTCTACAGTGACCCACATGAAAGATTACTATGTCTGGCTGTTTTTCCAGCACATGAACCAATCTTAATCTGCCCCAAAATGGAAGTTCAAGATGTAAAAAATTCCGGATGGATTCATGACATAATCGGATATACTGATATAGAAAATCCTTGGGAGTTAATTAAACAAGCCATTCACAATCGTAACGTAAAAATCACAAAAGTTGCAGTTGAAAAAGAGCACATGAATGTAGAGCGTTATGAACAAATCCTTACATATTTCTCTTCACCTACTTTTGTATCTGCTGAAGAAAAACTTCGTCAGTTACGAATGATCAAAGACGAAAAAGAATTAAACTTACTTAGAGAAGCTTGTAAATTTGCTGATTATGCTATCGAAGTAGGGGTTAGCGAGATTAAAGAAGGAAAAACAGAGATGGATGTTCTCGCTACAATCGAATATGAGCTAAAGAAAAAAGGCATTAGTGAAATGTCATTTTCAACAATGGTTTTAACAGGAAAAAATGCTGCCTCCCCTCATGGCACACCAGGTAATACTAAAATCAAAAAAGGCGACCTTGTCCTTTTTGATCTTGGCGTTGTTTATGAAGGTTACTGCTCTGATATTACAAGAACTGTAGCTTACTATGATATTAATGATAAGCAGAACGAGATTTATCAAACAGTTCTACAAGCACAGCTTGCAGCTTTGGAAGCAAGTAAACCAGGCGCTACATGTGCTGAAATTGATTTTGCAGCAAGAAATTATATTGCTTCAAAAGGTTATGGAGAGTATTTCCCACATCGTCTTGGACATGGACTTGGAATAAGCGTTCATGAATATCCGTCACTAACAGAAACTAATTCCTTAAAAGTAGAAAAAGGAATGGTTTATACGATTGAACCAGGTATCTATGTACCTGAAATCGCTGGTGTTCGAATTGAAGACGATGTTTATATCACAAAAGATGGTCATGAAGTATTAACGAAATACCCTAAAGAACTTCAAATTATAAAATAAAATTGTGTGGGTGACTACTAATAATTAGGTAGTCACTCTTTTCTCTTTTAAAGAATATCATTCTTCAGTATTCTATCCTATTTATACATTCTTTTAACATTCCTCTTCATATTTTCCACTTTAATATTTCTCATTTTCTTCTAATACTAACTTATTTTCTTTTTATCGTAATAGAATCCATTTAATTGATAATTCATTTTTTTCGCTAATTATACACAAAAGAATTGTCATCTTTTGTTATAATATATATATAAGGAGGGAATTATTATGAACTTAACTTATCACAAACTACTCGTAGCAGTAGACGGATCAAAAGAGGCTGAATGGGCATTTAAAAAAGCAGTAGAAATAGCTAAAAGAAATGATGCTGAACTTGTTATTGCTCATGTTATTGATACAAGAAACTTTGCTACAATCGAAGCTTATGATCGAACAATGGCAGAACGTTCAGAATCTTACGCTAAAGAATTGCTTGAAGAGTACAAACAACATGCTGAAGAAGCTGGGGTAAAACTAGTTAAAGTAGAAGTTGAATATGGATCTCCAAAAGTAAAAATCCCTAAAGATTTAGCTAAAAAGCACAATATTGATTTAATCGTATGTGGTGCTACTGGATTGAACGCTGTTGAACGCTTCCTTATCGGCAGTGTATCTGAACATATTACACGTTACGCACCATGCGATGTAATGGTTGTACGTACTGAAAAAGGCGAATAATAACTAATCTTTCTAGATATTGCAGCAAGATTTACATAAAAAAGAGGCTGTCTCGATAAGACAGCCTCTTTATTCTATTAAATAATAATTACAAACAAAAATATGGACAAACAAGATTAACAAAAGAATAGCGTCTAAAAGTATTTCCATATACCTTTAGACGCTTCAACTTTATCGCTTATTTTAATAATCCTTCTGCTTTTTCGATAGCAGCTTGTACTTGAGCAAAACCTGTACCACCAGCACTATTACGACGTTTCACCGCTTCATAAGGCTGTAAAACGACATAAATATCATCTTCAAATAAAGCATTCGCTTCTTTGAATTGTTCTATAGATAAATCAGCTAAATAACATCCTTGATTAATACAAGTTAGCACTAGTTGACCTACTACTTCATGTGCTTCACGGAAGGGTAAGCCTTTGTTTGCAAGATAATCCGCTAGCTCAGTTGCATTAGAGAAATCTGATTTCACTGCTTTCTCCATGACATTCGTACGAACCTTCATTGTAGAAATCATACCTGCAAAGATTTTTAAAGAACCTGTAATGGTTTTAACCGTATCAAACATACCTTCTTTATCTTCTTGCATATCTTTGTTATATGCTAATGGTAGACCTTTTAATACCGTTAATAAACCAAACAAATTTCCATAAACTCGTCCAGTTTTTCCACGAATTAATTCTGCCATATCCGGATTTTTCTTCTGCGGCATAATGCTACTTCCTGTTGAGAATGCATCATCTAGCTCAATGAATTGAAACTCTTGGCTGCACCAAAGTATGGTTTCCTCCGCTAAGCGAGATAAATGCATCATCATCATAGAGCTATTAGATAAAAATTCTACAATAAAGTCACGATCACTTACAGCATCCAAGCTATTCTCGTAAATGCTTGAGAAACCTAAATACTCTGCTGAAAGCTCACGGTTAATAGGAAACGTTGTACCTGCTAGAGCACCCGCACCTAGTGGTGATTTATTAATACGCTTAAAGCTTTCTGTAAAACGCTCTTTATCTCTTTCTAACATCCAAAAATAAGCTAATAAATGATGTGCAAACGAAATAGGCTGAGCTCTTTGTAAATGTGTATACCCAGGAAGAATCGTCTCAACATGATCCTTTGCTTTATTTAATATAGCTGCTTGCAGCTCAGTAATTAGCCCAATAATTTCTTTCGTTCTGTTACGTAAGTATAAATGCATATCAGTTGCAACTTGGTCATTTCGGCTTCGAGCTGTGTGAAGCTTTCCACCGACTGGACCAATTTCATCAATAAGCATACTTTCTAAATTCAAATGAATGTCTTCCATCTTTACTGAGAACTGTAATTCACCATTTTCAGCTCTTTGTTTCAAAGTAAGTAAACCGTTTGTAATAGCTGTTACATCTTCTTGCGAAAGGATACCACATTCCCCTTGCATTTTTACATGAGCTAAACTTCCCTCGATATCTTCCAAAACAAGTTCTTGGTCAAAAGAGATTGAAGCACCAAATTCATCTACCCATTCCTCGGCTGATTTAGTGAATCTTCCTCCCCAAAGCTTTTTCACGCGTTCACCTTCTTTTTATTGTTAACCATGCTGTTTACTTTTGTAGGTAAACCGAATAATGAAATAAATCCTACAGCAGCTGTATGATCGAACTCATCTTCTGTTGTATAAGTTGCTAATTTTTCATTATATAGAGAGTTTTCAGACTTTCTTCCTTCTACGATTGCATGACCTTTAAATAATTTCACACGAACTACACCATTAACTGTTTTCTGAGTTTCTTTTAGGAATGCTACTAAAGCATCTTTTAATGGTGAGAACCATAATCCATCATAAATAAGTTCTGTTAATTTCTTTTCTATTACTGGTTTAAAATGTGCAAGCTCTTTTACTAGAGTAATATCTTCTAGTTCTTTATGAGCTGTAATTAGCGTCATAGCTCCTGGACACTCATACACTTCACGTGATTTAATACCAACCAGACGATTCTCAACATGATCAATACGTCCAACGCCATGTTTACCAGCTAGAGTATTTAATTCAAGGATTAAATCTGATAGTTTGTAAGGAACACCATCAATAGCTACTGGTACACCTTGTTCGAATGTAATTTCGATAATATCAGCTACATCTGGAGCATCTTCAATACTTGCAGTTAAGTCATAAGCATCTGCTGGTGGAGCTGCCCATGGATCTTCTAGAATACCACATTCATTACTTCTTCCCCATAGATTTTGGTCAATAGAGAATGGGCTATCTAGGTTAATTGGAATTGGAATTTCATGATCAATTGCATATTGAATTTCTTCCTCACGAGACCATTTCCACTCACGAACTGGTGCTAAAACTTTTAAATCTGGATTTAAAGCTGAGATAGAAACTTCAAAACGCACTTGGTCATTTCCTTTACCTGTACAACCATGAGCTACCGCTACTGCTCCTTCAAGTTCTGCTACTTCAACTAACTTTTTCGCGATTAGTGGACGAGAAAGTGCAGATACTAAAGGATATTTTCCTTCATACAATGTATGTGCCTGCATAGCTATTAAAGCTAGCTCTTGCGCATACTCTTCTTTTGCGTCAATGACATAAGATTTAATAGCCCCTACTGATATAGCTTTATTTTTAACAAATTCTAAGTCTTTTCCTTCCCCAACATCTAAACAGCACGCTACCACATCATATCCTTGTTCTTGAATCCATTTAATTGCAACAGAAGTATCTAAACCTCCGGAATATGCTAAAACAACTTTTTCTTTCGCCACTGTAATTACCCTCCTGTATTATGAATAAAAATACAACCAAATTAAATTTTTATTCAATATGTTGATATTACTTTAACAGCTTTTTTTAGATTTTGCAAGCTAATTGTATATAATTTCTTAAATTTTAGAATAATTAATAAAGAAAGACTTTTATTGAATTGTATTCACAATAATAAAACAATTTATAGTAAACTACTATTAGCGAATAGAAACGGAGGAAACAGTATGGAGGGACATATTTTCACCTATGATAATCGATTAGGTATTCACATACCTAACCTAACCCGCGAATGGGATGATTATATAAAAGAAGAACAACTCATCATTTTGTCCCAATGGGAAAGTATCCGCGGAAGCATACCTGATCGAATTAAATATTTAGAAAGTCAAATAAATCAAAAGCAACAACAACTAGATAATGAAGAAAACTTTCCACTTTCTTGCCAACTTAATTCAGATATAGCAGAATTAGCATCAATCATTAACGATTTATGGATTTGGTATCGTACTCACCAAGGAGTTTCCGAAAAAAAACATATGTAGCCAAAATAACGAAAGCTCGTTGTAAAATAAAGTTCGATTGGAGTATGCGGTGCGAGACTTCTGGAATGGAATTCAACTCACCTATATCTCCTAACTTTTTTTTCATCGGCAACATAACAGACGAAAACCACCTTTGTATAACAGCGGCTGAGTTGATTCAAAGATTATTCCCTCTAAACTGCATACGTAAATAACCCTCAAGATTTGCCTAAACAACACAAAAGCCCATTTAATTATAAATGGGCTTTTTTCTTATTCTACGTCTTTAATTTTTTCTTTTAAGAAACGATATTGATAATAATTATGAGCAAATTCACTTACCCTTTTCGTCAGTGCATAATTGCTACTTGCTCCTATCGCCATACTTATTAAAGGCAATCCTTGAATTTTTTTCTTTCTAAACATTGAGATTAGCATATATTTCATAACCTGTTTAATAGGCTGTTCAAACCAATTCGTATCCACAATTTCATCATTACCATCGTAAAAATACGTTTCTACAGAATGTGAGGTATTTTCATTCAACTCTTCTAATGCCACTTTTTGCAATCTATTTGGTAGTGTTCCTGCTTGAAATACTTTTAAGGAAATCATCATTTCTTTTGGAGTATTGACCTCATAACCATACGACATGGCAATTAATTGAACAAGTCGTAGGTTAATTACTGTTATTGCTGGTAAATCACTAGCTATTAAAACCGCACCACCCATACCACTTATTCCTCCTTGAGCAAAGGAATAAAGACGATGTCTCGCAATTTGCTGTTGCGCTATATAATTAAGCTGGTCAGCCGTTAACAGTTTCATATCAGCAGCTTCTTCAATATCATTTTGAAAAATTCTTGCAGAAGCTAAAATACGGTCACGAGCCTCCATTTGAAATTGAGCGCCTTGGATTATCGCATGAAAGTGAAAGAGCATATTATCAAGAACTGCAAAAAATTCTTTTTGTGTTTCTTCAGGTAAAAGAGCAAAACTACTTTGAATTGCCTTCTCATAAAGTACTGCAAAGTCATTACTTTCGTATGTATATAGCTTTTCCTCCCAAGCCCTTAAATCTTCTAGTATTTTTTGTTCTCGACTTGTTAGTACCATACCATCACTCCTAACATGATTACTATTCGATATAAATAAGTATATCATAAGCAAATTTTTAAAAGAAAAGCCCAGTAAATCTAATCAAAAGATTAGAACGGAATCTCCCATACAATGCCTTTTTCTAACCAATACAAAAAAGGTTAGTCATAAGTACAACTTACAACTAACCTTCTCCATTCTTAAATATGAGCTAATCTTACTACATCTCTAGCAATCATAACTTCTTCGTTTGTTGGAATGACAATTACTTTTACTGGAGAATGAGGATAACTAATAAACATTTCTTTACCGATTGTTTTATTTAAAGAAGGATCAACATATACTCCCATAAATTCTAATCCATGAAGTACACGCTCACGTATTACTGAGCTATTTTCACCAATACCAGCAGTGAAAATAATGGCATCTACACCAGCCATTCTTGTAGCATAAGAACCAATATACTTATGAATACGACCAGCAAATACATCTAATGCTAATTCAGCACGGTGGTTTCCTAAAGATGCTTCTTTTTCAATATCGCGAAGGTCGCTTGAGAAACCAGACACACCTAATAATCCACTCTTTTTATTTAATACTTCAATAACTTCTTCTGCATTTTGTCCTGTTTTTTCCATGATATACGGTAAAAGAGCAGGGTCAATGTTACCTGAACGAGTTCCCATTGTTACACCCGCTAAAGGTGTGAATCCCATTGAAGTATCAATTGATTTTCCACCTTCAATCGCTGCAATACTTGCGCCATTACCAAGATGACATGAAATAAGTCGAAGTTGTTCAATTGGTCTTCCTAATAATTCAGCTGCACGTTCTGAGACATATTTATGTGAAGTTCCATGGAATCCATACTTTCTAATTCCATAATCTTTATAATAGTCATATGGAAGACTATATAAATAAGAGCTCTCAGGCATTGTTTGATGGAAGGCAGTATCAAATACAGCAACCGCTGGAACATCTTTCAAGATTTCTTTAAAAGCTTTAATTCCTGTCACATTTGCCGGATTATGCAATGGAGCTAAATCAGATAATTGATCGATTCTCTCTAGCACTTCATCCGTAATAACAACAGAATCTTCAAAAGCTTCCCCACCATGTACAACACGATGACCTACACCTTGAATTTCATCATATGATTGAATAACACCATATTTAATTAGGTTCTCAAGTAACATTTTTACTGCTACTTCATGATCAGGAATATCAGTAATTTCTTTGATTTTTTCCCCATTAGCTGTAATCGTAAAAATAGAATCTTGAAGACCTATTCTCTCAACTAATCCCTTTGATATTACTGTTTCACTCGGCATTTCAAATAATTGAAACTTTAAAGATGAGCTACCAGCGTTAATTGCTATAACTTTAGACATATGTTGCGACTCCTTTATCTTTACATTTCTATGATGTACTACATGTTTTAACTATGTTATTTAATACTATTATCTTTTACATTATAAACAACAAAAAATTTACGTTTCAAGAAATTCCAGAAATAAACCAATTATAAAAACTTATTTCTTAGCTCCTCCCTGAAACTGTATTAATAAACTTATCCATTTTTTAAAACAGATTTCAGAAAATTAAATTGCTCATAAATCTAGTATTATAGGTATCCTCACAAAATGACAACGCGTACATACTCCGCTATTATAACAACAATAATAATTCTGTACTATACCCAAAATTAGAAAAAAGCCTAATTTCAAGAAATTATTGTCTAACTCTTGAATTAGGCTTTTAAAATTATTTTTGCTTTTCTTCTTTAAACCATTGATCCATCTGCTTTAGGATATTTTGCATTGCGTGAGCATCTGACATTTTCGGCAACTGAACTAAAAGTGCATTTTTTGGTGGTTGAAGATTTTCTTTCTTTTTTTGAACAATAAGAACACTTTTTGCTGCATTCTCATTTTTAAATAATGATATCGGCAATGCTACAAGTCCTTGAATATATGTATCCTTTTTCAAAAATTGCTGTAGCAACGTTGCTTGTGAAGATTGAAATATACTATTTGGCACAATAAATATTCCATATCCACCATCTTTTAAATGACGTACACTCTGCTCGATGATTAAATGATGAGCATATGTATGCTCTTCCTCTGAATCAGACTTAACGTCAAATTCTTTAGCACGTTCGTCATCAGGATAATATCCTATTGGTAAATCACTTACCACGACATCGACTGGATCGATTAACAACGGTCTAATACTATCGCCATTATACAGTTCAATTGAATATTCCATTAAATTCGCACCACTATATGCTAGCTTAACTAATAAATCATCAACGTCTATTCCAATACTTGTAATCATTTCACGATCAAATTGCTGTAAAATCGTTAATAATAAGTTTGCTGTTCCTACAGCTGGATCAAATAAGCGAAAATGCTCTTGCCCCTCCATACATTTACGCACTAAATAGCTTATAAATAACCCTATAGAATCTGGTGTCATTTGATGATTAGCTTGTGTATTTTTTTTCATTCCTTTTAAGATAGCCAATTGATAAGCTTTACGAATGGTCTCTGAATCAAATTGTGTGAATGACACAGAATCATACTGTTTAAGTAAGCGTCTCTTTGTCATTTCACTGACGTCCTCTTGAAGAATGGCTTGATGAAATATATTTTCTGCTGTTTCTGCAAGTGCTTCTAAATAAGTACAATTACATTCCTGTTCAATTATATTTGCTGTTTCATCTAGTAGTTGGAATGCTTTTTCAATACTTTCGAATTTCAAAATAAAACCTCCGTTCTTTACCTCTACTATTGTACCTAAAATAAGAAAAACCGTCACCGGTCCTTTTCTATTCTTCTTCAATCTTTGAATACTTCTTCTAGCTCTAAGAACTAGTTTCACCTCAGATTTTACTTTTAGAAAAGGAGACATGCGACCGGTATAACATGATCCTTATAGGAAATCCGCTTTTTGATTTCCGTAAAGGATCAGATTATAACCCGAGCATGGCAGGTTAAAAGGTTAGACAATAAGAAAAACCGTCACCACTCCTTTTCGTTTACTCATAATAAAAGCTAATTCATATCTCTTTTAAAAAACAAAAAGAAATGAATTAGCTAATTTATTTATTATCTATTTATATTATGCTTCTTGAGCAGCCTTTATTGGAGCTTCGTAATTAGGATGATTAGTTGCTTCACTCACGTATTCAGCATACACAACTTTATCATTTCGGTCTATTACGAATACTGCACGAGCTAAAAGGCGCAATTCTTCAATAGCAAGTCCATAAGCTTTACCAAAAGATAAATCTTTATGATCTGAAAGGACTTCCACATTATCTATTCCAGCCGCTGCACACCAACGTTTTTGAGCAAAAGGTAAATCAACAGAAATTGTTAAAATTTTTACATTATCTAATTTACTTGCTTCTTCATTGAATCTTCTAGTTTGTGCGTCACAAACTCCAGTATCAATTGAAGGTACAACACTGATAATTTTTACTTGATCTTTATAATCTGCTAGTGTAACAGGTGCAAGATCATTATTTAAAACTGTAAAATCTGGAGCTTTATCACCAACTTTTACTTCGTTCCCAAAAAGTGTAACTGGATTGTTTTTAAATGTAATACTCGCCATTCTATCCTCTCCATTTCTTTACAATATATGTATAGTGTTATCATATATTTTTTTTCTATTTTTTTCAATTAAATTACTATTCCCATTCGAAAGATTTATCAAACATTTCTTTATTTATTCTAAATCGATTTTTGACTGAGAAGTTTGTGAAGTTGGATTTTTATCATCTTTCTTATTTAACATCGATTGAATCTTCTCAACTGCTGCTGGCGCAATATCCAATATTTTTTCAAGCAGATGTGTATTTTCATCAAGATGGAGCATTTTCACACCACTTGAATTGACAATTAAAAATGCGATTGGAGTAATTGATACTCCACCACCGCTTCCCCCTCCAAACGGGAGTTTTTGTTGCTGTTGCTGATGTTGTTGCTGTTGCTGATGTGAGCCACCGCTACTTTGACCTCCACCACTCGCAAATTCACTTCCTCCTGCGGCAAATCCAAATCCAACTTTTGAAACCGTTAAAATGACACTACCATCCGGTGTTTCTACAGGATCTCCAATAATGGTATTCACATCAATCATTTCTTTTATATTTTCCATTGCTGTATTCATTAGTCCTTGAATTGGATGTTCAGACATACTATTTCCTCCTGCTATATCGATTCATTCTTATTCTGATGATCTTGATTTGGAATCGAATGTTGATTTCTTTTAATATGACGAAACAGCTTAATAGCTGTTAAAATAGCATAACCAATTCGAACAGTTAATATACAATGAAAGTCTGTAATAGAAAGCTTTTGGTTAAAATTCGGCGTAACATTATAATACGGTATACAATTCACAGAAAAAAAATGATAGAGTACATTTTGTAATAACCCTTTTACTCCCCAAATCACACCAGAAAGCTTCGCTGTGAGAGCAGCATCCTTAGTACCAATGGTACTCTCCCAAGTAAATTTTCGAACCCTAATTTTTTTAAAAAAATGATTAATAATATGCTTTGCATTGTAGATCTTCCCCAAAAAATCCTTGTATGATTCTATGCTATCCATCACTTTTTCTAAGGTGATTGTTTTCTTCTTTTCTTCTTGTGTATGAATACCCCCACTTTGTGATTTTTCTCTAAAATCTACACTTCCGGAGCTTGGATTAATTTTAATAACTGGTATTTTTATATTTTTTCTAAACAACCCAAATATCCCTCTAATTTTAATGGATAATTGATCGTTATCATTTCCGTGATAATAATGGATATATATTTTAATATTTGATAATACAATGGCTCCAACACATATCAACAAGAAAGCAACTAACGAAATAAATATCATTCTTGCTCATCCTTTCAAGCATTCATTTTCGTCAATCACTCCAAAAAATAAACCCTTATTTACTGAAAAATCATCATTATCTTCCTAATATCAGGACACGTTAGCTAAAGCATACTTCAAGCTATTTTCTTTCCAGAGCAAAAA
>NZ_CABKRX010000070.1 GCF_902374955.1 Bacillus massilioanorexius
GGAAAACGTATTCATAGTAGCATTGGATATAAAACACCACAAGCTATGGAAGAAGCAGCTAGAAAAATTGCTTAAAACTTAACTTTTTGGTGTCCAAGATATTGACCTAAATCCAACTTTAATACTAATTTCCCTATTTACATAAACTTCATTTTCAACAAGAAAATTTATAAATTTTAGTTGCTCTTTTGTTGATAAATCTATAAAATCATGTGCTCCATACTTATAATGAAAATTATTAATTAATGTATTTATTGGACTAAAAAGTTTAATCAATCTCTCTTTATTTGTTTGTATTAATAAGTCTTCATCTCTAATTTGTCGTTGTTCTTTTATAGTTTCATGCATTACATCCATAGTTGACTTAATAGTAATCCTTACACCTAACAAAGTTAACGCACCTGAAACAACCCCACCTTTAATTGCACCATAATAAGTAGCGAAAAAACCTATCCATGTATCTAATTTTCCATTAGTTAAAGAACTTCCCCAACTAAATAAAGCTAAGTTAGCTATAATTGGTAATGATAAAATAAGAATAATAAATATAGGTACAACAGGTTTTTTCAGTAAACTAATAAAATCGCTCATTAAACAAATTTCCTCCCTTTTATTGATTCAATTCTACAAAAAGGTATATTTACGTGCAACTTTCGATAGAAAAGAATATTTGCTACAATAATTAAAGCGAATTTATTCATGAAGGTGATCAACTTTGTCTCAAGAAGAAAAATACGGAACTTATGATACTAAAATTATTTATAATTATAAAACTAACCCAGATGTGATATCTGGAAGATGCGACAACTGCGGTAATGCACACTTTAAAAGTTCAATAAAAGACACCATCTTTCTACGTGAATGCAGAAACTGTGGTATGAAGAAATCTATTTAGCCCTGTCATGAGATAGGGTTTTTAATATAAAAAAGCACCTCAAAAGAGATGCGAAAACGAGAATATATTTTATTTAACTTAAACTTTTTCTATACTCCTCAACAGTTTTTCTCATAATCAACTCTTGTTCAATTAAACTTTCTAAACATACTTTACTCGCTTTATCTTTATCATCATCACGAAAAACAGCTAAGGATACCCCACCCTTAAAGTTTGCAGCTACAACATAATCACCATCTGCAGTTTTTTAAACCAATAACTCAACCCTTTTTCCATTTAGATCAATTTGCTCTTTAACATTCATATTATCTATTCCCTCAATGTAAGGATTCGATATTTTACAATCATTACCTATTTAGTAATTAGGCGTATTTGTGACAATACAACTTATTACTACGTTATTCTCTTTTTCTTAGTTTATCCAAAATTTCAGCTATAGCTATTGCGATAAATCCATTTAAGGCACCAAACAAACATGCTACCATAACTGAACCGCTTGTATTAGTCGAAAATATATTAACAACAATTAATCCAAGACTTATTAAAACAAAAAGTGATCCAAAAGAACTTAGAAATCTTACCATCATTACACCCCTTTGTTTCCTTATTTCGACAAAAGGGAACATATTCCTTTAAATAAAAAGACACTCACACAAGTGAATGCTTTAACTTGGATAATCTTATATTGCACTAATCTCTGTTGCCGTACCTCTTCCAAAATCATATTCATCTCTGCACTTACTACACGTACAAAAAATAGTCCTATCTCTAAATCCAGGAATATCATCTTTTTGATATTCGACGATACCATCTCCACAAAGACATTTATATTTTTCTGTAATGATTTCTCCTCTACCAGCTCCATAACCTGAGCTATATTCTGACTTGCTACTAATCGGCTACAGTGTGGGACAAGGGGGTAAGAGTTCTCCAAAACTATTATAATAAGTAATTAGCGTAATGAGGTGATTTTAAAAAAGGTAATTATCTCCTTTTGTCGAAAATAATAATATTACGAAAATGGGAGAGATATGAATGGAATTAAAATTTAATCTATAAACCCAATAAAAAAACAGCACCTAAATTCTTCCAAGCGCTGTTGCTAAATTGTATATAGCTGTCTTTTTCTTAGAGTAATATTTACCCTTTTTTATACATAAATCCATCATGATGGTTAAATCGGTATAATCATTTGAATCTAAGTATTTCATTTCGATTATACGTCTTTCGATATAATCTAAGCTGTTTTCTAACGCTCTTTCCATTTGAATAACTTTTAATTCACTTTCAAATCATTAATTCTTATTTCCGGAAACAAGCTATAATCAAAACCGTTAATCGAACCTTTAAGGCTTTATAATTCCTAAGCTCTCTTACTAGTACAATGCGTATATATTTTTCATCTATATCTGCAAAGAGGGCTAATTGTTCCATCGGCATCCTCCCATGTTATAATTTATATATATCAATCTGCTGGGAGAATTCCTGGCATTTTTATTTTCTTCTTATTGCTACTTCTACGTTATCATTAAGTATTTGTCACAATGTTTATTATGGTAGTAAAAATTATGTTTTTTTGACGATAAATGCAAGAAAGGAGGGATAATATGGAATTCACTAAATATGCGGTCAATCTACTAAATAAACTAAATCTCTATATTCTACCTCATTATATATGGCTGATTATCCTTTATTATCTAATGATAAATGTATTTTATAAATATTTCTTATCTGTATTTAAAGATCAAGATAAGATAATTACTTCTATTCCAAACGAAGTAATACAATTTAATTCCATGATCCTACATGAAATAGATAAATGGTTACCATTATTATGGTTTTTAGGTTTCGCATTTATTTTCAGTGGGATATTTATCGGTTTTATTCAGCATGCTCCTATTCTGCATAATAAGAAAATTTCCGAACACGGTATCTATGGATTGTTTCTTGGTCCTTGGCTATTATTTATTGCAATCACCATAGAAATATATAATTTTTCAGGTGGCTATTTCCCTTTCTTTATTTTTGTTATCACACTAATAAAATTAGGGGTAGATGAATTAAAAGATAAAAAAGTTAAGCCATTTTACTGAGAAAAATGATTCCTGATGTTTTAAAGTATCCATTTTTTAATAATTATTCTGATTTATAAAAGTTCTTCTGAACCTCAATGGATTTATGAATCTGTTCATTTGAAACTTTACCTATCATAACAACCCACCTTTTAACCGATTATTGCGAATTATGAGGACCAAAACACATTTGCAATTTCGATGACTCTTTACAAAAGGATATTAAACGATTAGAACAAGGATTAGGGTATTATATTATCTTACTTGGATTGACTTCTGGAATGCGATTCGGAGAAATAGTAGGGTTAACCAAAAATGATTTTGACTTCAAATCAAATGAGATTAATATCAATAAAACATGAGGTTATACTTAAAAGATGAAAGAAGGATTTGACCCTCCTAAAAACGAACAATCTTATAGAAAAATCAAAATAGATAGTGGAACCATGCGCTTGTTTAAACAATTAATAGATACGATGCCAGATAACATTCATAAACTTGTATTTTTTAGTCTTTCATCAAAATATAAAGTAATTAGTAATAATAATGTGAATTCATTACTTCAAAAAACACTGGAATACTTAAATATACAACCAATAAGCATACATGGTTTAAGACATAAAAATGCTAGTGTACTGTTATATCAAAAAGTATCAATTTATTATGTATCCGAACGCCTAGGGTATAGCAACATTGAAACTACCCTTTCGTATTATGCTCAAGTTATTAAAGAACTTAGAGCACGTGATGAAAAAAGTACAATTAAAACCTTCGAAGATATGACAGGTTAAATCATAAAAAACGTTGTGTAAAAAATGTGTAAAAAAATAAAACTCTTATCTTTTCGACACTATTTCTTATTGTATAAAAACAAATAAAAAAACACCTTAAATATTGATATATCAACATTTCAAAGTGCTTACGTCTTTTTTATATTAATCATTAAATTTTCAAAAGCGTCCTGGGAGGGATTCGAACCCCCGACCGACGGCTTAGAAGGCCGTTGCTCTATCCAGCTGAGCTACCAGGACATGTTATGTAAGTTTTTTTCGTTCCTTTTTCCTAAGGACAAGTATTATTATATTAGCATATCAACAGAAAGTCAACGCTTTTTTTAAAACTTTTTTTCTTTTTTTGTAACAGGGAGATTTTTGCTCCCTGTTACTCATTATACATAATTTTAATCCATATTGTAAGAGGCTGATAAATTATTTAAAAAATTTCCCTCGTGATCATAAAAGTTTACTTTTATATTTTGATCGTTTATGTCCAGAATGACATATGTTCTTTCTCTTCGTCCACGTGGCAACAAAATACTTCCTGGATTTATATATAACACACCATCGTTTCCAAGTTCGCTTCCTGCCTGATGGGTATGTCCAAATAGAACAATTTTCGCTTGTTCTTCTTCAGCTTTATATGATAAATTTTGCAATGTCATTCTTACATTATATAAATGACCATGTGTGATAAAAAAACGGTAGCTTGCAATATTTACAGCTGCATACTCTGGAAATGCACGATCATAATCACAATTTCCTTTTACATAAATAAAATCCTTTAGTGCCGCATCATCTTTATTTAATTCCGAATCTCCACAATGAATCATAGCCACTGTGTTATTCTTGTATTTTTCCTTTAGTGAAAGTAAAGATTTTGAATCCCCATGACTATCACTCACAATTAGTACTTTCACAGCAATCGCTTCCTTCTTAAAGAATTTGATTTAATGTTTCTTTTAATTTTCTTAAGGCATTCCCTCGATGACTAATCGCATTTTTCTCCTCAGATTGAAGCTGTGCCATTGATTTTTCTAAAGAAGGAACATAGAAAACTGGATCATAGCCAAATCCATTTTCACCTTGTCTAGCTGTTAAAATTCTACCTTCAACCGTACCAGAAACGGTTTTAGTTTCTTGACCTGGAATAGCAACTGCAAGAGCACAATAGAAACGTGCAGTTCTCTTTTCTTCAGGTACATTCTTTAGTTCTTCTAACACTTTTTCAATATTTGCTTCATCATTTTTTGCTTCACCAGCATAACGCGCAGAATAAACACCCGGTCTACCATCTAAAGCATCAATCATAAGCCCTGAATCATCTGAAATAGCCATCGTATTATATTGCTTACTTAGCGATTCCGCTTTTAAAATGGCATTTTCTTCAAACGTTTTCCCTGTTTCTTCTACTTCAATAGCATCTTCTAAATCAAGCATAGTCATAACTTCATAGCCTAGTGGTGCAAATAGTTCTACAAACTCTTTTGCTTTTCCTTTATTTTTTGTTGCAATAATTAATTTTTTCACGATTATTTCTCCTCTTGTTGCGTAATTAAATGTGCGACTTCACCTAATGCTTCTTTCTGTACTTTAAAAAGCTCCTCGAGACCATTCTTTGCCAATGATAACATTTCTTGTAGTTGTGAATAAGAAAAAGTAGATTCTTCACCAGTACCTTGTAGCTCAACAAATTCCCCTTGTCCTGTCATAACAACGTTCATATCTACCATAGCAGCACTATCTTCAATATAGTCTAAATCTAAAACCGCTCCATTGTCCTCTGTAATACCAACACTTGTAGCAGCCAAGTAATCTTTAATTGGAAATATTGCTAAATTCTTTTCCTTATGTAGTTTTTCAAATGCAAGTGTCATCGCTACAAATGCTCCTGTAATAGAAGCTGTTCTTGTTCCACCATCCGCTTGTATAACGTCACAATCAACCCAAACCGTTCTTTCACCCATAGCTTCTAGGTTGACTACAGCACGTAATGCTCTTCCGATTAAGCGTTGAATTTCCATTGTACGACCTGTAATTTTTCCTTTGGCTGCTTCACGAATATTTCTTTGCTGTGTAGCTGCTGGAAGCATTGAATATTCAGCAGTAACCCAGCCTTTTCCTTCTCCTCTCATAAATGGAGGTACTCGATCATCTATTGTTGCTGTACAAATGACTTTCGTATCACCTACAGTGATAAGTACAGATCCTGCAGGATGCTTCAAATAACCTGTTTCTATATGTATTTTTCTTAATTGTTGATTTTCACGGCCATCATGGCGCATTTGAATTCCTCCTCTATATGTAATACTATTCTTCCTATTACCATTTCAGCTATTTTATAGCAAGGATTAAAGCCATGCTAGAAATGTGGTGACTTTTCAAATTATCAAAAAGAAAAGATAGGCTATACAGATATAGCCCATCTCTATATTTGCTATTATTTAGTATATCAAAAAAAACGCGTTTACAAACTAGTACTATTGACTTTTTCAGGACGACTTACCGGTTCCGTTAAATCTTTTCCATCTTCTAGTTTTAAACTAGCTTTTCCATTTACTTGGACTTCTACACTTTGAATGTCTTTTTGTTCTGTTAATGATAACACAAGTGCATCAAGTAGTCGTTTAGAAACTGTTTTTTCTTCAAAACTACTATAAATGCTTTCATTAAAGTTTAACGCGACTTTGCCATCCTTAATCTTTGGTTCATCTAATAACGTAAGCTCAGGAGCAAATTCGTTTAACAAATGAGAAGAGGAGGATGGACCTTGGGCTAGTTCATCAATAACTGCTGAGACAACATTCTCATTCTCCATATTAACCCTTTTTGTAACCGGTACATAATAATAATCTTTCTCATTACCACCTAAATAGTAAACCGTTAAAGGCATCGTATTCGTAATATCAACAACATCTGAAGAATCTATATTAATTCCACTTGCTCTCGTTAAAGCTGCCGAAATAGGAGTTTTTCCTACAGGCATTTCAGAAAGCTCATGTCCATTCATTTGCAGCTTCACAGTTTTGACAGAATCAAATTGTGTAATTGTCCATGTAATAGCTTGTAATATTTTGAGTTCATCTTCTGCTTTATATTTTGCAAATTCTGAAGAAAAATCTACAGTTGCTACACCTTTCTTATTAATGTCAACATCTACCGCTGTATCAGCTGGTAATACGGCTCGAAAACCATTAGGAAGCATATTCGAAACTGGTCCATTCTCTACTAGATGTTCTAAAGCTTGCTTCGCAACACCTGTTGAATTTGGTAAAGCTACTGATTGTGGTACAACATAGCCATTTTTATCTAGCAAATACAACTCAGTCATAACCGTTTTTTGTGCTTCTTCCCCTTTTGTTGACATTGTTTCCTTATCTACTTCCGTATTTCCTTCAATGACAGTTTCCTTTTGTGGTGGATCAATTTCTTTGGCTTTATTACTAAGCAATCCACATCCACTTAGTAGTAAGGATGAAGTTAAAAGTGTAGTAACAAATACCGCTTTTGTATTTTTGGACATTTTTTTCCCTCCTGGCATAGTTTGTACTACTATGTATACGAGCCTTTAGAATAAATAGACCGTATGAAAAAAATAATCCACAAGAAAATCCTCTTAAAGGAAACGAATTATACATCCTAATTTTTATTGCTTTCATTTCAAATAATAAACCTATCAGCCTAGCGGTGAGCAAAATTGTAGACTATCTAAAATAAAAAAGGTGTTCAGAAGCTAGGCTTCTGAACACCTTTTTTATGTAAGCTTAACAGAGTATACATGCTGTAAATCTTGTTGCAACCAAGAAGAAGCAATTCTTCGAAACATATCTTTTGATCCTGTTGTATAGAAACAATGAATCGGTTTTTGCTTCGTCTTATTTAATAAGCCATTATATTCAAGAATCGCACTAGTTTCACGTGCTGTCTCATCACCTGAGGAAATAACCTTGACTTTTTTACCTAAAGTTGTAGATATCACAGGTCCAAGTAATGGATAATGCGTACATCCTAATATGAGTGTATCGATTCCAGAACCTTTAAATGAATGAAGGGATTCAGCAACGACTTTCTTTGCTAAAGAGCTGCCATATTGTCCACTTTCTACGAGTGGAACAAATTTAGGACATGCGATACTTTTGACAATTACATCTTCATTAATAGATTGAAGAGCCTCTGAGTATGCTTCACTATTTACAGTTACTTCTGTTCCAATAACGCCAATTTTCATGTTTTTAGAGTTTTTAATAGCTGCTCTTGCTCCTGGTTGAATAACACCAAGAACAGGAATCGGTAACGCTGCTTTAATGTCTTCTAATGCAGCAGCTGTCGCTGTATTACAGGCAATAATAAGCATTTTAATATTACTTTTCAGCAAAAAGTTTGTTAGTTCCCATGTGAAATCACGAACTTCCTCTGTTGTTCTAGGACCATAAGGACATCTAGCATTATCGCCCAAGTACAAAATTTGTTCATTAGGAAGCTGACGGATAATCTCTTTCGCCACTGTCAATCCGCCCACTCCTGAATCTATAATACCAATTGGTTGTTTCAAAAAAACTCGCCTCAATCTTCTTTCATTTCTTGATGTAATTTTAACAAAGAACGATTTAATGATGAAATTTCTTCGTCACTATAATCTGATAAAATGTTATTTAAATAATCTTGTCGCTGTTCAATAACATCTTCAATTATGCGTTTTCCTTCTTCTAGCAGATGAATGCGGACAACACGACGGTCATTTTCATCCTTGACCCTCATCAGTAATTCTTTTTTTTCCATACGATCCACAAGATCTGTCGTAGTACTACAAGCTAGAAACATCTTATTAGAAAGCTCACCTATTGTCATATCCCCATCTTCATTTAACCATTGTAACGCAACGAATTGAGGAGGAGTAATTGCATAATTATTTAATAGAACTCTTCCCTCTTGCTTAATGATTGAAGCTATATAACGTAATTCTTTCTCTATAGATGCGACCATTTGAGATTTCATATCATCTTTTTGCATGACATACTCACAACCCCTGATTGAATTCTTAGAAATATTATCTATTATTTTCACCCAATTTCAAAGAAATTTCAAGCTATGAAAATACAAGAAAAAAGAAGCAGAAAAATTACAGACTTAAATACAAGGTATCCAAGCGTTCATTTCTCTGCTTACTAACTAAGTTGCATATCGTAGAACTGTCAAATGGCAAGCATTGCGAACAATGATGCTATAAATGTAGTTCCCCCATACGAAGGAGCTCAACAACCGCTTGCGAACGTCCCTTCACTCCAAGCTTTTGCATCGCATTCGAAATATGATTTCGAACCGTCTTTTCGCTTATAAACAATTCACTAGCAATTTCTTTTGTTGTTTTATCCTGAACTAACAACTCAAATACTTCTTTCTCTCTTTTCGTGAGTAGTGGTTTGTGTGTGAATTCATTCTCCTTCAAGTACTGTAACCCTCCTTGCCTTGACCAGCTGTAACCTAGGAATGGGTATAGATTTAGTCAAATTATAGTATGTTAAAAAAGGCAAGGAAGTGACTATTTTCCACGTTATACAATATATAATGTGAAACTTTGTTTAGAAAGGTTATTTGTTAATCCCTTACTTGAATTAATTGCTTCTCATTCATACAACTTAGATTCCTCTTCGTTCTATAATATAGAAGGTTTAGCACTAGTGTAAATGAAATAAAACTCCTCGACCATTACATTACTAACAGATGGCATGGTTTTTACTCGTAGAAATAAATTTATTTTTTTTCCCCTCTGTCCAAGCAATCGCTTTTCCGGTTATTCGTGATATTTGGACAATTGTACCTCTCCCAGTAAAAACAATTTCGCCATTCACTTTTTTTCCCATATAATGTAGATCTACAGACGAATTTCCGATTTTAACAGCTTTTACATATAAATCTATACTTTCGTCATAGTATACCTGCTTAACAAAGTCACATTGAAGATCAGCTACAACAGGTATACTCTCTATATCAGGGTTTACCCAATCATTCATAAATCCTAAGAATTTAAAGTATTCTATTCTTGCTAATTCAAAATACGTGAACGGCACTGTATTATTTAAATGCCCAAACATATCTGTTTCTGAAAAACGAACCGTAACATTATGAGAAAATTGAAATTCCTTCTCCCATTTACTCATGTCATCAATGTATGCTATTCTTGACATCCTTTGCCCCCTATACTCATTAATGAATGAATAATCACTCATTAAATTATGAAAAAATTTTTCCATATTACATTACTATGATCCCCACTTATTAAGTGAGTATAGTAACATCTTTTTGAACACTATACACGAATCTACTTTGATGTCCAAATGATTTACCCCTATAATACTATACTCAACATGTGAAACATAGAAATTCTCCACTTTAAAAGAAAAAACAGATATAACATAAGGGCCTGTCAAAAAGGATTTCAATCCCTTTTGACACAGCCCCTAGCTACTTTTAATAGTTATTGTCACTTCCGAAGAAGTTTTTAAATGCTTGAATTGTTGTATCACGATTAAGAGCTGCAATTGAAGTTGTTAAAGGAATACCTTTTGGACAAGCTTGAACACAGTTTTGAGAGTTACCGCAGTTCGCTAATCCTCCATCTCCCATAATTGCTTCTAAACGATCAGCTTTGTGCATTTCACCCGTTGGATGCGCATTAAATAATCGTACTTGTGATAATGGAGCTGGTCCCATGAAGTTTGAACCACTGTTAACATTAGGACATGATTCTAAGCATACACCACAAGTCATACATTTTGAAAGCTCATAAGCCCATTGACGTTTTTTCTCAGGCATACGTGGTCCAGGACCTAAATCGTAAGTACCGTCGATTGGAATCCACGCTTTAACTTTCTTCAATGAGTTAAACATACGAGAACGATCAATTTGTAAATCACGAATAATTGGGAACGTACTCATTGGAGCTAGACGAATTGGTTGCTCTAATTGATCTACTAAAGCTGTACATGATTGTCTTGGTTTTCCATTGATAACCATTGAACATGCTCCACAAACTTCTTCAAGACAGTTCATTTCCCATATAACCGGTGTTGTTTTTTCTCCCTTTACATTAACTGGATTACGTCTGATCTCCATTAACGCAGAAATAACGTTCATATTAGGACGATAAGGGATTTCAAATTCCTCTGTATAAGGGGAAGAATCCGCATTATCTTGACGAGTAATAATAAAGCGAACGGTTTTTTGATCTGCCATAATCTAATTTCCCCCTTTATTAATGAGTTTTTGTATAGTCACGTTTACGTGGTTTAATTAATGATACATCAACATCTTCATAACTAATATCTGGAGTAGCATTATGTCCAGTATATTTAGCTATAGTTGTTTTTAAGAAGTCCTCATCATTACGATCTGGGAATTCTGGTTTATAGTGTGCACCACGGCTTTCATTACGGTTATAAGCCCCTAATGTAATAACACGTGCAAGTTGTAGCATATTATCTAATTGACGAGTAAATGCTGCACCTTGGTTACTCCACTTAGAAGTATCATTAATATTAATTTTTTTGTAGCGTTCCATTATTTCTTGGATTTTTTCATCTGTTTTTAAAAGCTTGTCATTATAACGTACAACTGTTACGTTTTTAGTCATCCACTCTCCAAGCTCTTTATGAAGAACATATGCATTTTCATTTCCATCCATTTTCATGATGCTATCCCATTTAGCATTTTGTTCTTTAACATGACGATCAAATACAGAAGAAGAAACTGCATCGCTACTTTTCTCTAATCCATTGATATATTTAACTGCATTAGGACCTGCAACCATTCCTCCATAAATAGCTGAAAGTAAAGAGTTCGCTCCTAATCGGTTTGCACCATGTTGTGAATAATCACACTCACCAGCAGCAAATAATCCAGGAATATTTGTCATTTGATTATAATCAACCCATAATCCACCCATTGAATAGTGAACAGCCGGGAAAATTTTCATTGGTAGTTTACGTGGATCGTCACCTGTGAATTTTTCATAGATTTCGATAATTCCACCTAATTTAACATCCAGTTCATGTGGATCTTTATGAGAAAGATCTAGATAAACCATGTTTTCACCATTAATACCAAGTTTTTGTTCTACACAAACGTCGAAAATTTCACGTGTAGCGATATCACGTGGTACTAAGTTTCCATAAGCAGGATATTTCTCTTCCAAGAAATACCATGGTTTTCCATCTTTATAAGTCCAAATACGACCACCTTCACCACGAGCTGATTCACTCATTAGACGAAGCTTGTCATCACCAGGAATAGCAGTTGGGTGAATTTGAATCATTTCACCATTTGCGTATGATACACCTTGTTGATAAGCAATTGATGCAGCTGAACCAGTATTAATAATTGAGTTAGTAGATTTACCAAATATGATACCAGGACCACCTGAAGCTAAAATCACAGCATCAGCTGAGAATGATTTCACTTCCATTGAAGTTAAGTTTTGTCCTGTAATTCCACGACAAATACCTTCATCATCTACAATTACTCCTAAGAATTCCCATCCTTCATACTTAGTAACTAGTCCTAGTGATTCAAAACGACGAACTTGCTCGTCCAGTGCATAAAGTAATTGTTGTCCAGTAGTAGCACCAGCAAATGCTGTACGATGGTGTTGTGTTCCACCGAATCGACGGAAATCAAGTAATCCTTCTTCTGTACGGTTAAACATAACCCCCATACGGTCCATCATATGTATAATCGATGGAGCTGCTTCACACATTGCTTTTACTGGAGGTTGATTTGCTAAGAAATCTCCTCCGTACACAGTGTCATCAAAGTGAATCCATGGTGAGTCTCCTTCACCTTTCGTATTAACGGCACCGTTAATACCACCTTGAGCACAAACAGAGTGAGACCTTTTCACAGGAACTAGCGAAAATAATTCAACATGTTTGCCTTCTTCTGCAGCTTTAATAGTGGACATTAATCCAGCTAGACCACCGCCGACTACAATAATTTTACCTTTACTCAACCTTACTCACTCCCTTATAGTAAGCACTTTTTTGCAATATTCTGTTTAAAAACAACAAATCTATTCAACTTCAAAAAATAGTATATTAGTATTCTCTTATACGAATGCTAATAACGCTCTAATACCTACGATAGATAATAAAACGAAAATAATCATTGTCACATACGTATTAATTTTTTGTGAGCGTGGAGAAACTGTGATACCCCATGTAATACAGAAAGTCCAAAGACCATTAGCAAAGTGGAAAATAGCCGATACTACACCTACGATGTAGAATGTAAGCATAGCTGGATTTGATAAAATATCAGACATCATATCAAAATCTAACTCCGCTCCTAATGCCTTTGCAATTCTTGTTTCCCACACATGCCAAATAAGAAATACAAAAGTAATAATTCCTGTTACACGTTGTAATAAGAACATCCAGTTACGGAAAAAACCAAATCTACCTACGTTTGGCTTAGCTGTAAAAGCGATATACACCCCGTAAATTGCATGATACAGTAGTGGTAAAAAGATAATAACAACTTCTAAAACAATTAGAAATGGTAGACTCTCCATAAAATGAACCGCACTATTAAAAGCTTCTGAACCTCTTGTCGCCATATAGTTCACGGTTAAATGTACCACTAAAAATAAACCTACTGGAATTACTCCTAATAACGAGTGTAGTTTGCGTTTGGCAAACTCATTATTCCCTGCCATCATGTACCCCCCTTAAAATGTAAGATCAGTTAGCGCTCTACATTTACACATTGAGAGCACTAAACGTCTGAAATTAAAAGTCATCACACACAAATAAAATACCCCTACAAACTTAAATATAACCACAAATAGTACATATATTTAAATATTTCGAGATATTCTTACAATTGTATGACAAATTCATTTTACTCTCTTATACATGCACCGTCAAGAAAACGGATACAGAAAAAGGTATATAAATCTAGAATTACTTTTATTTGCAAAGAAATAAACCAATAGTGCTATACTATTCAGAAAATTACGTTTTCCAATAAGACAAAATATAAAGCAATACGACATATTTCTTTATATTTTTTTAAGATATTCTAATGATAACACATTAAATCTATCATTTATCACCGGAAGGATTCTTCGTTTAACCAGCAAAAATATATTATTCTAATATACAAACAAATTCTAGTGAAAACTTCCTGATAAACAGTTCTAGCAAGCGGAAAAATTGTATATAATATAAGTTGAGAAAGAGGGGTACTTCATGTCAAAAGAAAACCAAAACGAAGATGTACAAAATCAACCTTTACAAAACGAAACAGTTTCCATATTCAGTAAAGAAATTCTTAGAGATGTATTGTTACCAGACTTATTAGGAAAAGAGCATACTCAGGTTTTATATTGGGCTGGGAAACAGTTAGCACGAAAATTCCCTTTAACCGATCTCAATGAGGTAATTGATTTCTTTGAAAATGCAGGTTGGGGTATTTTACAAGAAGAAAAACACACAAAAAATGAAGCGGAATTTACCTTATTTGGTCCAATTGTTACAAGAAGATTTGATTTAAATGAAGATAGTGAGTTTCAACTTGAAGCTGGCTTTTTAGCACAACAAATTGAGCTACAAAAGAAACGAATTACAGAAGCAGCACCAGAAGCAAAGAGAAAAGCTGAAAAAGCCAAATTTATCGTTCGTTGGGATACAAAAGATATAGTAGACGATTCACAGGAATAAAAGACTTTGTTATAAGCCTTCTTCCGGATTGTAACTAGTATCAACAAAATTTAGCACAGCCTATTAAAAAGAAGGAAACAAAAAGAGGTCAAGTTAAATGACCGTTTTTGTTTCCTTCTTTTTATCTGTTAAGCAATTGATTTGCATGCAATGCTCGATAATGGTTTTATTTGAATAGTTTTTATAGTAAGAATCACGTTATTTTCACTCATGTACTTACATGATTTATTCTTTAAGCTTTTCCATAAGCTCAGAGGCTACGTTTTGAGGAATACCTAACTTTACAAAGTCTTCGAGTTTAGCTTCCTTCATTGCTTTCAAAGATCCAAAATGCTTCAATAACGTTGTTTTCCTTTTTACTCCTATACCAGGTATTTCATCCAATTTTGATTGAAAAACACTTTTCCCTCTAATTTGACGATGAAAAGTAATCGCAAAACGGTGAACTTCATCTTGAATACGTTGAAGCAAATAGAATTCTTGACTTCTAACATCTAAAGGTACAATTTCCAATGGGTTTCCCATTAATAAATTGGCTGTACGATGTTTTTCATCCTTTACTAAACCAGCTAATGGAATATCTAGCCCTAGTTCGTTTTCTAAAACATCCCTAACAGACTCTATATGCCCTTTACCACCATCAATAATGATTAAATCCGGTAAAGCTTGCCCTTCTTTTAAGGCTCTACTATATCTTCTTCGTACAACTTCTCTCATTGATTCATAGTCATCTGGTCCCTGAACCGATTTAATTTTGTACTTTCGATATTGCTTTTTATCTGCTTGCCCATCAATAAAAACAACCATAGCTGAAACTGGGTTCGTTCCTTGTATATTTGAGTTATCGAACGCTTCAATTCTATGTGGAGTATATATACCTAATGTTGCTCCTAAATTTTCAACTGCTTTAATTGTTCTTTCTTCATCTTTTTCAATAAGAAGGAACTTTTCATTTAAAGCATTTTTCGCATTTTTATTAGCTAACTTTACTAATTCTTTCTTTTGACCTCGCTGTGGCTGTAGCGTCTTAATCCCTAACAATTCTTGAACGATATCACTATCTACAGAGTATGGTAAAAGAATTTCTTTTGGTTTAATATGATTGGCTTTATCGTAAAACTGTCCTAAAAAGGTGAGAAGCTCTTCTTCTGGCTCATCATGTATAGGGAACATAGAAACATCGCGTTCAATTACTTTTCCTTGTCTTACAAAGAACACTTGAACACACATCCATCCTTTATCAAATGCATACCCGAAGACATCTCGATCCGTGAAATCAGTCATGACCATTTTTTGTTTTTCCATTGTGGCTTCAATATGAGATATTTTATCACGGTATTCTTTCGCTCTCTCAAAATCTAATTCTTCAGCAGCCTCTGTCATTTTTACCGTCAAATCTTTCTTAATATCCTCAAAACCACCATTTAAGAACTTTGTAATTTCAGTGGTAATTTCTTTGTATTGTTCTTCATTAATATCGAATACACAAGGAGCCAAACATTGTCCTATATGGTGATACAAACACACTTTATCAGGTAGCGATGTGCACTTACGAAGCGGATAAATACGATCTAATAACTTTTTTGTCTCATTTGCAGCACTTACATTTGGATATGGACCAAAATATTTCCCTTTTCCACGCTTTACTTTACGAGTAATAATCAGCCGTGGATGCTTTTCATTGGTTAGCTGAATAAATGGATAACTCTTATCATCCTTCAGCATGACATTGTACTTAGGATCATACTTTTTAATTAAGTTCAATTCCAATAATAATGCTTCTATGTTGGACGACGTTATAATATATTCAAAATCCTCTATTTCATTAACAAGACGAAGTGTCTTTCCATCATGTGACCCTGTAAAATATGAGCGCACTCGATTTTTTAGAATTTTTGCTTTCCCAACATATATAACGGAACCTTGACGATCTTTCATCAAGTAACACCCTGGTTGATCTGGAAGCAAAGCAAGTTTTGCTTTTATCAATTCATTCACAAGTTTGCCTCCTCTTCACATAAAATGAATGATTTTACTTCTCTTATTATACAATGTCACTGTAAAAAACTAAACAAAGCTCCAACTAATTACACGAATATCATATAGAAAGATGATGAATTCTTTTCAGCTTCATTAGCTTTCACTAATCATTGATCACACATTTACAATAAAATATTCTAAAATAATGAAATCTATCTTTTTACTTTATCTAGTAGTACTTTACTGCTAATCATAAATTTTGATTAATTAGGCTGTTTTCGTAAACTCACTTTCCTACTTCCGTTCATCCATTAATTAAGTTCTATTTAAAAAAATAAGTACCTATATATAGGTACCTAAGTAGTATGATATTTAATTAAGGATTTCACTATCCATAGAGATTTGCTAGAATTCACTCTTTCCCGAAAAAATAGCACAATCACAATTCTAGAATTTTAGTATTTTCTTAACAATATAAAAAATGTCCAAAAGGTAAACTTTTGGACATTTGCTATTATGCGTGTCTTTTTACCAGCTCAGCTAGAGCTTCTTTTGGTTGGAATCCTACTACTTTATCTACTACTTCTCCATTTTTGAAAAGAATTAGTGTTGGGATACTCATAACACCAAAGTTTCCTGCAGTTTCTGGATTTGCATCAACATCTACTTTAACGATTTTTACAGTATCGCTCATTTCACTATCTAACTCCTCTAATACAGGAGCAATCATTTTACAAGGTCCGCACCATGCTGCCCAAAAATCTGCTAATACTAAGCCTTGAGCAGTTTCAGTTGAAAAACTTTGATCTGTTGCATTGACAATCGCCATACGAAAGCCCTCCTAATAATTACTAAAATAACTAATGTTAGTATAACATTGTTACATTCTAAGATGCTAATAATTTGTTTAGTTGTACACACGTAATATACCCTTTTTCATGAAGAATATTCCTATATATTAAAGAATTATAAATTACTCTACTTTATTTCAAAGTGATTATTCAAAGTATCCCATTGTTTTTCCTACTAGATTTTGTCTAATCTACCTTTATACAAAGCTATCTTTTCCTACAAAATCCATTCTAATCTTTCATGATTATCTAAAAATGATTTGTACATCTAGTATGTATATTACCCAAATAATCTCTTTAAAAAATTCTAGTCTATTACATAAAAAAGGTGTCATACAAAAGTATTACTTTTGAGACACCTTTTCATTACATATTATACGTTAACTTTTAATTTCTTCAATTCTTCCGTTAACATTGGTACTACTTCAAATAGATCTCCAACGATACCGTAGTCAGCTACTTTAAAGATGTTCGCTTCTGGATCTTTGTTAATAGCTACGATTACTTTTGAATTTGACATACCTGCTAAATGTTGAATTGCTCCTGAAATACCGCAAGCGATATATAAATCAGGTGTTACAACTTTACCCGTTTGGCCAATTTGAAGTGAGTAATCACAATATTCTGCATCACAAGCTCCGCGCGATGCACCAACTGCTCCTCCAAGGACATTTGCTAATTCCTTTAGTGGTTCAAATCCTTCTTCACTTTTCACACCACGTCCACCAGCTACAACTACTTTTGCTTCAGAAAGATCAACACCTTCAGTTGCTTTACGTACAACCTCTTTAATAATTGAACGTAAATCTTTAATTTCAGAAGAAACTACTGATACGTCACCTGAACGAGATTCATCCTTTTCTAATGGAGCGATATTATTAGGACGAATTGTAGCAAGGATAATACCATCCGTAACGATTTTCTTTTCAAAAGCTTTTCCAGAGTATATTGGACGAACAAATACTAAATTACCACCTGCTACTTCTAATGCTGTGCTATCTGAAACTAAACCTGCTTCTAGTTTAGCTGCGATTTTCGGTGCTAAATCTTTCCCTTGAGCCGTGTGACCAAAGATAATTCCTTCAGGACTTTCTTGATCAACTACTGATAATAATGCTTGAGAATATCCGTCTGACGTATATTGAGCAAGTTTACTATCTTCAACAACAACTACACGATCTGCACCATATTGAATAAGTTGACTTCCTAGTGCTTGAACTGCATCTCCAATTAATACACCAACTACTTCCCCACCTTCAGAAGCAATTTTAGCAGCAGCTACTGCTTCAAAAGATACATTACGAAGTGAACCATCACGAACTTCACCTAGTACAAGAATTTTTCTAGCCATCTATAATAACCTCCTATTACCATCATGTTGGATTTATATTACTTTTGCTTCATTGTGTAGAAGACTTACAAGTTCCGTTACTTGCTCTTGTAATTCACCTTCTAGAACTTTACCCGCTTCTTTTTGAGCAGGTAAGAATATCTCAATTGTTTTTGTTTTAGCTTCCACATCGTCTTCTTCTAAATCTAAATCATCTAATTCTAATTCATCTAACGGCTTTTTCTTCGCTTTCATAATACCTGGTAAAGATGGATAACGTGGCTCATTTAGACCTTGTTGAGCTGTTACTAAAAGAGGTAGGCTTGTTTCAATTACTTCCGAATCACCCTCAACGTCACGGACAACGCTTACATTCGTTCCATCAATATCTAATTTTGTAATTGTTGTGATATATGGAATGTCTAGCAATTCCGCAACACGTGGACCTACTTGTCCAGATCCACTGTCAATTGCTATATTACCTGCAATAATTAAATCTGCTTCTTTATCTTTTAAATATTCAGCTAATATTTTTGATGTTGTAAATTGATCTCCATCTTCTACATCATCTTCTACATTAATAAGCACGGCTTTATCAGCACCCATAGCTAAAGCTGTTCTTAATTGTTTCTCAGCTTCTTCGTTCCCTACAGAAACAACTGTCACTTCTCCACCATGAGCATCTCTAGTAACAATCGCTTCTTCTACTGCGTACTCATCGTAAGGGTTAATAATAAATTCAGCACCATCTTCATTGATTTTGCCACTTGCTAAAGTTATTTTTTCTTCAGTGTCAAATGTTCTTTTTAATAAAACATAAATATTCATGTATTAGCCTCCTGTTATAATTTAATTATGAAGATTTAGAATATTTAGGGCGCAATTTACTTTCCAGAAAACTGCGGTTGCCTTTTTTCAATAAATGCAGAGATACCTTCTTTCGCATCCTCAGAGACAAATATTTCTCCAAAGTATTCTGCTTCTTTTTGTACACCTTGGTAAAATTGTTGATGTTTTGTATAGTTTAGTAGTTCGATAGCTTTCCTCAAAGCTAATGGACTCTTCAATGCTACCTTTTTAGCTAATGTTAGTACTGCACCTTGAAGTTCTTCTTCTGGATAAGCGGCATTCGCTAATCCCCATTTAACAGCTTCTTTTCCTGAAATTGGTTCACTCGTAAATAACATTTCTGCTGCCTTTGCTACTCCAACATAGCGTGGTAGCCTTTGAGAACCTGCAAATCCCGGTACAAGACCTAATTGTAACTCTGGCAAACCAAGCTTTGCATTTTCGGTAACATAGCGAATATGACATGCCATTGCTAGTTCAAGTCCACCGCCTAATGCAGCTCCATGTATACTAGCAATAATAGGTTTCGAGAATTGTTCCATTCTTTCGAAAAGTTCTTGTCCTCTAGCAGCTAATTTAGCAAAAGCTTCTCCCGATGTAATCGTTGTGAATTCTTTAATATCTGCGCCTGCTGAAAAAAATCTTCCCTCACCTTGAATAACAATTACCCGTACTGCTTGGTCATCTTCTAAAAGATCTAGTAAAGATGATATTTCTTGAATTACTTGTGAAGATAAGGCATTCGCTGGTGGTTTAGTAATATTGACAACCGCTACATAATCATCAACACTATACGAAATTAATTGCATTCAAATCCCCCTTGCTCTTACTTCTTTTTCTATTTAATACATAATATAGTATATAAGTTATTTTTTAGCAGTTCAAAACATTTTAATTAAAAGGGTATCAATTTTTCGATACCCTTTCAATCTTTAGACATTTTTGTTTTGAATAAGTCCTGCAATAAATAAATTATGTACATCCATAGTTAAGTCTTGAAGATCATATTTTTGTTCATTCATAACCCATGTAGTAACAATTTCATCAAGTGTTCCAAATATCATTTGTCTAGCTAACTTATAGTTCAAATTAGCTTTAAACTCACCTGTTTCAATACCTTCTTTAAGAACACTGTCTACTAATACTAAATAGCCTTTCAATACTTCATTTATCTTAAAACGAAGATCTTTATTAGACTGTCTTAGTTCTAACTGAGTTACTTTTGCCAAATGAGGATCATTTGAAAGAATTTCAAAATGCTTTTTAATCAATACTGATAGCTTTTCAGATGCACTTTGTTTTCCTCTAACCTCATCTTCAATTTTCTCAACTAACTCACCCATTTTCTCTTGGAATAGAGAAATTAAAATGTCTTCCTTGTTCTTAAAGTATAAATAAATCGTACCATCAGCAACTCCTGCTTGTTTGGCAATCTTAGATACTTGTGCTTGGTGATAACCATACTCCGCAATAACGATTACTGCTGCATCTATTATTTGTTTATACTTCGGTTTATTCTTTTTCAAAATGGAGTTCCCCTTTCAGAGAAATGAATGAATCATCATTCATATTTTTATAATAATATCCAAATGAATTGATGTCAAGTATATTCTAGAAAGGAGAACCCGATTCCTTTTATTATATTTTTTATTATACAACGATATTTGAAGCTTGTCTAAAAATCAGATAAATATAAGAGCGCAATGCTCTTTTATTTAAGCTTGTTTTATGTCATTAGCCATTTTCTTTTTCTCTTCATCAACTAACGAACGACGCAGAATTTTCCCAACTGCTGTTTTAGGTAATTCAGCTCTAAATTCATACATTCTTGGCACCTTATATGCTGCTAAATGTTTTCGAGAAAATTCATTTAAATCTTTTTCTGTTAATTTACTGCCTTCTTTTAATACTACATATGCTTTCACCGTTTCTCCCCTATATGGATCAGGAATTCCAGCTACTACACATTCTTGAACATCTTCATGTTCATATAGTACTTCTTCCACTTCGCGAGGATATATATTATATCCACCAGCTATAATCATATCTTTCTTACGATCGACTACATAAAAATAGCCATTTTCATCCATATAACCTAAATCACCTGTTAAAAACCAACCGTTTCTGAATGTATTTTCTGTATCTTCAGGTCTATTCCAATACCCTTTCATTACCTGAGGGCCTTTAATACCTATTTCTCCAACTTCATTTATTGGAAGAGGCTCTCCAGTTTCAGGTGATAAAATAGCTGCATCTGTATCAGGGTACGGTACCCCTATACTACCTTTTACTCTAGGACGATCCCATAAAAAGTTGGCATGTGTAACCGGTGAAGTCTCTGTTAGTCCATAACCTTCAACTAACTTTCCATTCGTTACTCTTTCAAATCGTTCCTGTACTTCTACAGGCAATGGTGCGGATCCACTAATACAAGCACTGATAGAAGATAAATCATATTTTGATAGATTTTTATGGTTTAACAAGGCGATATAAATTGTAGGTGCTCCTGGAAATAAAGTTGGTTTTTGTTTATCAATCGTTTTTAATGTAGTTTCAGCATCAAATTTAGGCAATAGAATCATTTTATGTCTTTCCATAACAGCAAGTATTAAAACCGTTGTCATTCCATATACATGGAAAAATGGAAGTATACCTAATACAGATTCTTCACCTTCATTACATTTGTAAAGCCATGATTTACACATTTTCGTATTAGAAACAAGATTTTTATGCGTTAACATAACCCCTTTAGGGAATCCAGTAGTTCCTCCTGTATACTGAAGCAATGCTAAATCATTTTCAATATCAACTTCTAATTCAATTTCTTTTGCAGGAGCTATTTTCATAATTTCTCGGAGTAGATGATTTGAACCCTCATGCTTTACATTCACAACAATGCCGTACTGCTTTTTTTGCATGTAAGGATAAATAAGATTTTTTGGAAAAGGTAGATAATCTTTGATAGCGGTTACAATAATATGTTCTAAATTCGTATTATTTTTGACTGAGGATACTCTAGGAAATAATATATCTAACGTAATAATAGCTTTTGCCCCTGAGTCATTCATCTGATATTCTAATTCTCTTTCCATATAAAGGGGATTTGTTTGAACGACTACACCACCGGCGAAAAGTATACCATAATAACTAATAACGGATTGTGGTGTATTCGGAAGCATAATAGCAATACGGTCGCCCTTTTTAATTCCAATTTCCTGTAAGTAATTAGCTACCTTTAATGCTGAATGATACAATTCTAGAAAAGTTAATTCTTTTCCCATAAAATGAATTGCAGCTTTTTGTGGAGATTTTTCCGCAGCATCTTTTAAGTAAGTTTGAAGTGGAAGCGTTCCATACTCCATATTTATCGGCATATCTTCTGGATAGTGCTTTTCCCACAACTTTTCTCCCATCAAAATACCTCCTTTGTAAAATTATTGAATTCATACCATTTAATTATAATATATTATCTTTTTTGTGACAATTATGAATATTTAAATTAAAAAACACAGCTATTAAGCAAAATTGCTTTCCTATAGCTGTGACATTTCACTACTTTTGAATCAGTAAATTTAGACCTATATTCTATTAAATTCCTACAATTAAATAAACAATTCCAATAATCACAAAGCATGATGCTACAGAAATTAACACCTTTGCTAAAGTCTCCACATATACTCTCCCCTTTTATCACGCACTAGCTTGAGCTCATCGTTCAAAATTAAGATAACAAACTTAGATACTTTTGCAAAATTATAAAATAGAATTTCATAAAACTAGGCCACTCTGCATAAAGCAGCAATGAAAAGAAAAAATTTCTCGTAATAACTGAATATCTATTCTTATTTCCAGTCATTTTCAATGAAGGAATAACATTTTACGAAATTCCAGCCCCAATTATATATGAAAAGCCTATGGAGATCATCATCGAAATAAAGCCTACAGCTCTATTATCATTTTGTATTTCTTCATCAATTTTAAATCCTGGTGTTAAAAATTCAAAAATAAAATATCCTACAAGCAATAAAACAAATCCAAATACTCCCCAATAGACCATATGAATTAAATCATCATTTTGTAAAATGGAATGACGAAAAATATTCGCGATACCGAAGATTTTCCCCCCCGTTGCCATGGCAACAGCCATATTTCCTTTCTTTATTTCTTCCCAGTTACGATACTTTGTAACTAATTCAAAAACAGCTAAAAATACGACTATGCATAGCACAACTACGCTACAATAAGCAGCCATATAAACATATTCATTAGACCAAAATGCTTCCATTCGATTTACTCCTCAGTTTATTAATGGTTCTACTTTTAAAAGAAAGGCTGTTTTCGCATACTTTGTTGCCTAAGAACCATTTAGTGATTACAGTCTGATTGAATTCCGCTTCACTCGCTTACACGGTACGGGCGCTTAACCTTCTCCGCTGATACAGCAAGCGTTTCTCAACTTACACTTATGCTCATTTTATTCACTGAACTTATTTAAAAACAACAATCTATTAGAAAACAAGTCAAAAGAAAAGATAAATATCCATTAAAATCAGATAGTGTTTAGCCAAGCTATCCAGAAGGTTCCAAAAGCTACCATCTAGATAGCTTGACTTATGCTGATTGGAGGCCTCTACAGGATATGGTTCACAAAGGCATTGTCATAGGAAGTGGCGATCTTAAGCCTTTGTTCCATATCTTATATGACATTTTTGCATTTCTTTGTCTAACCATACACCTGCCATGCTTGACTAAAATTCGTTCCTTTTCAGAAGGGAAAAACTCCCTTTTTACAAGGTACGTCTTATTGCTCCCGAATGACTCCTGTTTGATGGGAGTTTAATCATTTTTATGACAATAATTATAGATCAAACAATACTCGAGCATATTATTTTCTTTAAAAAGAATCGGTGATTGTTTTTCTTATTTAAACTCGACTACCGTTACACCACTTCCACCTTCACCCGCTTCTCCAAAACGAATTTTTTTTACAGATCGGTGGTTTTTTAAGTATTCTTGAACACCTTGTCGCAGTGCACCAGTACCTTTTCCATGAATAATAGATACTCTTGGATAATTAGCTAGCAGTGCATCATCAATATATTTTTCCACTCGAGCTAGAGCATTTTCATAGCGTTCTCCACGTAAATCTAATTCTAGACTTACATGAAAATCTTTCCCTTTAACCGTTGCTAGTGGTTTTGTTTCGGTCTGCTTTTGAGGTTTAATATACTCTAAATCATGTTCTTTTACCTTCATTTTCATAATTCCAATTTGTACGAGCCATTCATCATTCGAAACTTTTTCCAATAAGCTACCTTTTCCATTAAAGCTTATAACCTTTACCTCATCTCCAACTTGCAACTCATGTTTTTGCGGAATAATTTTTTTCGTTTTTTTCGTAATAGTTGGAGTAGCATCTTCTAATTTTTTTCTTGCTTCAATCAGTTCATGCTCTTTAACTTCTGCATGCTTTTGCAATCTCAAGTTTCTAAGATCAGAAATTACCTGCTCTGCCTCAATTTTTGCTTGTTCAATAATTTTTTGAGCTTTCTCTTTGGCCGCATTAATTTCAGCATCTCTTTCTTCGTAATATGCTACCATCTCACGTTGAAGATCACTGTGAAGCTTTTCAGCACTTCTTAAATATTCTCTTGCTTCCATTCTTTCATCTTCAGCTTGCTTACGGCTATATTCAAGGGATGCAATCATATTCTCCACTTTATTCGTATCTTCACCAATATATCCTTTAGCATTATTTATAATTCTGTCATATAAACCAAGTCTTTTCGATATTTCAAAAGCATTACTACGTCCTGGTACACCAATTAACAGCTTATATGTTGGACTTAATGTCTCAACATCAAATTCTACACTCGCGTTAACTACACCTTCTCTGTTATAACCGTATGCTTTTAATTCTGGATAATGAGTGGTCGCAATAATACGTGCTCCACGTGCATGTACTTCATCTAGAATACTGATTGCTAACGCTGCTCCTTCTTGAGGATCCGTTCCTGCACCTAATTCATCAAACAATACTAACGTATTACTATCGACTTCATCTAAAATCTCTACAATATTTACCATATGAGAAGAAAATGTACTTAAGCTTTGTTCAATCGATTGTTCGTCTCCAATATCTGAAAAGATTTTTTCAAATACGCATGTTTCCGAACCATCTAAAGTAGGAATTTGTAAACCTGCTTGGGCCATCAATGAGCATAAACCTACTGTTTTTAAAGTTACCGTTTTACCACCTGTATTAGGACCTGTAATAACAATAGTAGAGAAGTCCTTCCCTATAAAAATATCGTTGGCAACCACTTGGTTTCGATCAATCAATGGATGCTTCGCTTTAATAAGATTGACTCTTCCCTCATTATTAAGAGTTGGTTTCGTCGCTTTCATACTACTAGCATATCTTGCTTTGGCAAAAATAAAATCCATCTGTCCGAGAATATAGACATTATGCATTAGCTCCGATGTATACTCTCCAACCGTTACAGAAAGTTGAATTAGAATTCTTTCAATTTCTTGTTGTTCATTTGCTCTAATTTCTTGTAAAGCATTATTTAATTCAACAATTGCTTGTGGTTCTATAAATAGAGTTTGTCCGGAAGATGATTGATCATGAACGATTCCGCCATAGACTCCTTTATATTCTTGTTTTACAGGAATTACAAAGCGATCATTGCGAATCGTAATAATGCTATCCGATAACATGGTTGCTGCATTTGATGAACGAATCATACCTTCTAATTTATCTCTCACTCGTGCTTCATTTGCTCGCAATTGACTACGAAGAATTCTAAGCTTCTCACTGGCAGTATCTAATACTTCTCCTTGGTCACCAATAGCATTTGAAATCAGTTTTTCGATATCATATAAATCGTATAATGAATGGATTTGTGCATCTAAAAGTGGCAGCTCCACTTCTGCATCGATTAAGTCGTCAATAAAATGCTGCAGTACTCTCCCAGCACGCAAAGTAGATGCGATTTCCTTTAATTCATTTGGGCTTAACATACCGCCAATTTTTGCTCTTTTTGCATGTGGCGATATGTCAAATATTCCGTCTAAAGGGACATTGCCTTTTAGACGTATCACTGTAGCTCCTTCATCAGTTTCAGCCTGCCATTTTTCAACTTCAGCAAATGAAGTTGATGGAACTAACTGTTCAATTTTTTTTCTTCCCAATGAGGAAGATCCAAACTGTAGTAACTGCTCACGAATTTTATCAAATTCTAATGATTTTAACGTTTTATTATTCACGGAGAATAATCCTCCTATTTTTAATTTGTGTCTTGTATTAGTCAGTCATTTCTTTTTAAAAATGCTAATAATTCATCTGTACTTTTGGTATTTAATATTGTTGCACTTTTCATATGTGCTTTCATAGCATTCGACACACCAATGCTCATATGGTCGAGCATATCCATATTATGTGCATCTGTATTAATCATAATATTGACTCCAGCAGCCTGAGCTTTCTTCAAATGCTCTACCGATAAATCTAAACGATTTGGATTTGCATTTAGCTCCAATGCTGTATTTGTTTCTTTTGCTAGTTCAATCAATTCCTCAATATCCACATCATATCCTTCTCGTCGACCAATTAATCGCCCCGTCGGATGTGCTATCAAATCTACATGTGGATTTTGAAGTGCAGTTTTCAATCGATCCATGATCTTCTCTCGACTTTGAGAAAAACTCGAGTGAATACTAGCGATAACTATATCTAATTCTTGAAGTAATTCATTATCGTAATCTAATGTTCCATCCGGTAAAATGTCCATCTCTATTCCAGCAAGTATTAATATATCATCATATTTTTTATCTAATTCTTTTATTATTTTGATTTGCTCTCTTAATCGTTCTTCTGTTAAACCGTTGGCAACCTTTAAATACTTTGAATGATCGGTAATAGCCATATATTTATATCCTTTAGCACGACAAGCTTCAATCATTTCTTCTATTGAATAAGCACCGTCGCTCCATGTCGTATGCATATGTAAATCGCCTTGAATTTCACCTTGTGAAAGAAGCTCTTTGCCAGCAAAAGAATCGATTTCACTTCCATCCTCTCGAAATTCAGGTGCTATATAAGGCAAATCAAAATAGGCATAAAATTCTTCTTCACTATTAAATGTACGAACTTCACCCGTTTCTACATTTTCCACACCATATTCACTAATTTTTTCGCCTCGGTCCTTTGCTAATTGTCGCATTCGAACATTATGATCCTTCGATCCTGTAAAATGGTGTAAGGTTGTATAAAATTCTTCTGGTTTAACAAGACGAAAATCCACCGATACATCATATTGATAAGCAAGTGTCACCGATACTTTTGTATTTCCTGCACCGATAATATTCTTTACGTTTTCAATGCTTAAAAGTTTCTCTTTAACAGCCAAAGAATTATTCGTAGCAATAATAAAATCCAAGTCTTTAACCGTTTCTTTCATTCGTCGCAGACTACCAGCTCTCGAAAATTTCTCAACTTCTGGAATAGTAGCTAAGAATGCTTCAATTTCTTCTGCAATAGGTAATACATAAGCAAGTGGTAACCGCTCCGGACCTGAGCTTTGTTCCTGTAAAGCTGCCAAAATCTTCTCTTCTGACTTTGCTCCAAATCCAGCTAATGCGCTCACTTTTTTCGCTTCACAAGCAGCTTGTAATTCTTGTGCATTAGTAATATTTAATTCCTTATATAACTTTGCAATTTTTTTACCTCCAAGACCTGCAATTTTTAACAATGGAAGCAGACCATCTGGAACTTCAGATTGCAATTGATGGAGAGTTTCAGATTCACCCTTCTCTATGTATTCAGTAATGACAGCTGCGGTTCCTTTTCCAATACCAGATAATTGAGTGAAATCATCTATTTCTTTTAGACTGCGCTGATCACTTTCTAAACTAGCTGCTGCTTTTCGAAAAGCAGCAATTTTAAATGGATTTTCTCCTTTTAGTTCCATATATAAAGCTATCGTTTCGAGCAACTTAATAATATCTTTTTTATTTACCATTCAAATTTCACCTTCATTTCCATAATCTATGTCCAAAATTATATAATATTTAAACCTTTAAACAAAAAAGCTAATCCAAAATAGCCAATGGAATGTTCAGCTTTTTTGGATCAGCTCTATGCTGACATATAATGAAACCAGAGATCCTTTAACTTTTCCGAAAGAATCGGTGTATGTTTAATCATAGATTCTGCCAAGAAAGAGTTTTGAATATGATTCTGAATAAATTCTATTGGCAGAAGGGCTGCTAGGTATAATAAAACAAATATGATAAGATAAGATTCTAGAAACCCTAAGATCCCGCCACCCCATCTATTTAATTGTTTCAGAATTGGGAATTGCGCAATAAAGTCTAGCATCGAACCAAATATTTGCCACAAAATTTTAACGCCAAAGAAAATGGCGATAAAAGCTATCGCATTGTAATACGCTTGATCTAAACCAACACTATCGAATAGCAAATTAAAGGAAGATGTTTCTCCCATAGATGGAAAAGGAATCCATAATTCAAGCTTCGGCGCAAGTTGATCATATGTTAAAACAGCAACAATAAATGCTACTAAGAATCCAGTTAAATGTATAAGTTGAAGAATAAAACCACGTCTTAATCCAACTGTTACACCCATTAGGAAAATAACTAAAAGTATTAAATCTAGCATTTTTTTCAATCCTTTTCTGTCTTTTGTTCCATCTCTAAAAGATTTAATTGATCTTTTAGTTTAAGATATTCACTAATCGTATTGACAGCTGTTAAAACAGCTAGTTTACTAACATCCAAATGTGGATTCTTCTCATTGATTTCCCGCATTTTATCATCTACTAAAGAGGCTACCAAACGGATATGGCTAGATGATTCAGTGCCGACAATCGTATATTGTTGCCCATAAATATCAACGGTTATTTTATTTTTTTTGATGTCTGACAAAATCATAACCTCCAATCTAAAGAATCCTAATCTCTATGATAACATGAACACTATCGGCATGAAAATATAAAATCCCAAAGTGATACAATAGAGTATACTATCATCCATATTGGAAAGGAGTTTCACAATGGCAACTGTCGTTTTACAAATGAATGTATCGACTATATCAAAAATGGCTGATTATTACAAAGACCAATTAAAATCTGTAACTCCTGCTGGTGGAATCTTTTCTGCCAAAGTAAATCAATGCAATGTTACTGCGTATAAATCAGGGAAAGTATTATTTCAAGGAGTACTTGCTGAACAAGAAGCAGCAAAATGGCAATCTCAGCAAACGGAAATAAAATCCACATCTACAGTAAAGAAAAATAATGTTAAACATCATTCCTATTCTCCACCAGCAAACATTGGTGAACTAAATGTCATTGGATCTGACGAAGTGGGAACTGGTGACTATTTTGGACCAATTACTGTAGCAGCCGTATATGCAAACCGCGAAACTATACCAATACTTAAAGAATTAGGTGTCCGCGATTCTAAAAATATTAAGGATCCAGAAATCTTGCAAATCGCCTCACAGCTAAAGCATGCTGTTCCTTTTACATTACTTGTTTTGGATAATGCAAAGTACAATACTCTTCAAGCAAAAGGAATGTCACAAGGAAAAATTAAAGCTTACTTACATAATTTAGCCTTAAAAAAATTAATTGATAAAATTCAACCTATAAAAGCAGAGGCGGTCTTAATTGACCAATTCGCAAAGCCAGATGTCTTTTTCGGCTACTTAAAGAATCAAGAGATGTTTTCTGCCGACAAAATTTACTTAAGTACTGGCGCCGAAAGCATCCATGTTAGCGTTGCTGCCGCGTCGATTTTGGCCAGAGCTGCCTTTGTCAAAAAGTTTGATGAACTTAGTAAGGAAGCCGGTTTCATCATTCCTAAAGGTGCTGGACCGAAAGTAGACATAGCTGCAGCTAGATTAATTCAATCAAAAGGTCTCGAAAGTTTACAATCTTTTACGAAACTACATTTCGCCAATACAGATAAAGCCAAGAAATTATTGGCAAAAAAATAAAAGCCTCATTCAAAAGCTGGTCGAAGAACTGACTTTTGAATGAGACTCTTATAACAAGAAAAATACTTCCTCATCTTGTTAAAAAGTGCCTAAAAGCCAACAACTTTTAGGCACTTTTTTTATTATCCTCGAAGCTCAGCTCCGATTTTTTCTTTCACTGCATCTAAAACTTTGTTATGCGCTTTTGTAATATCTTCGTCTGTTAATGTTTTTGCAGGATCGAAGTATTTTAATGAGAACGCGATTGATTTCTTCCCTTCTTCCATACGCTCTCCTTCGTATAAGTCGAACACAGAAACCTCTTTTAATAACTTACCACCAGCTTCTGTAATAATTGCTTGAATATCACCCGCTACAGTTGCTTTATCAACAACAAGTGCGATATCACGAGTAATAGATGGGAAACGTGGGATGCTAGTATAAGCAATTGGTGCTACAGCAGCTTCTAGTAATGCTTTTAATGAAAGCTCGAATACATATGTTGCTTTAATGTCATGGTTTTGTTCAACCATTGGGTGTACTTGACCAACATAACCGATGTATTCTCCGTTTAGCGTAATGCTAGCTGTTCTACCTGGGTGCATACCTTCGATAACAGCCGCTTGGAATACGATTTGCTCACTAACACCAAGCTTTTCAAACATGCCTTCAAGAATACCTTTGGCTACGAAGAAATCAAGTTGTTTCTTCTCACCTTGCCATAGTTGAGAATGCCATAAGCCAGTCATTGCTCCAGCCACATGTTCTCTTTCGGATGGTAAATCATCATCCGTATTATTTAAATATACTGTACCTGTTTCATATAAAGCGACAGTATCATTTTGACGAGCTACATTGTATTGTAGCGCTTCTAATAAATGAGGTACTAAGCTTTGACGAAGTACACTTCTTTCCTCACTCATTGGCATTGCAAGCTTCACAGTATCCGCTTTTTCGATCGCGAAAGCTGTTGCTTTTGCTTCAGAAGTTAAACCATATGTTACAGCTTGATATAGACCAGCACCTTGTAAGTAACGACGAACGAGACGGCGTTTTGCTTGGTAAGGAGTTAATTGTCCTACTGTTCCAGTTGTAAAAGGAAGTGTTTTTGGAATATTATCATAACCATAAAGACGAGCTACTTCTTCCACTAAGTCTTCTGGAATCGTGATATCACCACGACGAGTAGGTACTGTGACTGTAATTGTGTCATCTTCAACAGCACTTTCGAATTTCAATGCTGCGAAAATAGCTTCTACTTCAGACATTGTTAAAGAAGTACCTAATAATGTATTGATTTTATCAATTGTAATTGAAACTACCGCCGGCTCAACAGTTAAAGTATCCACTTCTACTGATCCTTCTAACACTGTTCCACCTGCATATTGCTCGATAAGAGCTACTGCGCGGTCAGCTGCTGCACGTACACGAGCTGGATCTACCCCTTTTTCGTAACGAGCGCTTGCTTCACTGCGAAGTGCATGATCTTTAGACGTTCTACGTACAGAAGCACCCGTGAAGTATGCTGATTCAAGAAGTACAGTAGTTGTTGTATCACTTACTTCTGAATTAGCTCCCCCCATTACACCTGCAAGTGCAACTGGCTCAGTACCATTTGTAATAACTAATTGATGATCTTGAAGCGTACGCTCTGCATCATCAAGAGTAGTCATTTTCTCTCCTGCTTTCGCTTTGCGTACAACAATTTTCTTAGAACCTAATTTGTCATAGTCGAAAGCATGAAGTGGTTGACCATATTCTAATAAAATATAGTTTGTAATATCCACTACGTTATTGTGTGGACGAATACCAGCAGACATTAACGTTGTTTGTAACCAAAGTGGTGATGGACCAACCTTTACATCTTTAATAACACGAGCTGTATATAGCGGATTATCTTCGTTTGCTTCCACTTCTACAGAGATGTAATCAGAAGCTTTTTCACTGCTTTCTGTTACATTAATTTCAGGCCATTTTACTTCTTTGCCTAAAATTGCTCCAACTTCGTATGCAACACCTAGCATACTTAAGCAATCAGAACGGTTAGGTGTTAAGCCTAATTCTAATACTTCGTCATCTAAGCTAAGTTGCACTAAAGCATCTGTTCCAACTTCAACATCATTAGGGAATACGAAAATACCTGTGCTGTATTCTTTCGCAATTAACTTTGTTTCAATACCAAGCTCTTGTAATGAACAAATCATACCGTGTGAAGCTTGACCACGAAGTTTCGCTTTCTTAATTTTGAAGTTGCCTGGTAATACTGCACCTACAGTAGCTACAGCAACTTTTTGTCCAGCATCCACATTTGGAGCACCACATACGATTTGTACTGGCTCTTCTGCTCCAATATCCACTTGACATACATTTAGTTTGTCAGCTTCTGGATGCTTTACTTTTTCTAAAACGTGTCCAACTACTACACCTTTAATTCCTTCGCTTTTCTTTTCGACACCTTCAACTTCAATACCACTCTTTGTAATCTTATCAGCTAAATCTTCTGCTGAAATACCGTTTAAATCTACATATTGTTGTAGCCATTTATATGAAACAAACATTATATAACCCTCCTCTTATTATTCTTCGTTACGCTCGAATTGTTTTAAGAAACGAATATCATTACTGTAGAAATGTCTAATATCATCGATACCATATTTCAACATCGCAATACGTTCTACACCAATACCGAAAGCGAATCCAGAATACACCTCAGGATCAAAGCCTGACATTCTTAAGACGTTTGGATGAACCATACCCGCTCCAAGTACTTCAATCCAACCTGTTTGCTTACAAACGTTACAGCCTTTACCGCTGCAGATTTTACAAGAAATATCTACTTCTACTGAAGGCTCTGTGAATGGGAAGAAGCTTGGACGTAGGCGAATTTCACGTTCTTGACCGAACATTTTCTTCGCGAACACTTCTAAAGTTCCAGATAAATCACTCATTGCAATGTTTTTATCTACAACTAAACCTTCAATTTGCATGAATTGATGTGAGTGAGTCGCATCATCATTATCACGACGGTATACTTTACCAGGGCAAATAATTTTTACTGGTCCTTTACCAGCATGCTTCAACATCGTTCTTACTTGAACTGGTGAAGTATGTGTACGCATTAATGTTTCATCCGTAATATAGAAGCTATCCTGCATATCACGAGCAGGGTGTCCTTGTGGCAAGTTCAATGCTTCAAAGTTATAGTAATCTTGTTCTACTTCAGGACCTTCTTCTACTGTATAGCCCATTCCCATGAATAAATCTTCTGCTTCTTCAATTATTCTTGTTAGTGGATGAGATGCTCCAGCTTTCACTGTGTAACCAGGAAGCGTTACGTCAATTGTTTCAGCAGCCAATTTCGCATTAATTGCTGCTTCCTCTAATACAGCTTGCTTGCTTTCAATACTCTTAGCGATTTCTTCACGAATAACATTGACTAAAGCTCCCATTTTTGGACGCTCTTCAGCTGATAATTTACCCATACCTCTTAAAACTTCAGTAATTGGGCCTTTCTTTCCAAGATAAGCTACTCGCACATCGTTTAATTCTTTCAAATCCGATGCTGCTTCAATTTTTTGAAGCGCCTCTGCTTGTAGTTGCTTTAACGTTTCTTGCATAATGTATTTCCTCCTTTATTCCCGAACTCAATCGGTATGTAAATTCCACTTAATTTGGACAAATGACTAAAGACTATGCTCCCAATTTATTAGAAAAGCGCAAGCGTCTTGGTCAGCCCCGACAAGCATAAGACGAGTCGGCTAGAAGGTTGCTCTTTAACCTCCTAGCCGGATTGGCTTATGACCTCGAGGGGCTAGACGCTGAAGATAGACATTAAACTAAATCCAAAATGATACATCTTTTTAACAATAAAAAAACCTCGCTCCCTAAAAAGGGACGAGGTAATCGTCGCGGTACCACCCTTGTTACATGTACAAATAATCTATACACTACTTCATTAGGATAACGGTTTTCTCAACCGGAGCATCTTTACGCAAAAAATTGCGGTCCCGATGTCAGCTCAAGAGGTGAACTTCACTCTTTTTTCTTCATGAAAACACTCTCAATCAAATGGTATTTTCTCCCTGTATGTTCCAATAGAGTTACTTTTCTCTGTCACTGCTTTTCATTATTTATATACCTAACTATTATAGTAATTTTTATTACTGTATGCAACCGTACTTTGTAAAGTTCTTGCTATTTATTTAAATGATATAAAAGAATCCCTGTTGCTACCGTTACATTCAAAGATTCTGCTCCACCATAAATAGGTATATATAAATTTTGCGTACATTGATTTAGAATTTCTTCACGAACCCCATTTCCTTCATTCCCCATCACTAAAGCAAAACATTCTTTAGTCTCTACTTCTCGATAATCTATTGCATTAGAAAGCGATGTCCCAAATACAGGAATATTCTTATCTTGTAAACCATGAATATATTCGGTCAAATTTGCTTTGACAATAGGCAAATGAAAAATAGATCCTTGTGTTGAACGTAATGATTTACTATTATAAATGTCAACACAACCTTCCCCGCATACCACTATTTCAACACCTGCTGCATCTGCTGTTCGAATAATCGTTCCCATATTCCCTGGATCTTGAACACCGTCTAACAATAATAACTTTTGATATTTTTTTTCTTCATATTTTTTTTGTTTACACACAGCAAAAACAGCTTGAGATGTTTCAGTTTCTGCTAATTCTTTTACCACTGAGGCCGTTGTATTATATATTTCAATCCCATCTACATTCCAATTAATCGGGAATTCTATCTTTTCATCCTTTATTAAAGTTAAAACAAAATCTTGTTTTAAAGCTTCCTCTACTAAATGAAATCCTTCTACAAGAAATAGTCCTGCTTTATCTCGACCTTTTTTCGTTAAAAGCTTCTTCCAAGCCTTTACTCTTTCATTTTGTATAGATTGAATGAATTTCATACGTTCATTCACTCCTTTTCTAGTCAATTCGATTTTCCTATTATAGCCTAAACATGATACATAATAAATCGATAGTTGAGAAAAAATAGAATGAACACCAAAAATGGAGGAATAATTATGGGATTAAATCTAAGAAATGCTATTTTGCATAATGTAACAGGTAATAGTCAAGATCAATTACAAGAAACCATTGTAGACGCAATCCAAAGCGGAGAAGAAAAAATGCTACCCGGATTAGGGGTTCTCTTTGAAGTCATTTGGAAAAATTCTACCGACGAAGAAAAGAAAGAAATGCTCTATGCTTTAGAGTCTGGTTTAAACAAATAACAGCCGCTTCTTGCGGCTGTTATTTGTTTTGATAATTAAATTAATCGAATGTAATCGCGTTAACAGCATCACGATCTAAACGTTTTACAACTTCTGTTATTAATTTCACTGTATTCTCAAAGTCATCACGATGTATGATAGCTGCGTGGGAATGGATATAACGAGTTGCAATTGTTATAGATAAAGCTGGGACACCATTAGCTGTAACATGAATAGAACCCGAATCCGTTCCCCCACCTGGCATTGAATCGAATTGATAAGGAATATTCAATTCATCCGCTACATTTGTAATAAAGTCACGCAAGCCTTTATGAGATACCATACTTGCATCATACAAGACAATTCCTGGACCTTTTCCCAGTTTACCCATCGCTTCTTTTTCAGTCACTCCAGGAGTATCACCTGCAATACCAACATCAACTGCAAAACCGATATCAGGCTGTATTTTATGTGTCGCTGTTTTCGCTCCACGTAGACCTACTTCTTCTTGCACATTGCCTACACCATATACAACATTAGGATGCTTAGCATCTTTTAAATTCTTTAAAACATCTATAGCAATCGCACAGCCAATACGATTATCCCATGCTTTTGCTAACAACATCTTTGGATTATTCATTACTGTAAATTCGAAATACGGTACGACCATATCTCCAGGGCGTACCCCCCATTCTTTTGCCTCATCTTGATTAGAAGCACCAATATCAATAAACATATCCTTGATTTCAACTGGTTTTTTACGAGCTTCTGGTGAAAGAATATGTGGTGGTTTTGAACCAATTACACCTGTAATTTCACCTTTATTAGTCGCAATTGTCACACGCTGAGCTAGCATAACTTGTGACCACCAGCCCCCAACTGTTTGAAAATAAACAAACCCTTTATCATCTATACGAGTGACCATAAAGCCTACCTCATCAAGATGACCTGCAATCATAATTTTCGGGCCATTTTCTTGTCCTATTTTCTTCGCAATCAAACTTCCCAATCCATCAGTTGTTATTTCATCAGCAAATGGAGCTATGTATTGTTTCATTACTTCACGTGCTTCTTTTTCATTACCTGGAATTCCTTTTGCATCTGTTAAATCTTTCAACATTGATAATGTAGAATCCATTTTTGTCATATACTTCGCCTCCCTAACAAATATTCAAAATTATTATAGCATTTTTACAATTAACTCTGTTAACTTTGTAGATGATTTTCATTCCAATATCGTGGATGAACTAAAATAGAAAGCCCCTTGAAAAACCATTCATCTTTCAACAGTATTCTTAATCACAATTTACAAAAATGGTCGAACTAAATTTACAGAAATTTTTGAGCTATTCCATATTCTTGTAAATAGTAATCATCAATCTCATTTTTGGATATTTCAAGTAAAGTTCCTAAATGTAAATAATTAAAAAGCAAAAATTTATATACACTCAGAGATTTTTTTACTTTTAATAAAGTAACTGCTTCGAATACATGCAAAAATTGATTTGTTATATCTTTTTCTATTATATTCAACATTCGATGATCATACACTTCTCTGCCAAAACCGAAATCATTTCCTATAATTGAAATCAGGTAAAGACCTTTCACATAAGACTCTAATAAATTCTTCTTTAATACCTCTTCCTCAAATATCTGTTGTTCGTTTGTGCTACTCATTAAGTTAGCCATCTTACCTAATTGCACGTATAAATCTAAAAAATTTATTTCATTTGTAGATGTGGAGGAGTGTGTATGATTGTATTCCTTCGGATTTTGATCCGGTAACTCTTGTATGGAAGAATTTTTTTCTGGTACCATAGTCATTCTCCTTTAATAAATTTTTAGCTGCATTTAACCTTCCATGTTGAAAATAGCCCCAATCCATTTACTTTTCGGGAACGAACCTAAAATCCTTACTGTGAGATCTTGCTTTTCAAGTAGAAGTATTATGGATTCTCACTTTTTTCCCTAAAAAAACAACAGGAACATATAACAAAATGAAATTTTTTCAGGAAAAAAATGAAACTTTTCCTTCTATTAATCGTATCGTAAGTTAATTACAATACTCATCTCTAAAACGGAGGGTTCTTATGTTTATCTTTTTAATACGAGTATTAATCCTTTTACTGCTATTAGTTCTTGGATTTACAACTTATAAATATTTGACTAACCCTAACCTAAGGCTTAGACAAGCACAAAGAAAAAAGAAGCTGCTATTTGTAGATGATGCTAAAAATTTCAGAAAAAATTTTCACATCACATACAAAGGAATAGTTTTTCAAGGCGAAAAGTATATCGATCCACAAAGAAAAGATTATAAAATTCTATCTATCTTCATTTGGCCTGAAAACATCGAGGAAATTCATAACTTAAAACAAGAAGACTTTAAAATTATCGAAAAAGAAATTCAAAAATATTACCCAACCACCATTCTTGATTGGAAGAGTCCTATTAAGGAATTATTAAACAAGGATGATGCATAGTCATTCTATATCTACCCAATTCACTTAATAAGTAATCATTAGAAGAATATGAATAAAAGCTAATACTGGTAAACCAATCCTAAATATCATATGTTTCGTTTTGTGTCTAAAATAAAACATACCAAAAGTCGCTCCAATAGCTCCACCTATAATAGCTAGCACCCAAAGTGTCGCTTCGGAAATTCTATATTTCTTGTGTATCGCTCTCTGTTTGTCGATTCCCATAACAACAAATCCAATCACACTACAAATAAACAAATACAACAAAATCCATTTCACCTTTCCATCTCCCTATTAACATGGTGCCTTAGGCATTAAAGCACCATGTATACTAATTTTTCAAAAATATAAATCGTAGCACTTCTTCTAGAACAAAAAAAAAGCTGCCTCTAACGTTCGTAAGTACGGACTCTAGAGACAGCTTTTTCAATAGGATTTTATGAGTAAAATCCTATATTATTTTTCTAAATGTTTTTTAGCAGTATTAGCTAATTCAGTGAATGCAGCAGCATCAGCAACAGCTAAATCTGCTAACATTTTACGGTTAACTTCAATACCAGCAAGCTTTAATCCGTGCATTAAACGGCTATAAGAAAGACCGTTCATACGAGCAGCTGCATTGATACGAGTGATCCATAATTTGCGGAAGTCGCGTTTCTTTTGACGACGATCGCGGAATGCATACATTAGAGATTTCATTACTTGTTGGTTTGCAACTTTGTATAATGTATGTTTTGAACCATAATAACCTTTTGCTAATTTAAGAACTCTTTTACGACGTTTGCGAGTAACAGTACCGCCTTTTACACGTGGCATGTAATTCCCTCCTATATAAATCGATCAATCAACGATTAATTACTTAATGTTGTCTAACATGTGGCGAATACGTTTGAAATCGCCTGCGCTTACAAGACTAGCTTTACGTAGTTTACGTTTTTGTTTTGTAGATTTGTTTGCGAATAAGTGGCTAGTATATGCGTTTGAACGCTTTAACTTACCAGAACCCGTTTTCTTGAAACGTTTTGCAGATCCGCGGTGAGTTTTCATTTTAGGCATATGGATTTCCTCCTCAATACAATCTAAAAATTACTTTTCGTTTTTCGGTGCTAAGATTAAGAACATGCTGCGTCCGTCCATCTTAGGAGCTTGCTCTACAGTAGCAATTTCTGTGCATTCCGCAGAGAAGCGGTCCAATACGCGCTGTCCGATTTCTTTATGAGTAATCGCACGACCTTTAAAGCGAATGGATGCTTTCACTTTATCTCCCTTTTGCAGGAACTTATGGGCATTGCGAAGTTTTGTATTAAAGTCATGCTCATCAATTGTTGGGCTCAAGCGAACCTCTTTCAAACTGATGATCTTTTGATTTTTTCGCGCCTCTTTTTCTTTCTTTTGTAGCTCAAAACGGTATTTTCCGTAGTCCATAATACGGGCTACAGGAGGTTTTGCGTTTGGAGCAACTAGCACTACATCAAGATTTACACGAGCAGCAATATCCAGAGCTTCGAATTTTGTCTTAATGCCCAACTGCTCTCCGTTTTGGTCAATGAGACGAACTTCGCGGGCACGGATGCCCTCGTTTACCATCATGTCTTTACTAATAGTTAGCCACCTCCAAGGTTTATTTCCGAATACATCGTTTAAGCGAATAAAGAAGATAACCGCATTAAAAAAGTGTGGATGCTTATACACCCACACTTATGATAGACTAATTAGACAAAACTGCCAAATAGAAAACCAAGACCTGTAAACTGCTCAATGCGTTATCAGGTGAGAAGCGGGTGCTCCTTCTTTTCTCAAAGAAGTATTCAATTTCATACCTTAGAAATATATCATAGTTCTTCTAACATGTCAAACGTTAAAACTATTTTTCTAACAACAAAATTTATATTATCAAAGAGATTTCATTTTTGCAATATATTTTTTCACATATATAGAAAAACACTACCTTCTCTTTTCGCTATAATCAGCCTTCAGTGACACTTTTTTATAAAAAACACCTTACAATAATACATTTCCAAATAAATAGAGACAGCGTAACATAATTCAATAAATGAGCTTTTACTAACAAAAATGAGCTATCGAGAAGAATTTTTTTCTTCTCGATAGCTCACTTCGTAATATAATTAATGATTAACGAGCAACTTCTGCCACAATCATGTTTTTAAATTCTTCAAAAGCTACAGTTTCTGAATTCTGTTCACCATATTTACGGACATTCACAGTGCCTTCAGCCACTTCCTTATCGCCAAGAACTAGCATATAAGGGATTTTCTGCATTTGTGCTTCACGGATTTTGTATCCAATTTTTTCATTACGGTGATCTAAATCTACACGTAAACCTGCAGCAATTAACTTCTCTTGCACTTCTTTCGCATAATCAAGGTGCACATCAGGAGATACAGGAATTACTTGTACTTGAACAGGCGCTAACCAAGTTGGGAATGCCCCTTTGTATTCTTCGATTAAGAATGCAACGAAACGTTCCATAGTTGATACAACCCCACGGTGAATAACTACCGGGCGATGTGGTTTACCATCTTCACCTACATAAGTTAAATCAAAGCGTTCTGGTAATAAGAAGTCAAGTTGAACAGTAGATAATGTTTCTTCTTTACCTAGTGCTGTTTTTACTTGAATATCAACTTTAGGACCATAGAATGCCGCTTCACCTTCAGCTTCAAAATAAGGTAATTCTAATTCATCCATTGTTTCTTTCAGCATGGCTTGCGCTTTTTCCCACATTTGATCGTCATCATAGTATTTTTCTGTGTTTTCAGGATCACGATATGATAAACGGAAAGAATAGTCATTTAGATTGAAGTCTTTATATACGTCAAGAACTAAATGAACAACTCGTTTAAATTCCTCTTTAATTTGATCTGGACGGACAAAAATATGAGCATCATTAAGAGTCATTCCTCGTACACGTTGAAGTCCAGAAAGAGCACCACTCATTTCATAACGGTGCATTGTTCCTAATTCAGCGATACGAATTGGTAATTCACGATAGCTGTGGATATCGTTTTTATAAATCATCATATGATGTGGACAGTTCATTGGACGTAATACCAATTGTTCATTATCCATATCCATTACAGGGAACATATCATCTTGATAGTGATCCCAGTGACCTGATGTTTTATATAAATCAACACTTCCCATAATTGGAGTGTATACATGGTCATAACCTAAACGAACTTCTTTATCCACTATATAACGCTCGATTATACGACGGATTGTAGCACCTTTTGGCAACCACATTGGAAGACCTTGTCCTACTTTTTGTGAGTTAGTGAATAAATTCAATTCTTTCCCGATTTTACGGTGATCACGTTCTTTTGCTTCCTCTAATAAGCGTAAATGCTCTTCTAAATCTGCTTTTTTAAAGAATGCAGTTCCATAAATACGTTGAAGCATTTTGTTACCGCTATTTCCTCTCCAATACGCACCTGCTACGCTTAATAATTTAAACTCTTTAATTTTCCCAGTTGAAGGAACATGTACTCCACGGCAAAGGTCAGCAAAATCACCTTGCTCATAAATCGTTACTTTCTCATCTGCAGGAATAGCTCCGATTAACTCCACTTTGTATTCATCATCTTTAAAGAAAGCAAGTGCTTCATCACGAGTTACTTCTTTACGAACAACCTCAATGTTAGCATTAATAATTTTCTTCATTTCTTTTTCGATAGCTGGAAGATCATCAGTTGAAATTGGTTGATCCACATCGATGTCATAATAGAAACCACCTTCGATTACAGGACCTACACCAAGCTTAACATTTTCTTTTCCGTAAATTCTTTTAACAGCTTGAGCCATTAAGTGAGCTGTACTATGGCGAAGAATTTCTAGTGCCTCAGCAGAATCTTCAGTAATAATCTCAATAGAAGCGTCTTCTGTTATTGGACGTTTCAAATCAAATAATGTACCATTCACTTTTCCAGCAAGTGATTTTTTTCTTAACCCTGGACTTATAGAAGCGGCAATTTGTTCAGTTGTTGTTCCATTAGCAAACTCCTTTACAGTGCCATCTGGGAAAGTAATTTTTAGCATTTCAGACATATTGTTTCCTCCTTTAAATTTCAGGGGTCAGAGCATTTTAGACATAATAAAAAGCCCGCCCCTGTATGAAATACAGGGACGAGCTATACGTTTATAACCCGCGGTTCCACCCTTGTTTCATTTATTCTCATTTGAAAAATAAATGACTCTTAAGAAAGCTGTTAACGGCAGCGTCCGTCAGCTATTACTCGATCTTCTTTCACAGCTGAAGTTTAGAGGTGGTAAGTAAAGCGCTAGGATAGGAAGCTTACAGCCTATAGACTTCCCTCTCTAAAAACCATCACAAAATTACTCTTGTCCTCATCATCACTTTTTTCATATAGTAGTTTGATTATGTAAGATATTATAAATTGTTATGTAAGTAAAAGCAAGTGAGGTTTCACATTTAAGTACTTTTCATTTGTGCGTCTATTTTATTTGATTCAAAACGAGCAATTGGTAAAATTTGAACCCTCTCTTCAAATATCCGTTGAATGGTGATAATTAAAGGATAATCATCTTGATCGCAATATATATATAGATTTCTTGGCGCAATTGAGATAAGTGGAGCAAGTACATGAGAGTCTATATACATCGGATAGTCATAAAAGAGCTTACGATCAATAAACTGTTTTACTTCTTCTTTTTCCAATTCGGAAAAAAATTCATTGTAAAACTTGAAGTCCTTCTGATGCACAAGATGAAGCTCCTCCATCGAAGGAGATTTAGATAGCATAAAAGCTCTTAGCTTATGAAGAAAATGCTGAAACTCCTGTTCCATTTTATACTCATCAATTGCAATTTCTACATAATCCAATAAATAATTCATCACACCCTTCATTCTAAATTTCAGAAAAGAAGGAAATGACAAAGAAACCTTTCTTTCAAAAATTACAGCTAAGCTGTGATCAATTTTTTGTCTTAATTCATTCCAAAATGCTTCATTCTTCCTTTTATCCTCCTGCATAACCGACACTGCCATTTCAACAATTTGATCGCATTCTTCTTTGTCACTAAAGTAGAATTTTTCACGAACAATCTTTAAAAGCCATTGAAGGAATAAATCATCGCGAATAAATGATAAAATAGCTTCACGAGTAATTTCAAGCAACTTTACATAATTGTCCTCCTCTACTACAAGTGAAATCGAATCATTTTGATAATAATTTATATATGAAAGTAAATCATTATTTTTAAATTGTTGAGAAAAGATATGCATAATACGCTCTGCTTGTTCTTTCGTTTCAAAATAAATATGTACCAATAATACCCCTCCTAGCCAAACGTTCCATATATGTATATGGAAAGATGTCCTTATTTAGAAGTAGTAAGAATAAGAAAAAGCATCACCCCTATTTTTGGGGATAATTGCGCATTTTAACAAAGGAGTTTGCACATACCATAAAACGAATATAAACGGAGAACTAAGAGCGGACAACGAGCATACTTGGCACATAGGACTTGTGAAATCTCGAACCTTCCGGCTCCTATTTAAAAACAATAAACTTTTAGGAAGCAACCTTTTACAAAAATGAATTACACTCTACTTTAAAATAAGACGATATTGTTGAAAATGACGAACAAAAATAAGCCATGCTCCGCAAAATCTGAGCATGGCTTATAAATCTCACAACAAATATTCCATTATAATGTGAAAAACTATTCGTTTCTTCTATTTTCTCCATCTAGCAGATACGGTTCTGCTAATGTTCGAATTCGTTCCATAATCCGAGCAGCTTTTACCTCTTCTTTTTCCCCTTTTTGCGAATACGTTAAATGATTTTCTAGTTGCTTAAAATCAAAATTTGAAGTAAAAAATGTAGGTAATTTATCAGCCATTCGATGCTGTAAAATTGGACCTAGTACTTCATCCCTTGCCCAGCTAGACATCGTTTCTGCCCCAATGTCATCTAGCATTAGAATAGGTGCTGTCTTCACAAATTCAAGCTTAGTATTTAATGTTTGATCACCAATAGCAGATTTTATTTCACGTAAAAAATCAGGTACATACACTAATAACGAGGATACGTTTTTATCAGCTAGATTATTGGCAACTGCGCCAAGCAAGTAAGTCTTCCCAACTCCAAAGGATCCGTGCAAATAAAGTGCTTTCGGACTTTCACCATTCATATACGATTCAATAAAGTGGTGTGCAGCCTTCACGGCTTTCATTTTACCTACTGTATTAATATCAATCGTTTTTAAAGTGGCTAACAGAATATCTTGCGGTATATACAAGCTTTGAATTAATTTTTCTCTCTTTCTTCTTTCATCATCCCTAATTTTCTTCTCACAAGGCTCGTAAAATAATTCGATCGATTTCCCCTGTAATTTCAAGCGAGGTACATAGCCCTTCATCATATTTGTACAATCTAATAAGGTATGACACTTGGAGCAATCTCTCGTTTGTGTTGTATACTCATAAAGCTTCATTAAACTTTTTTCTATGATTTCAGAATCAATAGAAGAACTATGGCTTTTTAAAAAAGTGACAACATCAGGATGTGATAAGACTTCACTCCTTATCGCTTCATATCGCTTAGAAAATGAATCCGTATGGGTGAGCTTGCCGAAGCTTTGATTAATTTTTTTCACAACTATCACCCTTTATTTAATATTTTTCTCTAAGTTCTGCTTCTAACTTCTCTTTTTCTGCTAGGAAATCTGCATTTTCTTCCGTTTCTTTAGTATTTGAATGATCGGCTTCTATTTGATTTGTTTCCCTATTTTTTGCATCTTTTAACCAATCAGGGACAATTTCTGTTCTAATAACTTTTTTGGTCTTAGAATAGGATTGTTTTTGCTTTGAATTACGTTTTTGATCTTTCTCATATTCTTTTTTAGCCAAATCCATTGCTGCTTTAACGGTCTTAACATTTTTCCTTGCCCAATGGCTGGCAATTGTTTTCACGTATGCCTTTGGAAACTTTCGATCATTTTTAATCATAACGTATTCTATCAGAACATTCATTACACCTGGTAATAATTTTTGTTCAATCATAACCTCTTCAACAATTTTAAGCTCTGTCAACGTAGGCTCGACTCCACCACCATATTGAATCAGCAATTCTCTAGGCGAAACTTGTTCAAGATGTTGAATCCATTCCTCTTCTTTTGTTTTCGGTTTTTCTGTATGTCTATATTTAATAGGTTGCACTTGTTCAACTAAAGAAGGTAGTTCCTGATTATATTCGATTTGATACCAATCTCGCGCTGCTCTACGCAATTCTTCCATATCGATTTCATCATCGCTAATAACCGCTCTCATAACAATGGATTGCATGGCAATGGGGTTTATTCCATATATGTATGAAAGCTTAGCGATTGTCATTTGAATATCCTTCGTAAATGCCTTTTCTGAGATAAGCGTAGACTTCATTCCAGCAAAGAATAAACCAAAATCAAAATGCTCTGCAAAACCATCTAATTCTTGTGATTCCATTCGGCTAACAAAGGATTGTCCATGCTCGACTTCTAAGTCTTGCCTAGATTCTTCTGACACATAAAGCGAATCAAGATGCGAAGAAGCAAATACTTCAGGAAACGTTTTGGTTGTTTCTTGATAGCCCTTCACATCCATTGCTTCATCACTAAAGAAATGCTTTAGTTTAGCAAACTGACTTTTCCCTATCTTTTTATATAAATATACATTTAACATGCCATCTGTAAAAAATTGCTCTGGATTTAGAGGAGCCATCAATTCATATAATAATGATGTTGCTTCTTGACTTGATTGCTTATACACCTTCAACAGTCCAATCCCTTCAAGTCTACTTCTTGCTTCATAAATTTCCTTTAATGACAGTCCCATCATATTCATTAAACAATAATGATTACTATCTTTCGACCATAATCTGTTACTCTCAATTTCACTCCATAGCGTCATATATAAACTAACACTTAATGGACCAATAAGAGGCTGATATAGCAATGTAATGATTTTTCGGTCATACTCTCCAAGCATTCCTTTTGTCATAACCTGATATTGATCAACAGGAAGGAGTTGCTGCCAATGTTTCATCATCACAATTCAAACCTTTCAATTTTCAAGTCTTTGAAAAAAAGAGCTAAAAATTCAGCTCTTAACGTTCTTTATTAATTAAATCTTTCAACTCGTCAATAAAAACATTAATATCCTTAAATTGACGATATACGGATGCAAATCGTACATAAGAAACTTCATCAAGTTTCGCTAATCGATTCATTACCATATCACCAATTATCTCACTTTTCACTTCAGAAATACCACTACTTCGTAATTCTTTTTCAATATCTAAAATGAGATCTTCTAGATTTTTCAACGAAACAGGTCGTTTTTCACAGGACTTTATTAAACCTCTTAAAATTTTATCTCCTGAAAATTCTTCACGAGTACCATCTTTCTTCACAACAATTAAAGGCATTTCTTCTACTTTTTCAAAAGTCGTAAAACGGAATCCACAACTTTCACACTCTCTCCTTCTTCTAGTCGCTCGACCTTCATCAATCGGACGAGAATCTAAAACTCGAGTTCCGTTATGTTGACAACTAGGACATTTCATATGATCAACTCCGTTATTATAATAATCGGCATAAGTATTTTAATTTGTCAGACGTTGTATTGTACCCTTATATTATAAAAAACATTGATGTTTCACAATAGTAAAAGCTAAAACACCTATATATGTTGTATATTTTAAACATAATAGGAGATTTCATCAAATAATACAGGAGATATATAATTGATTATTCTTTAATCTTTTGTTATCCATTCACAATAATAAGCATTAAAAAAAGAGGTGTAAAAACACCTCTTTAAAATGGTCACTCTTTCTCATGATGCTTCCTTCCCACTATTTGCCCATTCCTCGTGGTATTCCTACATTTTTTTCAGTCTCAACACCGAATAGTGTATCTTTTATCAATTGATTTTAATTTTTCTAAGCTTTTTTCACAAAAAAAAGCTAAAAGAAGCAAGAGTACTTCTTTTAGCTCTTATACGATTGATACTTATCCGACTGCAACACTTTCAAGAGCAAGCAACTCTTTAGCTACAAGTTTAGTTAAATCTACTACTCGACATGAATATCCCCATTCATTGTCGTACCAAGCTAATACTTTCACTTTGTTATCTCCAATTACCATTGTGGAAAGGCCATCAATAATAGATGAATGTGAATTAGTATTAAAATCAATAGAAACTAAAGGTTCTTCAGTATATTGAATAATCCCTTTAAGCGCTCCTTCTGAAGCCGTAACAAAAGCACTGTTCACTTCTTCGGCTGTTACATTACACTCTAAGTCAACTACAAGGTCAACCAATGAAACATTTGATGTTGGTACACGTAGTGACATACCATGTAATTTCCCTTTTAATTCAGGTAGTACAAGTGACAACGCTTTCGCAGCACCTGTAGTTGTAGGAATAATACTTTGTGCACAAGCTCTAGCTCTTCTTAGATCTTTATGTGGATTATCTAAGTTTTTTTGATCATTTGTATATGCATGAACAGTTGTCATTAATCCATTGATAATTCCAAATTGCTCATTTAAAACTTTTGCTACTGGAGCTAGGCAGTTTGTTGTACAAGAAGCATTTGAGATAACATCATGTTCTTCTATATTTAATACCCCTTCATTAACACCCATTACAATTGTAACATCTTCATTTTTCCCAGGAGCTGATAAGATTACTTTTTTCGCTCCTGCTTCTAAATGCATGGCTGCTTTTTCTCGCTCATTAAATTTACCAGTTGCTTCAATCACAATATCAATATTCATATCTTTCCATGGTAATTCTCTTGGATCACGATTACTTAATAGCATAATACGTTTTCCATTAACAACTAATGAATTATCTTCTGCAATTACTTCTCCATCAAATTTCCCATGGTTTGTATCATATTTGATTAAGTGAGCTAATGTCTCTGCAGGATATGAGGCATTAACAGCCACAAGATCTACTGTATTGTCTAAAATCATTCTTCTAAAAACCATTCTCCCAATTCGTCCAAACCCATTGATCGCAATTCGTGCCTTCATTTTTCGGCCCCTCCCGAATTAATGTTATACTCAAAAGTACCTTATATGTCATTAGTATAACACAATACATTTTAATTGCGACAAAAATATGCTCAATTGTTCTATTTTTTTGAAAAAAATAAGCAAATATCACATTTTCAACATCCTATTTCTTTTTGACACAAACTCAATATCTCTTATATATTCAACGGTTCTTATGATAGAAATGAAGAATAAACGAATTGTTATTTTAAATGGTTAAGGAATGTTAAAATAACGTAAGCTGCTAGATTACTTGTTAAATTTCTAATATCCTTTGAAGGATCAATTTCTACAATGTCTATCGCTTTTACTTTTGAATACTCGGCAATTGTAGCCACACTTGTTAACAATTCTCTTGAAGTAAGTCCGTATGGATTTGGCGCTGGACAAGCTGGAGCAAATGCTTGATCAATCACATCCATATCTAATGAAATATATATAATCTCTACTTCCGAGCTCAATCTTACTAATTCCTTACGAATTATGGAAGTAAGTCCTAGTGTATCTATATCACCCATTGTGTACACATGAACCCCCTGCTCCCGGACATAGTGATCATATTCTTCTGCATTAGCAAAATCACGAATACCTATTTGAACAAGATGCTGTCCCTCGATAATATCGCCATCTAATAAACTACGAAAAGGAGTTCCGTTCGTCCGTCCACCATCTTCTAAATTCCGCACATCATGATGCGCATCAAATTGAATGACACCTATCTTCCCCTTTGCTTCCGCAAAAGCTTTTATAACTGGGAAACTAATCCCATGATCACCACCAAGAAAAATAAAAGTATCACAAATCTCTGATTGCAATATTTCCTTTACACTTAAATATTGACGATTGATTGTTTCTTCATTATCTGTTGGATGGATAGTCACATCACCAAAATCAATAATATCTTTAAAAGGAAGGTTTCTTCGCCTTTCACTACTATACACGCTATACGAATACAGAGCATTTCTAATAGCACTAGGAGCATTAGCCGCCAATGACAACGTAATAGATGACTTTGAAGATGGGAGTCCAAGCATGCCAACCTCTCCCTTAACACCTGCTTTGTAGGGTAATAAGCATTCACTCGTTTTTTTTACAAAACGATCCTTAAAAATAGCATTTGTCCCATGATTACAATATTGAAACGTCACGTAATCTCTCCTTTTTCCAAATGGTTTTACCATTGATAAAAACCTCATTAGCATGGTTAATGCCATAGTGATACGGTAGATATGTGTAATTTGGAATATTCCATATAACAAAGTTTGCAGCGTCTCCTATATTTAACGCACCTGCTACCTCTGATTTACCTATTGCATAAGCCGCATTAATGGTGACAGCATTCCATACTTCTTCTGGGGTCATCCTTAACTTTAGAGCCGCTAAAGACATAATAAATTGAAGATTTTCAGTAACACAGCTTCCAGGATTAAAATCTGTTGCTAACGCGACTGCCACACCCTCGTCAATCATTTTTCGAGCTTGTGCAAAGGCCTCTTTTCCTAAATAAAAAGTTGTACCTGGCAAAAGAACAGCAACTGTATTTGATTGAGCGAGCTGTTGAATTCCGTCTTCGGATGCTGCTACTAAATGATCTGCGCTTTGAGCTTTTAACCTAACTGCTAACTCTGTTCCTCCTAAAGAATCTATTTCATCTGCATGTATTTTCAAACCAAACTCTAGTTGTTGTGCAGCTTCCAGAAAAATGCGGGATTGCGCTATAGAGAATACACCTGTTTCACAAAATATATCTACATAATCTGCTAGCTGTTTTTCTTTTATTTCTGGTAAAAGATCTATCATTAATTCGAGAAACTTATCCTCACATCCAATGTAATCAAGCGGGATTGCGTGTGGTCCTAAAAATGTAGAAACAATATCAATCGGATATTGCTCTTTTAATCGTTTTACTACCTCTAATTGCTTTAGCTCCGTTTCACGCTCTAAGCCGTAGCCACTTTTCGCCTCAAGAGTCGTAACACCATATGAAATCATTGTTTCTAAGTGTTGTATCGATTTCATGAAAAGCTTTTCCATACTCGCTTCCTTTGTTGCACGTACAGTAGATAATATTCCTCCACCTTGTTTTAAAATATCTAAATATGCTACACCCCTTTGCTTCATGGCTAGCTCGTTTTCTCTTGAGCCTCCGTGAACTAAATGAGTATGGGGGTCGACTAGCCCCGGAGATACCACTTTATACTCTGCATCGATCACATGCTTTGCACGATGTTCCTTAGCTTCTACACTCGTTCCAACCCAAGACACTTTCCCATCTTTTATACCTATCGCCGCATTTCTTCGTACGTCTAACTTCTTCATTTCATCACCTTTTAAGGGTAAAGTACTACGTCTTGGTAATAACAATTCTCCTATATGGATAATAAGTGTATCTAACATTTTGTTTCCCCCTTCATCGTCCTATAACATTGGAATATCTACACCTTTTATTTTTGCTTCTGCAATCGCTTTCTCATAACCTGCATCTGCATGTCGTACGATTCCCATGCCTGGGTCTGTTGTAAGAACTCTTCTTAAACGTTCTTCTGCCAACTGTGTTCCATCTGCCACAACGACCATTCCAGCATGTAATGAATACCCCATTCCAACTCCTCCACCATGATGTACTGAAATCCAGGAACCACCCGCTGCTGTATTTACCAATGCATTTAATATCGCCCAATCAGCAACTGCATCACTACCATCCTTCATTGCTTCTGTTTCTCTATTCGGCGAAGCCACTGATCCACAGTCAAGATGATCACGACCAATAACAATTGGCGCTTTTATTTCACCGTTTCTTACTAGTTCATTAATCGCGATACCCATTTTTAAACGTTCTCCATAACCAAGCCAGCATATGCGTGCTGGTAACCCTTGAAACATAACCTTTTCATTGGCCATCTTTATCCAACGTTGTAGTGGTTCATTTTCTGGGAATAACTCTTGAATTAAGCGATCTGTTCGATAAATATCCTCTGGATTCCCTGACAGCGCCGCCCAACGAAAAGGACCTTTTCCTTCACAAAATAAAGGCCTAATGTAAGCAGGAACAAAACCAGGAAAATCAAAAGCATTTTCAATGCCTTCATCTTTAGCCACTTGGCGAATATTATTACCATAATCAAAAACAATGGCACCTCTTTGCTGAAAAGCTAGCATTGCTTCCACGTGCTTAGCCATTGATTTCTTCGCTAGTTCGGTATATGTTTTTGGATCTTGAACTCGCAAATCATTAGCTTCCTGAATGGAATATCCCTCTGGTACATATCCATTTAAAGGATCATGAGCAGATGTTTGATCTGTTACTATATCAATCACGATTCCTCTAGCAAGCAATTCATGATGGACAAATGCAGCGTTTCCTACAAGACCAACAGACAATGGCTGTCCCTCACCCTTAGCTCGCAGTACGATTTCAATCGCTTCATCAATCGAATCTGTCATAAAATCACAATAACCTGTGTCTATTCTTTTCTTTATTCTTTCTGGGTCCACATCTATTGCCAGGACTACACCTTCATTCATGGTAACTGCTAATGCTTGTGCTCCTCCCATTCCTCCTAGACCTGCTGTTAAAGTCAATGTTCCTTTTAAACTACCGTTAAAATGTTCTTTTGCTACAGCAGCAAATGTTTCAAATGTTCCTTGTAAAATACCTTGTGTACCAATATAAATCCAACTTCCCGCCGTCATTTGCCCATACATCATTAACCCTTTTTGATCTAATTCATGAAAATGTTCCCATGTTGCCCATTTCGGTACTATCATAGAATTGGATAAAAGAACTCGTGGAGCCGCAATATGTGTTTTAAAAACAGCAACTGGTTTCCCTGATTGAACAAGCATGGTTTCATCACATTCTAAACGACGTAAAGTCTCCACAATAGCATCAAAGGCTGCCCAATTTCTCGCCGCTTTTCCAATCCCTCCATATACGACCAATTCCTCTGGCTTTTCTGCCACAAGTGGATCTAAATTGTTATAAAGCATCCGAAGAACGGCTTCTTGCTCCCATCCCTTACATTCTAAGTTCAAACCTTTTTTGGCCGTGATTATTCTTTCATTTTTCATTTGACTCATAACCTATTTCCTCCTCTAATAAGAAAACATAATGGTCTTTCAAATAACGAACAAAGCTGAAATACCTCAATAAGCTATTGTGCATCCTTCTATTACAAACTGACCTTTTTGGCGAACTAGCTTATATCCACGTGATTGAAGATGACTAGATTGTAGAATCAGATACTTGCCAATTGCACTGTATCTGTGGTTTCAATGCCTGAGTAACATGTTCAATATCCTCAGAAAAAACACGATCATGTGTAATACTTGGAACTATCCTTCTCATCGTTTCCCACTTTATTTTTAATTTTGGTGCGATGCGATCAACACCTTTATATTCAACTGCTTGAAGTGCGCAAATGCATTCGATTGCAAGCACTCGCCTTGTATTTTGAATAATCATATTGGCATGTCGAGCCGCAATAGTCCCCATTGACACATGATCTTCTTGATTCGCTGAAGACGGAATACTATCAACACTTGCTGGATGAGCCAATGTTTTGTTTTCAGACACAAGAGATGCTGCAGCATATTGCATGATCATTGCACCTGATTGTAAACCTGGTTGAGCACTTAAAAATGCAGGTAAATCATTTAATTGTGGATTAACTAATCGTTCAATCCTTCTTTCTGATATATTTGCTAATTCTGCAATAGCTATTTTCATAAAATCCATAGCAAAAGCAATTGGCTGTCCATGAAAGTTCCCACCAGACACGACAATCCTTCCTCCATCAAATATCAGTGGATTATCTGTAGCAGCATTCACTTCGATTTCAATTTTTTCTTTTATATAGCGAAGCGCCTGCCAAGATGCACCATGTACTTGTGGAATACATCGAATCGAATAAGCATCTTGTACGCGCTTTTCTCCCTGACGACCAATGAGATGACTGCCTTGTAAATACTGCACTATCCGTCTCGCAACATCGATTTGCTCTTGATATCCTCGTGCCTGATGGATTGCTGGATGAAAAGCATCAATGATCGCTTCTAACCCCTCCATCGTTAATGCTGCGATCCATTCACTGTCATATGCTAATTTTTCTGCTTCAATATAATTTACTACTGCAACAGCCGTCATCGCTTGAGTACCATTGATTAATGCTAAACCTTCCTTCGCTTGAAGTATGATGGGACGAATTCCTTTTTTCTTTAATACTAAAGAAGAATCTTGCGGAAGATTATTTTCTCCATATACCTTTCCTTCTCCAATTAACGTTAATGCTAAATGAGATAGAGGAGCTAAATCACCCGAAGCACCTAAGGAACCTTGTTGAGGTATCAATGGATAAATATGATGATTTATAAGCAGAGCTAACGTTTCTACTATAACAGTTCGTACACCAGAAAACCCTTTCAATAATGCATTTAAGCGTAATACCATCATCGTTCTTACAATAATCGGTGAAAAATAGTCTCCCATTCCACAAGCGTGCGAACGAATTAAGTGGAGCTGTAAATCTTCTACATCCTGATCATCAATCGTTACATCACTGAATTTTCCAAACCCTGTATTAATTCCATAGATCGTCTTTTTTTCCATTACAATCTGTTCTACAGCTAATCGGCTTTCTTGAACTCTCTCTAAACTTTCCTGGCAAATTGATACATTTTCGTTTTCAAAACAGATTCTCTTAAGCTGATCCACCGTTAAACTATGACCAGTTAACTCAATCATCATTCTCCCTCCTATTTCTATTCTAAAAACAAAAAAGAGGTAATAATGGCATGTAAAATACCATCATTACCTCCTACTCACTACTCACTTTAGGTCATGACTTCAGAAAAATAATTCAGTTTTCCTTTTCTATTTGGAAGGTCGATGCAACTCATTATTTGCATCAGCTGTCTTCCATAAGAAAATCGTAAAGGGGTTTTGATTATATATGATTTATCCCAAGACCAATAGCTTCATGCTCTAGTCCTTTTACAGGTGCTCCGATTGTTCCATAGAAAGAGACAGCAATCCATTCTCCTTCTTTTTCATTTCGAAACGCTTTACCTCTTACAATAGCAAAACGCAAACCTACCGTTCTCATCATTTCCCCAATGGCTAATTGTCCTCTTGTCACACCCTCAAGTGCTTCTAATATTGCATGATATAGGGCATGTGTTTCTCTATATAAATCTTCTTGGATGATTTTATGACGCTTTGCAGTTGTTTCAACAGCTGAAATAATTTTTTGTAGATTCATTGATCCTACTTTACCAAAGCAACTCTTATAATCTTTTAGCAAATATTCATATATGGTTAATTCTTCATCTTCAAGCATTGCTAATAAGGTGGCTACCTTCCCTATTTTCATTGTACTCATGAATACACCACCTATCATCTTATCTAATGTATAAGACCATTGTAAATTTTGATGGAATTATTTGTCAATAACGAATCATACATTTTAGTATGGTGAAACATTAATAGAGTATAGATTCTTCTATTTTAATACAATAACTTCTTCTCTTACCCTCGATCAAAATAGCTAATTATCACTAGCACCATCTAAAAAAGAAACACAACGATTACATAAAAAAGCAAGCATAGGGGCGTCTCAAGAAAGATTAACAATCACCTTTGTGATGCCCCTAATACAGCCTTCTATTCATTTATATGGAATGTGCCATTTATTTAAAATAGTCAATAACTGTTCCTTTGTTTCTTGTAATGTGCCATTGTTGTTTATTACTTCATCTGCTAACTCTTTTTTCTTTGCTAAAGGAAGCTGAGAATTAATTCGTGCAAGTGCTTCATCATGAGAAAATTGATTTCTGTCCATTAATCGACGTAATTGAACATCAGCATCTACATATACCAACAAAGTCACATCGACAGTATCATCTGTTTTACCTTCGAATAACAATGGGATATCCATAAATACTACTTCTTCTCCATTTGCAAATGCAGCTTCCTTTTGCTCATCCATATGTTTACGAATAGCAGGGTGCATGATCGCATTAAGCTGCAATCTTTTCTCATCATCATTAAAAATAATAGAACCTAATTTTGCACGATTCAATGTTCCATCATTATTAAGTATTTCCTTACCAAACGCCGCAACAACTTCTAACAAAGCTTCTTTACCAGGTTCTACGACATCTCTTGCAGCTTGATCTGCATCTACGACCGTAAATCCAAGCCCTTTAATCATGTTGCTCACTGTACTTTTTCCACTAGCAATACCACCTGTAATTCCAACTATTTTTCTCACTTTGTAGATATTCCCCCTCTAGGTTCATCTACTACCATTTTAATATACCAATAAGAATGAGTAAAATACCTGGTAACAGTGTTAATTTATTAATCCACCTTTGATAAGATAATTTATTTCCAAACAACATGCCCATTTTGATAAACAAACTACTCATAATCCCAATACAACCAGCTAATAAAATAGGAGAGTAACCAAGCATCGCTGCACCTAAACCGGCTCCAAAGGCATCAAAGGAAAGTGCTGCACCAAGTATTAGTGCTTCCTTACCGCTGATTACCCCTGAACGGTCAATGTCTGCAGCCATAGGTTTTTTCAAGATATTAATAGCAATGCCGAAATACTTCATTTCAATAGTAGCAATGACTTTCTCCCCACGCTCTTGGAAATCAATAATATCATCATCTTTGGAGCGAAATGTTTGAAAGGTCACCCATATTCCAAGCAGGATTAAAATCATTCCTCCTATTCTTGCAGTAAAAGACGGGGAAAGGAAATTGCTCAGCACTTCTCCGATTAGCATACTAACTAATATAGTTGCTGCAGATAAACATCCTATGATCATCGTTGATTTAAATGGAATTTTCATTTTTCGAAGACCATACGTAAAGCCTACACTAAAGCTATCTAGGCTTACTGCAAAGGCCAGTAAAATAAGTGCCATAAAGTTCGACATAAAAAAGAGCTCCCTCCTACAATCAATAAGATAGTATATGAGGGAGACCGCCCAATGTTACATGTACAATTAAAGCTTTTGACAGTTAGGACAATAATGCGTTCCTCGACCTGCCACTTTTATTTTATCAATAGGTGTTCCACAATTTTTACATTCTTCACCATTTCGTGAATAAACAAGTAGTTGCTGCTGAAACATTCCAATTTGACCTTGAGAATTTATATAAGAACGAATTGTACTTCCTCCTTGCTCAATTGCCTCAGAAAGCGTAGCTTTAATTTCTTCTACAAGCTTATTTACTTCTTCATCACTTAGTGAAGAGGCAATTCTAGCAGGATGGATTTGCGAGCGAAATAATGCTTCATCTACATAAATATTTCCTACTCCTACAACCGTTTTTTGATCAAGAATAACAGCTTTTATATTACGAGATGTTTTTTCCAATTGTCCTTTAAGTGCTTCTGCCGAAAAATCATTTGATAATGGCTCAGGACCAAGTTGTTTCAATGGTAATTGCTTCATTTCGTCACCTTTTACAAATAAATGCATCGTACCAAATTTACGAACATCCTTATATCTCATTTCCGTCCCATCGGTAAAGGTAAAGATAACATGAGTATGCTTTTCTAATGGAACGTCTGATGAAAAGACACCATACTTCCCTTCCATACGCAAATGTGAAACAAGAGCAAGATCTGTTAGGTAAAAAATAAGAAATTTCCCACGTCTACCTATCGCTTCAATTTCCTGTCCTTTTAAAGCATCTGAAAATTGTTCATGATCTACTGGTTTTTTTATAATATTAGGCCATTGGACAACAACATCTTGAATAATTTTACCGACAACTAAATGTTCAAGCGTTTTTCGGACTGTTTCAACTTCAGGAAGTTCTGGCATTCTTACATTTCTCCTAGCAATTATTATTTAGCATCGTACCATGTTGAACCGTATGCATAATCTACTTTTAGCGGTACTTTTAACGAAATAGCATGTTCCATTTCTTCTGGAACAATTACTTTTAATATTTCAATTTCCTCTTCTGGCGCTTCAAAAATTAGTTCATCGTGTACTTGAAGTAGCAATTTAGCTTGTAAATTTTCTTTTTCTAAACGTTTACTCATGTTAATCATCGCTAATTTAATGATATCTGCAGCACTTCCTTGAATCGGCGTATTCATAGCTGTTCTTTCTGCAAAGCTACGCAAGTTAAAGTTACGGCTTGTTATTTCTGGTAAATAACGTCTACGATGCAACAAAGTTGTAACGTAACCTTGCTCCTTTGCTTGTCGAACAATTTCCGACATATATTCCTGAACACCAGGGAAGCTTTTTAAATAACGATCAATGAAATTACCCGCTTCTTTTCTTGTAATTCCAAGGTTTTGAGATAAACCATAATCACTAATTCCATATACTATACCGAAGTTTACAGCTTTTGCTTGTCTTCTCATATTAGATGTTACTTCATCTGCTGTTACACCGAATACATCCATTGCTGTTTTCGTATGGATATCCATATCAGCTTGAAATGCTTCAATTAAACCAGAATCATTTGCTATATCTGCTAAAACACGTAATTCAATTTGAGAATAATCAGCGGCAAATATTTTCCAACCCTCATGTGAAGGAACAAAAGCTTGTCTAATTTTTCTTCCTTCCTCTAAACGAATAGGGATATTTTGCAAATTAGGATCTGTCGAGCTCAATCTTCCAGTTTGAGTAAGCGCCTGATTAAAGCGAGTATGAACTTTATTTGTTTCAGGATCTACTACCTTCAATAGCCCTTCAATATAAGTAGATTGAAGCTTCCCTAATTGACGATATACTAATATTTCCTTAATAATATCATGCTTACTCTCTAGTTGCTCTAGGACATCTGCAGAAGTGGAATAGCCTGTTTTTGTTTTCTTTATAACTGGTAATTCAAGTTTTTCAAATAAAATAACACCTAGCTGCTTTGGTGAATTAATATTAAATTCTTCTCCTGCAAGTGAATAAATTCGATTCTCTATCTCTTTTAATTTTTTCGCTAAATCTTCTTGCATGATTTGTAACGTTTCTGTATTTACTTTAACACCTTGTATCTCCATTTCAGCTAATATAAGCGATAATGGTAGTTCAAGCTCTTCAAATAGTTCAAGTTGTTTATTATTTTGTAATTCTGAGAGCATTTTATCCTTTAACTTATACAGAGTTTCCGATTTACTAGCCAAATGTTTAGACAACTGTTCATCTTCTGGAATCGCTCTTTTAGCACCTTTTCCATAAAAAGATTCGTCTGATTGTAATTGACTACCTGATACTTTTTGCGCAATAGCTGCAATATCTTCACCATGATCGCCTGGATTTAAAATATAAGAAGCAATTAATAAATCAAAATCAATTCCTCGCAAATCAATATTTCTTTTGCGTAAAGCAACAATAGAACGTTTCGCATCGAATACAGATTTCTTTTTATTCGGGTTTTCAGCCCATTCCTTAAAAACTTGAGATTCTAAAGCTTTGTCTGTAGAAATGAAATAATTTCCAGTTTCATTACTTAAAGAAAATCCTAGAATATCTGCATGCTGATAATTATCTTCAATAATTTCTACACAAAAACCACTTTCTTCTGAAAAGATAGCTTCTGATATTTCATTTACTATTTCAAATGTTGTTTCTTCGTATTCAACATTATCTTCTTCTTGTCCACTATCATCTAACTTTTCTAATAAAGTTTTGAAACCTAATTCCTTGTATATTGCTACAAGATTTTTCGTATCGCACCCTTTATAGGCAATATCATCTAAGCTAATTTCAACTGGTGCCTCTCTTGTAATCGTGGCTAGCTTTTTAGATAGAAGAGCTAAATCCTTATTGTCTTCTAGTTTCTCTTTTAATTTCTTACCACTTACTTCATTAATTGATTCCAAAACGTTTTCTACAGTTCCAAACTGATGAAGTAGTTTCAAAGCTGTTTTCTCACCGACACCTGGAACTCCAGGAATGTTATCTGAAGTATCACCCATTAGTCCTTTCATATCAATAATCTTGTCAGGAGTTAATCCATATTTCTCTTGAATATGTGCAGGTGTATATTCTTCAATATCCGTTATTCCCTTACGTGTAATGTTTACCGTTGTTAAATCAGAAGCCAATTGCGTTAAATCTTTATCGCCAGAAATAACTTTTATTTCATAGTCTTCTTTCTCAGCGGCTAAAGATAACGTTCCGATAATGTCATCTGCTTCATAGTTAGGTAATTCATAACGACATATTCCATAAGCGTCCAATAATTCACGAATAAAAGGAAATTGTTCTGACAATTCAGGAGGTGTTTTTTGGCGACCACCCTTATATTCCTTATACGTCTCATGTCTAAATGTTGTTTTTCCTGCATCAAATGCAACAAGTATATGAGTAGGTTTTTCATCATCTAACATCTTATTTAGCATCATCGTAAAACCATAAATTGCATTAGTATGTACGCCTTTGTCATTATTCAATAAAGGCAGTGCAAAAAAAGCTCTATAAGCTATACTATTTCCATCAATTAATACTAATTTTTTCTTCAAAAATGTGACCTCCTAGATTTATTATAATTTCTATGTAAAGAGTCTAATTGTAGATATTTTAGAGTAGTGTAATCACATTAAAACAAGGCGACATTATTGTAAACATATAAAATCATTGTCTTATAAAAAAATATAATTAGCTAACTTTTAAGACCCATTAAAATCACTAACTTCCTTCTATTTTAGCACGTTCTCAGGAACAAATAAAAATCAGCTCACTAACTTTTTTACAATTTAGAGTTTTTTCGGTACAGTCTCAATTCAAACACCATTTTCTTTTAAAAAAAGTTTGAAATAAAAGTTGTGGAATTAACAGTTAAAACGGCAAAAGGCAAGGACGGGTCATGTCCTTGCCTTTTGAAATCTTCTTGGATGAAGGGGTTCTTCAATTACAAGTATAGGCATTTGATGTAAAGCAAAAATAAATCCAATGTTAAGTTTATGTTAAGTTCAATAGTCGTTTCATTTTCTTAGCTTAATGATAAAATTAGTACCTATTCCTGGTTCACTAATAACTTCTAGTTCCCCTTTATGAGCTTCTATTAAATGCTTAACAATAGCTAAACCAAGACCCGTTCCTCCAGAATTTCTACTTCTGGCTCGGTCTACACGGTAAAACCTTTCAAAAATACGAGGAATTTCTTTCTTATCGATGCCAATCCCGGTATCTTTCACTTCAACATAGGCATATTTTTCATTATCCCTAATCAAAACCTCTACTTTCCCTTCAGCAGGAGTATAATTTAGTGCATTACTTATAAGATTGATTAATACTTGCTTTATTCGGTATGGATCTGCATTGATAATAACAGGATGAGAAGCTAGTTGAATTTGTAATGAAATACCTTTTTTCTCAGCTTTCCTTGTAAACATAGCTGCCGTTTCTGTCAATAATGCATTGAGATCAAGCTTCGATATATTTAACACAAATTCTTGCTTTTCAATTTTAGAAAGTTCAAGAAGCTCCTGAATCAACGCTTGCAGGCGATCACTTTCATTTAAAATAATCGTTAGAAAATCTCTCATCGTTCTTTCGTCTTTTAAATCACCATCTAATAATGTTTCTGAAAAACCTTTAATTGACGTAATGGGAGTTCTCAATTCATGAGAAACATTAGCAACAAAATCCTGCCGCATCAGCTCTAATTTCTTCAATTCCGTAATATCATGAAAAACAAGAACAATTCCTTTCCATTCATCACTATGGCTAATAATAGGAGCTCCATATACCTCGAAATTTTTTCTTTCTATAGTTAAAGAAAGCATCATTTGTTTTTTCACGCTTTTTTCTGTCATAAAAATCTCTTCAATAAGCAAGATTACTTCTTTAAAAGGAATCGCTTCATAATACAAATGATATAAAAGATCCGAAGACGATACATTAAACAATTGTTTATATGTTTTGTTCATTAACGTAATAGATCCTTTGCTATCTATCAGCAAAACACCACTACCTATATTTTCGATAAGTGTAAATAAACGATCTTGCTCCATCTCTCTTGACGTTTCCATCTCTTGAAGATTTCTCGCCAATATATTAATAGAGGCACTTAATAGCTTCGTTTCATCTGTCGGATTTTCATATGTTCGAGCACGATAATTACCTTTCGCCAGCTCTATTGCAGTATCAGTTGCAGCTTCGATAGGCTTAGTAAATCTGGAAGCAATCTTCCCAGCAATAATACTGACAATAATTAAAGAAAATGCAACCACACCCAAAAGTATGAGCCACGACTTATAGTTCAGCTCTTTCATTTCGTCAAATTGGTTTGATAGGACAACATAACCTTCCGTCGTACCATTTTCTATCTTTATAGGAGACCAAAAATAATGAACATTAAACCCACCGCTTATCTCTCTATGACCCTCTTTTCCTTCTTGAGCGATACTTTCTAGTATCTGTTTATGTCTATTTAATGGTAATCCTTGAGGAGTTCCTGATAAATAAATGACTTTGCCGTCATTTGATATAATTGCTAAATCGTCATCCACTAATTTTAAAGCTGCTGTCATGTCAGTATCATCACTACCAGTAAAGGCAGAGATACCTCCATTATTCTCCATATAATCTGTAATAGAATGCAATTGACGTTTTAAATGATTCTCATAATGTTCATAATTATAATTTCCAAAAAGCTGTACCAATAAGACGCCTAATCCAACCATTGAGACAGCCGTAAAGGCTACTATGGCAAGTAAAAGCTTCGAACGAAACTTAATCATCTATCCTTAGGCTCCTCAAATTTATAACCAAGACCTCTTATAGTCTTTATATATTTTGGTTTTCTCGTATCCTCTTCTATCTTCTCTCTCAAATGGCTAATATGCACATCAACAATCCTTGTATCACCAGCAAAATCATAATTCCAAACTGTACTCAATAATTGATCTCGAGTATGAACTCTTCCTTTATGTTTCGCTAAATATAATAACAATTCAAATTCTTTAGGAGTTAATTCTAGTTTATTATTTTTAAAATACGTTTCATATTTCTCAGGAAAAATAACTAAATCAACTATTTTAATAGCATCCCCATCATCATCTTCTTCAGTGCTTTCTTTTGGGATGTTCGCTCGTCTTAAAATAGCTTTCACACGAGCAACTACTTCTCTTGGACTAAACGGCTTTGTCATGTAATCGTCCGCACCTAATTCTAAACCAAGAATTTTATCTAATTCATCGTCCTTCGCTGTTAACATTAAAATAGGCACATTCATCTTTCGTTGCCGTAGTAATTTACACACTTCAATCCCATCTAGTTTCGGAAGCATTAAATCCAAGACAATTAAATTTGGATTTTCAGCCTCCGCCATTGAAATAGCTTCTTCTCCATCTGCTGCTGTTATTACTTCAAAACCCGCTTGTTCTAGGTTATATTGCAGCAATGTAAGTATAGATTGCTCATCATCAACTACAAGAACTTTTTTTGACATAACTTCCTCCTGAATACGTATTAACCCCTAAAATGAAAGAAAAGACCCCATTTTCATCCATATCATGTAATACTATTATGATTTCTTCTCTACGAAGCATCCATATATACTCATTATGTTAATGGAATTATTGTCATTCGACAACAACAATACTTATAACTGGTTAAAAAGTTTCTTATTAACCCAATAAATTCCAGGAAAAATCCCATAACTCCAAAGATAATAACATACAAAATGTACTAACAAAGACTCATGTTAGGACTTCACCAGTTTCCCTCAAAATGTGAATGGACAACCTTTTAGATTTTATGCGACTTTCATACCCTTCCTTATCTCAGAGCAAAGAGTAAAATAAAGTGATGCACAGGACAAAGCGCTAATACACTTATACAAATCGAATCCATAAAAACTGTAGATATCATAGAGCTTAGGGGCCTCTGAAAAATGATAATAAATCACTTTTCAGAAAGCCCCTTTACATTACTTGTTTATATAATTTTTACGCTAAAACGTTCATAACATTTTTAACTGATTCAGCAGATTTAGCTAAAGCTGCTTTTTCATCTTCTGTTAATTCTAATTCGATAACTTTTTCAATACCACCAGCTCCAAGCACTGTTGGAACTCCAAGATAAATACCATCTAAACCATATTCCCCTTCTAAGTATGCGATTGAAGGAAGAATGCGACGCTGATCTTTCAGGATTGCTTCTGCCATTTCAACTAGCGCAGCTGCTGGGGCATAATATGCACTACCATTACCTAAAAGGTTTACGATTTCAGCTCCCCCTTTACGAGTACGATCGACGATTTGTTCAAGACGATCTGCAGGGATTAATGTTTCTAAAGGAATTCCACCAGCATATGAATATCTTACTAAAGGAACCATGTCATCACCATGTCCTCCAAGAACAAAACCAGTGATGTCTTTTACAGAAATATTTAATTCTTCAGCAATAAATGAACGGAAACGAGCCGTATCTAGTACACCTGATTGACCGATAACACGGTTTTTAGGGAAACCTGATTCTTTATATACAGTATACGTCATAGCATCAACAGGGTTTGTTAATACGATGATCGTACAATTCGGAGAATATTTAACAATATCTTTTGTTACAGCCTTCATGACTTTTTGGTTTGTTTGAACTAAGTCATCACGACTCATACCTGGTTTACGTGCGATACCAGCTGTAATAATAACGATATCTGAATCTTTTGTATCCTCATAATTTGAAGTACCAATTACTTTTGCATCAAAACCTTGTACTGGACTAGCTTCAAACATATCTAGAGCTTTCCCTTTTGTAGGATTTTCCATTGGTTGAATATCAACTAATACTACATCCGCTAATTCTTTTTGCGCTAAGAAAAATGCTGTTGTTGCTCCAGTGAAGCCTCCACCGATTACAGAAACTTTTTTACGTGACATTATTATTGTCTCCCCCTTTTTGATTAAGAAATATGTATGGCTAAGAGATTGAGTAATAACACATCCTCTTTTTACCTATAGGTATTATACATTTTGAAAAATATGTAAAATCAAGAAACTTAATTAAACATAACCTCTTTTTACCTATAGTATTATAAGTTATAAAAATATGTAAAGCAAAAGAGGTCGAGTAGATCTCAGCCTCTTTTAACAATGGGTAATAGACATTATAAAAAAATGTAAAAAAAGAGGTTGAGTAGATCTCAACCTCTTCTTTCAAATAAATCTTATAAGTTTTTAATTAACTCATCTGCAAACTCAGAACATTTAACTTCTGTTGCCCCTTCCATTAAACGTGCAAAGTCGTAAGTAACAACTTTAGAAGCAATTGTTTTTTCTACTGAAGCTGTAATGCTATTTGCAGCTTCGTTCCAACCAAGGTGTTCAAGTAAAAGCACACCAGATAAAAGAACAGATGAAGGGTTAACTTTATCTAGTCCAGCATATTTTGGAGCAGTACCATGAGTAGCTTCGAAAATAGCATGTCCAGTTTCATAGTTAATGTTTGCTCCTGGAGCAATACCGATTCCACCAACTTGAGCAGCAAGTGCATCAGAAATGTAATCTCCATTTAAGTTCATTGTAGCAACAACATCAAACTCTTTTGGACGAGTTAAAATTTGTTGCAAGAAAATATCAGCAATAGAATCTTTTACAATAATTTTTCCTTCAGCTTCGGCAGCAGCTTGTGCTTTGTTAGCAGCTTCTGTACCTTCAGCTTCTTTAATTTTATCATATTGATTCCATGTGAACACTTTATCAGCGAATTCAGTTTCTGCCACTTCATAGCCCCAGTTTTTGAATGCACCTTCAGTGAATTTCATAATATTACCTTTATGAACAAGTGTTACAGATTTACGTCCTTCTTTGATTGCATAGTTAATTGCAGCACGCACTAGACGTTTTGTACCTTCTTCAGAGATTGGTTTAATACCGATTCCTGAAGTTTCAGGGAAACGAATTTTATTTACACCAAATTCATTTTGTAAGAATTCAATTATTTTTTTTGCTTCGTCAGATCCTTTTGCATATTCAATACCAGCATAGATATCTTCAGTATTTTCACGGAAAATAACCATATCAGTATCTTCAGGACGTTTAACTGGAGATGGAACACCTTCGAAATAACGTACTGGACGTAAGCATACGAATAAATCTAATTGTTGACGTAATGCAACGTTTAATGAACGAATTCCGCCACCGATTGGAGTTGTAAGAGGTCCTTTAATTGCGATTAAGTATTCATTAATTACATCAAGAGTTTCTTGTGGAAGCCATTCGCCAGTTTGGTCAAATGCTTTTTGTCCAGCTAAAACTTCTTTCCATACAATTTTCTTTTCTCCATTGTATGCTTTTTCAACAGCTGCATCTAACACTCTTACTGCTGCAGCCCAAATATCTGGACCAATTCCATCACCTTCGATAAATGGAACTACTGGATTATTAGGAACTTGTAATTCCCCGTTTTGTACTAAGATTTTTTCTCCCTGACTCATACTTTTCCCTCCATACTCATTATCAAAGGTTAGTGGGTTGGTGTAAAAGAACCAACCCCTAACCTTTTTAAAATATTATTAATATATTATATATAATATATATTTTGAAAATTACGCCCGTATTATCTCTCTTCTATTGGTACGTAAGATTGCATTCCTGGTCCCACATATTCTGCTCTAGGACGAATTAGGCGATTATTATCATATTGTTCTAGAATATGAGCTAACCATCCAGAAGTACGACTAACAGCAAAAATTGGTGTCATTAAATCATGATCAACACCTAAACTATGGTAAACAGATGCTGAATAGAAGTCAACATTTGGTGGCAATGGTTTTTTAGAAGTAACTAATTCTTCGATTTTTACTGACATTTCATAGAATTCTGGTTGTCCAGTTAACTTAGTAAGTTTTTCAGACATTACTTTTAAGTGTTTAGCACGTGGGTCCCCATTGCGATAAACTCGATGTCCAAATCCCATGATTTTCTCTTTATTGTCAAGTTTATTGTTAATATATGATTCTACATTTTCTACAGATCCAATTTCTGTCAGCATTTTCATAACTGCTTCATTTGCTCCACCATGTAGAGGGCCTTTTAATGCTCCAATTGCTGCTGTAACTCCTGAATAAACATCTGATAAAGTAGCTACGCATACACGTGCAGTAAATGTAGATGCATTTAATTCGTGATCTGCATGAAGTACAAGTGCCTTATTGAAAGCTTCAACTTCAATTTCAGACGGTTCTTTACCGCTCATCATATATAAAAAATTAGCTGCGAAACTTAAATCTTTACGCGGTGCTACAGGTTCTAATCCTTTTCTCACTCTTGAAAACGCTGTAACAATTGTAGGGATTTTTGCTTGTAGGCGGATTGCTTTTCGATAGTTGGCTGATTCTTCCATTACCTCTGATTCCTCATCATATAGGCCTAATTGAGAAACAGCTGTACGTAATGCTGTCATCGGATGTACGTTTTTAATATCATACTTGCTAAAGTATTCAATAATCTCTTTTGGTAGCTCCATATTATTAGCTAGTTGAATTGTTAAATCTTCTAATTCAGCTTTATTTGGTAATCTACGGTGCCATAAAAGATAAATAACTTCCTCAAATGAAGCGTTAACCGCTAAATCATCAATATTGTAACCAACGTAAGTTAGCGTATCATCAATAATTGAGCTAATTGATGAAGTTGTTGCAACAATTCCTTCGAGACCTCTTGTTACTGTCATACAGAATCTCTCCTTTTCTATTAATTCCCCTTTATCCATGAAAAAGTGAAAATATAATGAACAAGTCATGGATAATTACCTGTTCATCAAGATGGATACCCTAGATCCATATTTCTTGGAGTGAAAACGTTTTAAGAAATATCTCTCTTTCCCCTTTTACCAATTGACTATTATTATTTTCCCTTTGCTAGCATTCTATAAACATACGTAATTGAGCGAATGCTCATTCGCTCAGCAAAAGTTCATTTTTTTTGTCAACAAGATATAATATTCCAAAAATTAAAATTAAAAAATGAAAAAGGTTACGCTTTCAAATAACATTATAAACAAAAAATATATTTTTGAAAATCAAAAGCTCTTAAATTATTTAAATTTAATATTTTTTTAGAAAAGTTCAGTAATTCACAACAATTATAATAATATAGTTTTATGGGTTTTAATTCTACTCTAAGTTACATTCAGTAACTTCCAATCATTAGTGAAACACGTTAGTTACCTTATTGAACATAAAAACATTGTAAATATATAATTTTTTAAAGATAATATAAACTTATAAACAAATATAATATAAACTTATAAAGAGCCAGACTTCCTCCTTCTATTATAATCCATTTTTTGTAAAATCATCACTAGAATCTTTAGATAAAAAGCCATATAAACAGAGAAATTAATAGCATTTAAAACTACGTCAAATTTCATTGTTATTCATGATATTTCTTACTTCTTACATAGGAGTTTTACGAATTTCCACCAAGGTATTTCTTTGTTAAGGTTCAAACATCAGCATAGAAAAAAGTATTTTTAAGAGCTTTGTTAAAGAATACTATTGATGCTAAAGAAAAATACGCGATATCTTCGTAAATCTCTCTTTTCACTCATTCACTAAGGTAACTTTTTAAAAAGATTGCTTTTTTTAATAAGTTCTTAGATCGATGAGAGTGGAAGGCGCAAGAGTCAAAGCACCCCT
>NZ_CABKRX010000071.1 GCF_902374955.1 Bacillus massilioanorexius
CCTTAGTCTGTCTCTTTCATTCGTGCTTGTAACGCATTCCACGCCTGATCTTTACCTTGTCCAGTTTCAGAAGAGAAGAGAATAATCTCATCCCCTTTTTCAAGTTGCAATGTCTCTTTTGTTACTTTTAAATGTTTTTGCCATTTACCTTTCGGAATCTTATCCGCCTTTGTTGCAATAACAATACAAGGAATATCGTAATGTTTAAAGAAATCATACATCATAACATCATCTTTTGTTGGTGGATGACGTAAATCTACAATAAGTAATGCAGATTTCAGCTGTTCTCTTGAAGTCAGATATGTTTCAGTCATTTTTCCCCAAGCTGCTCGTTCTGATTTTGACACTTTAGCAAATCCATAGCCAGGAACATCAACAAAATAAAACATTTCATTAATGATAAAAAAGTTTAATGTTTGTGTTTTGCCTGGCTTTGAAGATGTTCTCGCTAAACTTTTTCGATTTAGCATTTTATTAATAAAAGAGGATTTCCCTACATTCGAACGACCTGCTAATGCAAATTCAGGTAAATCTCCTTCTGGATATTGCTCTTTTCGAACAGCGCTCATAACAATCTCTGCGCTTGTAACCTTCATTTATTTTCCACCTACCAATGCAATCTCTAATACCTCATCGAAGCTTGAGACTGGGTGAAAGCTTAATTCTTTACGAATACTTTCCGGAATCTCATCGATGTCTTTTTCGTTGTCTTTAGGAATAATGATGGTAGTCAAACCAGCTCTATGTGCGCTTAATGTTTTCTCTTTCAATCCACCTATCGGAAGAACTCTACCTCTTAATGTAATTTCTCCCGTCATACCCACTTCCTTACGAATGGCTTTTCCAGATAAGGCAGACACAATAGCAGTAGCAATCGTAATACCAGCTGAAGGTCCATCCTTTGGAACAGCTCCCTCTGGAACATGGATATGAATATCATATTTTTCATGAAAATCTTCATTAATACCTAACTCTTTAGCTTTTGAACGTACACAAGTTAAAGCTATTTGAGCTGATTCTTTCATTACATCACCAAGCTTACCTGTTAAGGATAGCTTACCTTTTCCTGCTGACAATGATACTTCAATTTGCAAAGTGTCTCCACCTACCGTTGTATAAGCAAGACCAGTTGCAACTCCTACTGTATCATCTTTTTCAGCTTGTCCATAGAAAAATCTCTTTTTACCTAAAAATTCCTCTAGGTTTTTAGAGTTAACAATCACTCTTTTCTTCTCACCAGCTACAATAATTTTAGCAGATTTACGACAAATACTAGCTAGTTGTCTTTCTAAGCTACGAACTCCTGCTTCACGTGTATAATAGCGGATGATATCCATGAATGCTTCATCCTTTAATTGAAGCTGAGTTTTCTTTAATCCGTTTTCTTCAATTTGCTTAGGCAATAAATGTTCTTTAGCGATATGCAATTTCTCATATTCCGTATAGCCTGCAAGTGTAATGATCTCCATTCTATCTCTTAGAGGACCCGGAATCGTTGAAAGATTATTGGCAGTTGCTATAAACATTACATTGGATAAATCATACGTTTCTTCAATGTAATGATCGCTGAAATTATGATTTTGTTCTGGATCAAGAACCTCAAGCATAGCTGACGAAGGATCTCCTCTAAAATCATTGGACATTTTATCAATTTCATCTAATAAAAACACTGGATTAATTGTGCCAGCTTTTTTCATTCCTTGAATAATTCTACCCGGCATCGCGCCCACATAAGTACGTCGATGACCTCTTATCTCTGATTCATCACGTACCCCACCTAATGATACACGAACAAAATTACGATTCAATGACGAAGCAATCGATTTAGCCAAGCTTGTTTTCCCTACACCAGGAGGGCCAGCTAAACAAAGAATTGGACCTCTTAAAGATTTTGTTAATTGCTTAACGGCCAAGTACTCTAATACACGTTCTTTCACTTTCTCAAGCCCAAAATGTTCTTTATTTAAGATTCTTTCTGCTTTTGCTAGATTATGGTCATCCTTCGTTGATTGAGACCAAGGTAAAGCGATAAGCCAATCAATATAATTTCTAATAACAGAACTTTCTGCAGAGCTTGACGGCACTTTTTCATAACGATCTAATTCTTTAAATGCCACTTTTTCAACGTGTTCAGGCATTTTAGCTTGTTCAATTTTTTCAGTTAAAACTGCAATTTCTCCAGTTTTACCTTCTTTATCTCCCAGTTCTTTTTGAATAGCCTTCATTTGTTCACGTAAATAGTATTCTTTTTGCGTTCTTTCCATCGAACGTTTTACTCGTTCACCAATCTTCTTCTCTAATTGTAAGATTTCACTTTCATTGTTTATAAAAGCAATAACGATTGCTAAACGTTCTTTAATATCTACCGCTTCTAACACTTCTTGTTTTCCTTTTAATTCCAAAGGAAGATGAGAAGCAACAATATCAGCTAAACGACCCGGCTCCTCTATATCAGCTGTAGATGCATACATATCATTATTATTTTTCTTAGACATTTTTATGTATTGCTTAAATGAACCCAATAAAGTTCTCATTAACGCTTGATGCTCTGCGTCCTTTTCTTCTGAATCATCGAACGTTTTTAAAGAGGCTTCTAAATAAGTATCTCGATCATTCACTGAAATTATTTCAGCTCTTTTCAAACCTTCTACTAAAACACGTATCGTCCCATTCGGAAGTTTCAGCATTTGCTTCACTTTCGTTAATGTACCCATTTTATATATATCATCTTCATCAGGATCTTGTGTTGAAGTATCAATTTGAGTTGTTAGAAAAATCAAATGATCTTCAACCATTGCTTTTTCTAATGCTTGGATGGACTTATCCCTTCCGACATCTAAATGAAGTACCATAGTAGGGTAAACAATCAGTCCTCGTAACGGAAGGAGGGGAACGATGATTTCATTCGTATTAGCCATGTCTAACACCTCCACAAATTATGTAAATTAGCATGTATTGCTCTATCAGTCTTTAAGTCATTTTATCGTATTTAATAGCTAGTGTCTATTAGTTACCATTTCTGCTTTCTATTTGTATTTTCCCTTCATTTAAACACAAAAATCGGGCTGATAAAAAAGCCATTTTCATCACTTTTTTATCGCCCTTGTGCTTTATACATATTATGTGTACGAATAGGTTAAATCATACTGTTATGTTATAAACACTACGTTTCACTCAAAGTAAGTTTTCTTTCTGTACAATATCTATATCTTTTACAAATTCTTGTATAGGTAGGTCTTTTTTTAACGTGTGTTGTATAACTTCAGAGAAATGAGTCACTGGAATAATATTCAGTTCCGTGAATTCCTTTAACATACTTTGCATATTCTCGCGAGGTATAATAACTGTTTTTACTCCGGCTTGCAAGGCTGCTTTAACTTTTGGATAGATTCCTCCAATTGGTTTAACCTCACCATGAATACTGATTTCACCAGTCATTGCTACAGTATTATCAATCGGTATTTTATAAATTGCTGAATAAATGCCAATAGCCATAGCAATTCCAGCAGAAGGTCCATCTATAGGAATACCTCCAGGAAAATTCACATGAATATCAAATTGATCCGCTGGTACTCCCATGCTTCTTAACACCGTTACAACATTTTCAATTGAACCACGTGCCATACTTTTTCTCCGTATTGATTTACCACTTCCACCAATGCTCTCTTCTTCGACAATACCAGTAGTTGTAATTGTACCTTTTTCTTTAGTAGGGATTACCGTCACTTCAATTTCAAGAAGAGCGCCGCTATTTGGTCCATATACCGCTAGCCCATTGATTAGGCCAATTTTGGGATGCAAACTTATTTTTTTATCCATTCTAGGACTTAATTGACTACTTTGGACGATCCATTCAATTTCTTCTTCCTTCAATTCTTTACGATTTTCCGAAATAGCTAAACCTGCTGCAATTTGAATCATATTGACAGCTTCTCTTCCATTTCTAGCATATCGAGCTAGGAACTGTAGCCCTTCTTCACTAGCTTTCAACCCCACTTTATTTGCAGCATTTTTCGCAACTGTCACCACTTCATCTTGTTCTAATTCACGAAAAAAAACTTCCATACATCTTGAGCGGATAGCCGGTGGTATTTCATTAGGTGTTCTAGTTGTCGCACCTATTAAACGAAAATCAGCTGGCAATCCGTTTTTAAAAATGTCATGAATATGTACAGGAATCTGTTGATTTTCCTCAGAGTAATAAGCACTTTCAAAATGAACTTTTCGATCTTCTAGTACCTTTAATAACTTATTCATTTGGATAGGATGCAACTCACCTATTTCGTCAATAAATAGAATTCCTCCATGGGCATTTGAAACGGCTCCCTGTTTTGGCTGAGGGATACCAGCTTGCCCCATTGCTCCTGCTCCTTGATAAATAGGATCATGAACGGACCCTATTAAAGGATCTGCAATACCTCTTTCATCAAATCTTGCAGTTGTTGCATCTAGTTCAACAAAGACAGAAGAATATTGAAACGGTGAGTTCTTATTCTTTTTAGCAAAATCTAATACTAGTCGAGCTGCTGCGGTCTTCCCAATACCCGGAGGACCGTAAATAATAACATGTTGAGGATTTGGTCCACATAGAGCAGCCTTTAAAGCTTTTATACCATCTTCTTGACCAATAACCTCTTTAAAGGAAGAAGGACGAACTCTCTCTGCAAGCGGCTCAGATAATCTAATAGATCTCATTTTCCTTAGTTGCTCCATCTCTTTTCGTGATTCACGATCTATTGTCACTTTATTAGCTCTTTGTCCTCGTAATAAATTAAGAAAATACATCCCGATTACAATCCCGAAAAAAAGCTGTATGATAACGATTATATTCATCCAACTCATGATCTTCCCTCCATAATACACCAAGTTAGTTCATACATTTAAGTATCTCCTTTTATCGGAAATATTAACCCCTTAGCGTAAAGAACAATCCATTTTTTGGATTATTTTATTCATTTATGAGTTTGAAAAATAGCTATTAAAATCGATCATATATATTAGTAGTATGTAACTGCATTTTTACAGAACGACAAAAACCGCTAACCAAAATTGGATTAGCGGTTTCATTATTCATACGAAATGGACCAAAAAGGACCTGTTACGTTTGCTTATATTATGCTGAAGTTTTTGTTTCTTCTTCAGGAATAATTGTACCATCTTTAAGCACTAATTTATGCGCTTTAGTATCAGAAACTGTTTCACCTGTTATAATACATTTTTGTACATCATCGCGTGATGGTAGCTCGAACATTAAATCAAGCATAATCCCTTCAATAATGGAACGAAGACCACGCGCACCTGTTTTTCTTTCAATTGCTTTTTTAGCAATCTCCACTAACGCACTCTCTTCAAATTCTAATTCAACATCATCTAGCTCAAGCATTTTTTGATATTGCTTCACAAGCGCATTTTTAGGCTTTGTTAGAATTTCAATTAAAGCCGATTCATCAAGCTGCTCAAGGTTTGCAATTACAGGAAGACGACCGATAAATTCCGGAATTAACCCAAAGCGCAATAAATCTTCAGGTAATACTTTTGATAATAAATCTTTATCAGCTATATCAACTTTTTTATTATCAGATCCAAATCCAATTACTTTTTGTCCTAAACGACGTTTAATAATTGGTTCGATTCCATCAAAAGCTCCGCCACAAATAAAGAGAATATTTGTTGTATCGATTTGAATAAATTCTTGATGAGGATGCTTTCTTCCACCTTGTGGTGGTACACTAGCTACTGTGCCCTCTAGAATTTTTAGTAATGCTTGTTGTACTCCTTCACCAGAAACATCACGAGTAATAGATGGATTCTCTGACTTACGAGCAACCTTATCAATTTCATCGATGTAAATAATACCTTTTTCTGCTTTTTCAACATCATAATCCGCTGCTTGGATCAGCTTCAAAAGGATATTTTCTACATCTTCACCTACATAACCAGCTTCTGTTAAAGAAGTTGCATCCGCAATAGCGAAAGGTACATTCAATAGACGTGCTAATGTTTGAGCCAATAATGTTTTACCACTACCTGTAGGTCCAATTAAACAAATATTACTTTTTGAAAGTTCAACTTCATCAATCTTACTGTTAGAATTAATTCGTTTGTAATGATTATATACGGCTACCGCTAAAGATTTTTTAGCTTGATTTTGTCCAATTACATACTCATCTAGAATTTCTCTAATCTCCTGAGGCTTTGGAACATCTTTAAATTCTACTTCTTCTTCTGTACCTAATTCTTCTTCAACGATTTCAGTACATAATTCGATACATTCATCACAAATATATACGCCAGGTCCAGCTACAAGCTTACGAACTTGTTCCTGCGTTTTTCCACAAAAAGAACATTTTAAATGTCCTTTTTCATCATTAAATTTAAACAATTTCTTCACCCCTTCATAATTAATCTAATTGTCACTCTCACTGAACAATTAGCTAGAATAACGAAAACATCATTATGTATAATCTATATTCTATGTGAATTGCATTGTATCATTTTAACCAGTTTCATGAAAAATTATATGCTTTTTCACAGAGAATAGGTAAACCTAATTTTCTTCCACATATGTATAATGCCCAGTTCAAAATTGAATCAAACTTCCAGTTAAAATTATGTATTAACTTTATTAAAAATAATCTACACTTATTATAATAAAAAATCAATAAAGATACTTGTAATTATAAATTTTTTATTTTTTCTTCCTAGTATTCAAATTATTCAAAAACAAAGAAAAGCATACATAGATTATACAAAACAAGGCACGATCATCTCGCGCCTTGTTTTGTATTTTGAGACTATATATGTTTAGAAGAAATTAAGCTTGTTTGCTGTTATCTACTAAGAAGTCGATAGCTTTACGGAAAGTAATATCAGATTTTAATGCATCTGAACCACCTAAAGCTTTTTTAATATCTTCTACTGACATTTTGTACATTTCTGCCATTTTTCCAATTTCAGCTTCAATTTCTTCTTCTGAAGCTTCAATTTTCTCAGCTTCAACGATAGCTTCAAGAACAAGATTTACACGAACACGCTTTTCAGCATCTTCTTTCATTTGTCCTTTTAAAGCAGCTTCGTCTTGACCAGAGAATTGGAAGTATAGGTCTAAGTTCATACCTTGCATAGATAGGCGTTGTTCGAATTCTTGAAGCATGCGATCAACTTCGCTTTCAACCATTACTTCAGGAACGTTGATTTCAGCATTTTCAGCTGCTTTTTCAACTACTGCATCACGTACTTTGTGTTCAGCTTCGTGTTTTTTGCTATCTTCAAGAGATTTTTGAGTTTTTTCTTTAAGTTCTGCAAGTGTTTCCACTTCTTCGTCAGCATCTTTTGCAAACTCATCATCAAGCTCAGGAAGTTGTTTTGTTTTAATTTCATGAACTTTCACTTTGAATACAGCAGGTTTTCCTGCAAGTTCAGCTGCATGGTATTCTTCTGGGAAAGAAACTTCTACGTCTTTTTCTTGTCCTGCTTCAAGACCAACAACTTGATCTTCGAAACCAGGAATGAAAGAATTTGAACCTAGTTCTAAAGAATAGTTTTCAGCTTTTCCACCTTCAAAAGCTTCTCCGTCAACAAATCCTTCAAAATCGATAACAACTGTATCACCGTTTTCAGCTTTGCCTTCTTCTTTTACAACAAGCTCAGCAAAACGCTCTTGCATACGAGTTAATTCATTGTTTACATCTTCTTCAGTAACTTCAGTATTTACTGCTTCTACTTCTAAACCTTTGTAATCACCAAGTTTTACTTCTGGTTTAACTGTAACAGTAGCTTTGAAAACTAAAGTTTCGCCTTTTTCCATTTTCTCAACGTCGATTTCTGGACGATCTACTGGGTTAATTTCTGCTTCTTCAACTGCAGATGCATAAGCGTCTGGAAGAATGAAGTCTAAAGCATCTTGGTATAATGATTCTACACCAAAACGTTTTTCAAACAATTGACGTGGCATTTTTCCTTTACGGAATCCTGGAACGTTAATTTGTTTTACAACCTTATTAAAAGCAGCGTCTAAGCCTTTGTTCACTTTATCTGCTTCTACTTCAATAGTTAGAACCACGCGGTTCTCTTCTAATCTTTCTAATTTTACAGACATCTATTTCCCTCCAAAACATCTATTAATAGTTATTAAAACTTATTCATTATAAGACAAGCTTGTTTCATAGTGCTAAAACAGTCTTGTTTACATCCTTTTCATCTTACAAATGATGGGATTTTTCGTAACTATATTATTACAACCATTTCATTATATCACAGCTTTACTGTCTTTCAACAGCTTAAGCTTAAATATTATATAGAAGATATTTCTTCTAATTTATGGATGAATTGAAGTACTTCCATTACTTTTGTTTCTATTGCGTGGTAATTGTCTAGTATTTCATCTTCATTGGATTCTATTCCCTGATATTGTTCGGCAAGTATATGATAAGCTGCAGCCCAACTTTCATAGCATTCCATTGGTTCAAACGGGTATAAAACCAGCTGATGTCTTTCTAATAAATGTCTTGCTAATTCAAACAATGATGGGTTTTTTTGTTCCAAACACTTATCTAGTAATTCTTCAATGTTTCGATAGTAATCACGATTATGAATAAATTCTATTCCTGATGGAATAATAGTAGTTTCTTTCGAAAACTTAACAATGACACATTCATCTTGTATTTCTTGATCACTTAGAGCGATTAGTAGTAACGTCTTAATAAGTGGATGTCCTTCAGGAGATTGGAGAAATTCTTTAATTTCAACTAAGTATTTACGAATATTATCATCCTTAAGCTGATTAACAATAATTAATTGTTCTTGTGGTGTCTTATGTAGCAATTCTAAACTTTTTTCTATGACCGATTCATCTACTGGGAATTCACTTTGCTCCATACGCATTCTTTTACAAAATTCAAGCATATTTTCAAAATGCTCTTCTTTTTCTACTGGTAAAAGACCTTCTTCAAGCAAAGCACTTATCGTCGCTTCCATCTCTTCGTATTCGTTAAGCTGAAGTAGAACCATGATATACATTTCCATTGTTTTAGAATAGTCTCCTATTCCTCTATGAAGTATGTACTGACAATGCTCTTTTGCCTCTCGATATTTACTTAACTCTACTAAAGCTACAATTAGACCAAATCTTGCATTATAATCTTCTTTTTCTAATTCAATGGCTTGCTGCAAAAGGTCTGCCGCTTCCGCAAATCTCTTATGTAAAAGAAAATCCATTCCTCTATCAACTAGTCTACTTGCCAACTCAGGAAAAGGAATAATCTTTGCACTTTCTTTTTTCTCCTTCATATTTCATTCCGCCTTGATGCTTCTATTATTTTTCATCAGTTTACCATTTTCTAAACATCAATACAAAATTATTAGAAAAATAATCCTGCTCCTGTAAGCTTTGATGAAGTTATTTATGTACTTCCCCTCGTATCTATAATTAAACATACGAGATAAAATACTTTTTCGCATTTTTCCTAATAAACTTTCATCTTTCTACATTTTTCTATCCCAATTATTTGTCGTCTTGCAATATACGACAAATAAAAAGCAGGCATCCAAATCGGACACCCACTTTACTCTAGATCTATCTTTGAAACAGTATTATTTATGAATCAAAAATTCATATATACCTATTTTCTTCCTATATTATTACATTAACACTGTATCTACTTTATTTTCATATTCTTTTATTTTTTCATCATATTGTAAAGTAATCGAAATCTCGTCCCAACCATTCACAAGCATCTCTTTCCAATAAGGATGAATTTCAAATGAAGCCTTAAAGCCATTTTGATCACTTACTGTTTGATTTGGGAGATCGATATCAAGATGATAATCTTGTTTATCTTTTGCTACTTTCATTAAATGAGCAACCTCTTCTTCTTTTAAACGAATTGGAAGCATACCATTTTTTAAGCAATTTTGATGAAATATGTCAGCAAAAGAAGTTGCGATGACAATTTTAAATCCATAATCTAACAGAGACCATGGTGCGTGCTCACGTGAAGAGCCGCATCCAAAGTTTTCACCTGCTATTAATATACTAGCACCACGAGCTTCTGGCTTATTTAATTCGAAATCAGCGTTTTCTGATCCATCTTCGTTAAAGCGCCAATTAAAAAATAAAAATTGACCAAATCCAGTTCTTTCAATTCTTTTTAAAAATTGCTTTGGTATAATTTGATCTGTATCTACGTTTCCTCGATCTAAAACAGCTACTTTTCCATTAAAGTTTATGATAGGTTCCATAACGCACCTCCTATAAGATTGAACTATAAAGCTGGTTGCTCTTCAGAATTTTTCAATTGACGAATGTCAACGAATTTACCATATAATGCTGCTGCTGCTGCCATTTCAGGGCTTACAAGGTGAGTTCGAGCTCCTTGTCCTTGACGTCCTTCAAAGTTACGATTTGAAGTTGAAGCACAGTGTTCTCCAGCCGGAACAACATCAGGATTCATACTTAAACACATACTACAACCTGATTCTCTCCATTCAAATCCAGCGTTTTTAAATATATCTGCTAATCCCTCTTCTTCTGCTTGCTTTTTAACTGTTTGCGATCCTGGTACAACCATAGCTCTAACAACAGGGTTTACTTGTTTCCCTTTTACAATTTCTGCAGCTGCACGTAAATCTTCGATTCGGGAATTCGTACATGAACCAATGAAAACATGTTGTACATCAATGTCAGTAATAGCCATGCCTTCTTGTAATCCCATATAAGATAAAGCTCTATCTAACTCTTGTTGTTTAGCTTCATTTGCTTGCTCTGTAATAAGTGGTACATTGCCCGTTACTGGACTACACATTCCGGGATTTGTTCCCCAACTTACCATAGGTGATATTTCTGCTCCATCTATCGTAATAACTGAGTCATAGGTTGCATCCTCATCACTTGCTAATGCAGACCATTTTTGAACATACTTATCAAAATCTGCTCCCCGCGCTACATATTTACGGCCACGTAAATATGAGAATGTCGTCTCATCAGGGCTAACTAAACCCGCTCTAGCTCCACCTTCAATACTCATGTTACAAATAGTCATGCGCTCTTCCATAGAAAGATTACGTATAACATCGCCGCAATATTCAATAACATGCCCTGTACCGAAATTCACACCAAATTTAGAAATCACATACAAAATAACATCTTTTGCTGCAACACCTGATCCTAATTTTCCGTTTATTTCAAGCTTTAATGTTTTTGGCTTTGTTTGCCATAGTGTTTGTGTAGCTAAGACGTGTTCAACTTCACTTGTTCCAATACCGAATGCTAATGCTCCAAAAGCACCATGAGTACTTGTATGACTATCTCCACATACAATTGTCATACCTGGCTTCGTAATTCCAAGTTCAGGTCCAATAACATGTACAATACCTTGTTCTGGACTATCTAAATCTGCCAGCGTAATGCCAAATTCTTTACAGTTTTTTTCTAATGCTTGTAGCTGACTTTTCGCTACTTCATCTTGAATAAAATATTTATTAATAGTTGGAACATTATGGTCCATCGTCGCAAATACTTTATCTGGTCGTCGAACTTTTCTCCCCTTAACACGAATTCCTTCAAAGGCTTGCGGTGAAGTTACTTCATGAATATAGTGCATATCAATATATAGTAAATCTGGCTTATTTTCTTCACTACTTACAATATGATTTTCCCATATTTTTCCAATAATGGACTTACCCATAATTCCCCTCCTAATTAAAAAAACGAAATCTTTCCTTTTTATTTGTAAGAAAAGACACGCGCGCAAATTTCGGCGTGTCTTTCCATTTGTTCATGCTATTACGAGTATGCATTCATAATATTTGAGATTGCTTCATGGTCAAGGATGGTTGCTTTAACCTCTGCTACCATCTCTTCAGTAGTTAGCACCTTCGAGCGAGTGGATGCAATATCCTTCGTTCTATATCCTAAATCTAAAATAGAATTAACAGCTTTTTCAACAGCTTGTGCTTCTTCCTCTAATCCAAAAGATAAACGAAGCATTGAAGCTGCTGAAAGAATCGTTGCTAAAGGATTTGCAAGGTTTTTCCCAGCAATATCTGGTGCAGATCCATGAATCGGTTCATATAAATGCAATCCTGAATGTGAAAGACTAGCTGAAGGAAGCATTCCTAGTGATCCAGTTAATACTGAAGCTTCATCACTTAGAATATCTCCAAACATATTTTCTGTAACGACTACATCAAATTGTTTTGGGTTGCGAATCAGTTGCATAGCTGCATTGTCCACTAACATATGTTCAAGTTCAACGTCAATATATTCCTTAGAAACTTCTTCTGCTACTTCTCTCCACAGCTTACTAGTAGTTAATACATTTGCCTTATCAACCGAAGTTACTTTTTTACGACGCTTACTAGCTAATTCGAAGGCAAGAGTAATAATACTTTTCATTTCATCACGTTCGTAATAAAGAGTATCTACTCCACCCTCTTTTCCGTCACGCTCAACCCGTTCACTTGGCTTCCCAAAATATAAACCGCCTGTTAATTCACGAACGATTAATAAATCTACATCTTCAATGATTTCTCTTTTTAAAGGTGAAGCCTCCGCTAAGCTTTTATAATACGTAATCGGTCTTAAGTTACTATATAAATTAAGCTCTTTCCGAATTTTTAAAAGACCTACTTCTGGGCGTAAATGGGAAGGACTATGATCCCATTTTGGACCACCAACTGCTCCTAGTAAAATAGCGTCACTTTTTCTACATGTTTCTAACGTCTCATCTGGAAGTGGTGAACCCGCTTCATCAATCGCATTTCCACCAATTAAGCCGTATTCAAACTGAAATGAATGCCCGTATCTTTCAGCAACTGCTTTGAGTATTTCAACAGCTCCCTTCGTAACTTCCTTTCCAATCCCGTCACCCGGCAATACGGTAATTACTTTCTCCATACGGAACATCTCCTCTTTGTTTGAATAGTACATTACATTTTGACAGTGTCACGGTCCTTCAAATAGATAACACGATTCACTGCATTTAAATACGCTTTTGCTGATGCTTCTAGTACGTCTTGTGCCAATCCTCTACCACTTGATTCAATATCTTGATATCTCATTTTTACAAAGACTTGAGCTAATGCATCATCACCAGCTCCCACAGATTGAATGCGATAATCTAGCAATTCAACGGTATCTTCAATGCTTTTCTCAAGGGTATTATAAATGGCTTCGATACTACCAGCACCTGTCCCTGCTTCTTGAATGATTTCATTATTTGGACCCGAAAGTGTAACTGTAGCTGTTGGAACTTGATTTGTTCCGTATTGAATTTGAATAGATTCTAAGTTAAAGAACTTCTCTTCATTTGATAGCTTTTCTTCAAGTACTAATGCTACTAAATCATCATCAGTCATTTCTTTCTTTTTATCAGCCAGCTCTTTAAATGTTTTAAACAATTTGTTAGCTACTTCTTCACTCACTTGAAGATCTAACTCTTCTAAACGTGTTTTAAAGGCATGACGACCAGAATGCTTACCTAAGAACATATTCTTCACATTAAAACCAACTAATTCTGGATTAATAATTTCATAAGTAGTTTTTTCTTTTAACACTCCGTCTTGATGAATACCTGATTCATGTACATATGCATTATTTCCTATAACCGCTTTGTTGCCCGGAACAACCATACCTGTTAAACGACTTATAAGGTCACTCGTTCTTTTAATTTCATTTAATGTAATACCAGTTGTCGCTTGGTAATATTCATTTCTTGTATATAAAGCCAAAATGACTTCTTCTAATGCTGTATTACCCGCTCTTTCACCAATACCATTAAATGTTCCTTCCACCTGATTTGCACCCGCTTGAATAGCTGCAATAGAGTTAGCTGTAGCCATCCCTAGGTCATCATGACAATGTGTAGATAAAGTTACCTTATCAATAGAAGGCACGTTCTCTCTTAAGTATTTAAAGATATTTGCATATTCAAGTGGCGTTGTAAAACCAACTGTATCTGGTATATTAATAACTTTTGCACCTGCAACAATTACTTTTTCGACAATATGAGCTAAGTAATCTAGTTCCGTTCTACTAGCATCTTCAGCTGACCATTGAACAATAGGAAATTTTGAAGCTGCATATTTCACATTTGCTACAGCATTTTCAACTACTTCCTCTTTAGACATGCACAGTTTATATTGACGATGTATAGGTGATGTTGCAATAAACACGTGAAGTCTTGGTTCGGCACTTCCTTTTAAGGAATCCCATGCGATATCAATATCTTTCTGAATTGAACGAGCTAAACCTGTAACTGATGAATTTTTGATAACTGTAGCAATTTCTTTAACAGAAGCTGCATCTCCAGGAGACGCGGCTGGAAAGCCCGCCTCCATAACATCTACACCTAATCTTTCTAATTGTTTTGCTATTTCTAATTTTTCCGAAAAATTCAAATTTACGCCAGGTGATTGCTCTCCATCACGTAAAGTGGTGTCAAATATATTAATTTTTCGCAACTGCCTCCACCTCTTTCTGTTTTTGCTGCTTAACAAAAGGCATCATAGCACGAAGTTCCCGACCTACTTTTTCAATTGGATGTTCATTTTCTTTTCTTACAATCGCATTAAATTCTGGGCGATTAGCTTGGTTTTCTAAAATCCAACCTTTAGCGAAGCGACCTTCTTGAATATCAGTCAAAACATTTTTCATTTCAGCCTTTACAGAGTCTGTAATAACGCGTGGTCCTGAAACAAAATCTCCCCATTGAGCAGTATCTGAGATCGAATATCTCATATTTTCTAGTCCACCTTCATACATCAGATCAACAATCAGTTTCAGTTCATGTAAACATTCAAAATAAGCTAATTCTGGTTGATATCCAGCCTCTGTTAATGTTTCGAAACCTGCTTTTACTAGTGAAGTTAATCCACCACATAGAACAGCTTGCTCTCCGAAAAGATCTGTTTCTGTTTCTTCTTTAAATGTTGTTTCTAGTGCTCCAGCGCGAAGTGCACCGATTCCGTATGCATATGAAAGAGCTAACTCTTTTGCTTCACCAGTTACATCTTGATAGATAGCAAATAATGCTGGTACACCTGCACCTTGTTCATACGTTCTACGTACAAGATGTCCTGGACCTTTTGGTGCTACTAGTAATACATCTACATCGCTTGGAGGAACGATTTGAGAAAAATGAATATTAAATCCATGTGCAAACATTAGGGCTTTACCAGCCGTAAGACCTGGTTTAATTTCTTCATTGTAAACTTTAGGTTGCATTTCATCAGGTAATAGAATTTGGATTACATCTGCTTGTTCAACAGCTTCTTTTACTGAATATACTTCAAATCCATCTTCTACAGCTTTATTCCATGAACGACCTTGACGAAGTCCAATTACTACCTTTACACCACTATCGCGTAGGTTTTGAGCATGTGCATGACCTTGTGATCCATATCCTACGATTGCTACTGTTTTCCCTTGTAAATATGATTGATTTGCGTCTCCGTTATAGTACATTTTTGCCATGATTATAATCTCCTTTTTATATGAAAAAATTTTTATATAAGTACATTGCTAGAAACGCAATGATTTAAACTATTAAACAATTGAGAAATTGGGATTCGTATTACTTTTTTGTGTTCCTCTAGGAAATGCTGTTGTTCCAGTACGTGCTATTTCTTTAATACCGTATGGTTTTAACAGCTCTACAAAAGCTTCTACTTTTTCTGTTTCCCCTGTTATTTGAATAACTAAACTATCCTTACTAATATCAATGACTGACGCTCTAAATGGCTCTACGAGAGAATAAATTTCTCCACGAGTTTGAGGTGATACAGATACTTTAATTAAAGCTAGTTCTCTAGCAACTACTGATTGGTTTGTTAGCTCAGTTACCTTAATAACATCAATTTGTTTATTTAATTGCTTTGTCATTTGCTCAAGAATCGCTTCATGATCCACATTTACCACAACTGTCATACGGGATATTCCTTCTGTCTCAGAAGGGCCAACAGTAATGCTTTCAATATTATAATTTCTTTTAGAAAAAAGATTTGTAATTCTATTTAACACACCTGGACGGTTCATAACCGTTAGCGTAATAATGCCTCTCATAATTCATATCCCTCCATCTCATGTAGTCCTTTTCCTGGAGCTACCATAGGATATACTTTTTCCATTTTTTCTACTCTCATATCAATTAAAACTGGCTCTGGAATTGCAAAAGCTTCTTTTAATACTTCCTCCGCTTCAGACGTTGTAGAAGCTACAGAGGCTTTAATACCATATGCATCTGCTAATTTTACAAACGAAGGCTGAGTAGTTAGCAAACTATGAGAATATCTTTCTTTATAAAATAGTTCTTGCCACTGACGAACCATTCCAAGTGCATAATTATTTACAATAATAATCTTGATTGGTAGGTTCATCTCAGCAATGACACCAAGCTCTTGAGATGTCATTTGGAATCCTCCATCACCAACGATGGCAACGACCGTCTTTTCTGGTTCGGCTAGTTGAGCTCCAATTGCAGCTGGAACACAAAAGCCCATAGTACCTAGACCACCAGATGTAACCCATGCATGAGGTTTATTAAATGTATAATATTGAGCTGCCCACATTTGATGTTGTCCAACATCCGTTACAACAATAGCATCACCATTTGTATATTCATGAAGCAATTCAATAACTTTTTGTGGTTTCAGACCATCTTGACTTTCTCTATCATAATGAAGTGGATACTTTTGTTTCCAATTGAAAATAGTCTTCTTCCACTCATCACATTCGCTTTTCTTGCCATCTTGTTTAATTAAACTTAATAGCGTTTCTTTCGCATCGCCTACAACCGGAATAGCAGTTGGAACGTTTTTACCAATTTCCGCCGGATCAATATCGACATGTGCAATCGTTGCATTCGGTGCAAAAGTTTTTAAATTTCCTGTAACACGATCATCAAAACGAGCACCGATACTGATTAGTAAATCCGTTTCATAAAGGGCCATATTAGCTGCGTATTCTCCGTGCATTCCTGCCATACCAACAAATAATGGGTGATCAGCTGGAAAACCACCTAATCCTAATAATGTGTGAACAACAGGAATTCCTTGTTGAACCGCATATTCTTTTAACTGATCCGCTGCTTTTGCATGTAATACACCTGCTCCAGCTAAAATAACAGGTTTTTTCGAAGCACTAACTGCTTCAATTAACTTACGAATCTGCAAATGATTTGGCTTAAGAGTAGGCTGATATCCTGGCAAATAAATTTCAGGATCTTCATCTGCTTCAGCTTGCGAAATGGCCATATCCTTTGGAATATCGATTAAAACTGGCCCTGGTCTTCCTGATGAAGCAATGTAAAATGCTTCTTTTATAATTCGTGGGAAATCTTCTACATTTCTTACTTGATAATTATGTTTCGTAATAGGTGTGGTAATTCCTAAAACATCTGCTTCCTGAAAGGCATCTGTACCAATTACTGAAGTAGAAACTTGCCCTGTGATAACAACTAGCGGTATAGAATCTATCATGGCATCAGCTAATCCAGTAATAATATTGGTTGCCCCAGGTCCAGATGTTGCAATAACTACTCCTGGTTTTCCTGTAATTCTTGCATACCCTTCAGCTGCATGAATAGCTCCTTGTTCGTGACGAGTTAATATATGTGCAATTCCAGCATCATACAGTGCGTCATAAATCGGTAATACAGCCCCACCTGGATATCCAAACATGACTTCAACATTTTCTCTCTTTAGAGCATTTAATAAATATTCTGCTCCCGTTTTCTTAGTTTTTGCTGCTTTTTTTACGGCCATCGCTGTTTCTTGAGTCACAAAATCAACCTCCCCACAAATTCTACAATTATGATAAAACTTCTTTTGTTAACAATATGCGGCTAAAGAGATAAATAGAAAAACCCCTACACCCACAAAATGTCTATAAACATATAGACTAAGGGGTGAAGAGGCTTATTAACCAATCCACGGTACCACCCTTATTCGTACTAAATCAGTACGCACTAGTTGTTTTAGTTAACGAGTGCTGGTAACACCCGTTCAGCTTTACTTACAAATGTTTCAAGCTGACGCTCCGAGGTGAGTTCACTTTATGCTGATCATACTGGTTTCCACCCTCCCAGTTCTCTGTCATGTCAATTCATAAAGCTAATTGTCCTCTTCTACACTTATTATTTATTAAATTAGAATTTTCTAAATATTAATTGTTATTGTGGCTTATGATACGCTGATTTATCTAAACCGTCAATAGCTTTTTGCAACAATTTTTAGATAATTTGGATTAATCACTTTTTGAATCCGCTTACAATACTGTTATATAAATAAAACAATAATTTCGACATTTTCACCACATTTTGATTCTCTTTCTTTTCAATTACATTATCTACAACCAGTGGAAAAAATTTATTCCACCGGTTGTTTTTTTACATATAAGGGATCAATTTGTTCCCATACTCCATATGATGCTCTATAAAATTAGTAAATCTTTAAGTAAGTTTATCAAACCTCTTCTAGTAATGAAATTAATACTTCAACTGCTTTTGTCTGAAAGGAATTTTTAATGGCATATGAAAAATTTCTTTTTACATAAAATTCTTCAGGTGTTATTACTTTTAATGTTTTGAGCTTCTCTTCTTTTTGAAAAACAGATCGTGATAATAAGGCAATTCCTAATCCAGCTTCTACAGATTCCTTAATAACCTGTGTACTCCCAAATTCCATTTTTAGGGCTGGGTTAATATTCAGCTTTTGAAATAACTTTTCTGTTGCTTCTCTTGTCCCTGATCCATGTTCTCTTACAATCCACATTTCCTTTTCTAAATCCTTTATCGAAACTGTGTCATTAGGAAGATGATAATCCGGAGCAGCAACAATATTTAGCGTATCTTCAGCGAAATGAACTATTTTAATCTCGCGCTGCTTTCTAATCTCTCCCTCAATAATACCTATATCTAAGCTATAATTATTGACCATCTCCAAAATTTCTTTTGTATTAGCTATCGTGATATTAGGAGTGATGTTTGGATATAATTCCTTCATTTTCGCAATTATGTGAGGAAGTTGATATTCTCCATATGTATAACTTGCACCAATGGATATTTCTCCATTTACATCATTTGATAAATCTTCAAGAAGACGCTGCATTCTCCCATAAAGGTTCAATATTTCTTTTCCCTTAACATATACAATTTCTCCAGCTCTTGTTAGCGAAATGATTTTATTTGTTCTTTCTAGTAGTCTCATTCCTATTACTTGTTCCAATGATTGAATGTATTGACTAACAGCAGGTTGCGTCATATATAAATCCTCAGCTGCACGAGAAAAACTTTTTAATTCAACTACTTTAACAAAAACAGATAGCTGTTGTTTCAATTAAATCCCCCCACTATAAGTATTTACTTATGATGAATATTCAAATAAATTATTTTTCTTATAGACAAAAATTTATTATCTTAAAACTATTAGAGTATTAGGAGGATTATATATGACTAATAACAGATTAAATCAATACATACCTTTTGTTGGTGGTATTGCATTTACATTCCTCATTGCACTAATAGGCTTCCTATTCGCTAAAATACCTGGTATTCAAATGATTGGACAAATGGGTTGTGCTATTATTCTTGCAGTGATATTCCGACAAATTTGGGGTTATCCTTCAAATCTTGCAAAAGGAATTCAATTTTCGTCAAAAATTTTATTACGGTTAGCTATTATTTTATATGGATTAAAATTGAATATTTCTATCCTCTTATCTGAAGGACCAATTTTACTCATGAAAGATATTTTAGTTATAGCTTTCGCTATTTTCTTCATGCTTTGGCTATCAAAAAAATACTTCAAAGGAAACAGCAACATTTCACTTCTTCTTGGTATCGGTACTGGAGTATGTGGTGCAGCCGCGATAGCTGCTGTTGCGCCAATAGTAAAATCAGATGATGATGAAACAGCCATAAGTGTTGGTATCATCGCTCTAATTGGTACGATTTTCTCTATTGCCTACACACTACTATATCCAATATTAACAATTAGTGCATCTGATTATGGCATATGGAGTGGTTTAAGCTTACATGAGCTTGCCCATGTAGCTTTAGCGGCAGCACCAGCTGGCGAAGATCCATTAACTATGGCTTTATTAGCTAAACTCGGCCGTGTTTTTTTCTTAGTACCTCTGTGTTTTATACTCATATGGGTCATGAATCGAAAAAATAAACAAAGCAATGAACCACAAAAAATTGCATTTCCATATTTTTTAATTGGATTTGTCATAATGAGTATATTAGGTAGTTATGTTATAGGTCCAATTATAACAGTTCCTGAAAGCATCTTAAATGGTGTAAACATATTGACAACGTGGTGTTTAACAATGGCAATGGTCGGTCTTGGCTTAAATATTCATTTGAAAGAAGTCCGAACAAAAGCACTAAAACCATTAATTGCTATGATTATTACATCTATTTGTCTTTCTTTTTTAAGCTATTTAATTCTTTAAACCATTTAGATTATGAAATAGTAATCTAAATCATTAGGGTTTGCATCTTTACTATGCTATACTAACTTTACCATTTTATTTTACTTGTATTAAATAGAACCCTATCCATAATTTGTGGATAGGGTATTTTTTATTTAGGCTATTTTCGCATACTTGGTTACGTATGAACAAGTTAGTGCATTTAGGCTGAGTTGAATTCCGCTCCAGGATGCTCGCACCTTACGCTCCAAACGACTTTTTTCATCTTTATCCACTGAACTTATTTAAACACCATAATCTTTTAGAAAACAGTCTCGATTCAATACATTCATTTTTTACTTATATAAAACGTAAGTATCTTTAGTCGAAGTAGCAAAACATACTATGGTCGAAGATTAACAACATAGTTAATATATAGTGTAAACTTAACCACACTTATATCCAGCTTACCCGCCTTCTTATTCACTGTCATGATGAAGTTATAGTTTTACAGCTAGAGTGGTATAAAAAAAACAGACCCTTTACTAGAGTCTGTTTGAAAGTTATTAATTATAATTTAACAACGTTAGTAGCTTGTGGTCCACGTTGACCTTGTTCTACTTCAAAAGATACGCTTTGACCTTCGTCTAAAGATTTGAAACCTTCGCTTTGGATTGCTGAGAAATGTACGAATACGTCTTCTCCGCCTTCACGCTCGATGAATCCAAAACCTTTGTCTGCGTTAAACCATTTTACTTTACCTTGTTCCATGTTTGTTGCCTCCTAGTGTGATATCCACACATTGTAATACTATCCTTGCTCAAATCTATAGACGAGCTACTTTATCACTAATCAATTTAAACCGAACAAAAATAATTCTTCTTTAGAATAGCAGAATTCCTAAAGAAAAGCAAGAAAAGAACATAGCCCCAAACATCAAATCCACTCTTAAAATCTATATTTTTTCCATTTTAAACCAATTACTATTAGTAAAAGGTTTCCAAACGAAGATGAATTACGCATAAAAAATTCCATATAACACCACTATTAACGAAATTAGATAAAAAATAACAATTACAATACCATTTTTTATCTATAAAAACTGTTCTATTTACAATTTCCTCCTAAATTATGTTTCTTTTGTAACAGAAAAAGGAACGATTTATGAAAACAGAATAATCGACCTCACATTATCATGGGATATTTCTTAAATAAAGGCTGTTTTCTAAAAGAGTGTTGTTTTTAAATAAGATCAGTGAATAAAATGACCATAAAAAGGTTGAGTAGATTAGAATGGTCGAAACTAACGCCCACATCGCTGAAAGTGAGCATCTGTAGCGTCATTCATCTCAGTCTATATGCACTAACTCGGTCATAGGGAACAAAATATGAAAAAACGGTCTAAGTAAAACATGTATAGCTATTCTCATTTGTTTCATATATAAGTTTCAATTATGATATTACTAACAATAAGATTTTGAAAAAGGAGTGTTTTCATTGAAAAAAGCATTAATCAATGTTGATTATACTGTAGATTTTGTAGCAGAAAATGGAGCTCTAACTTGCGGAATACCTGGACAGAATATAGAAAAGAATATTGTGGCAATAACAAAGCAATTTATCGAAAACAATGATTATGTTGTATTCGCTATTGATTTACATAAAGAAAATGATTCCTTTCATCCAGAAACGAAGTTATTTCCTCCACATAATATAGAAGGAACACCGGGTAGAACTCTTTTCGGGGATTTAGACAAAGTATATGAGGATAATAAAGAGAACAAGGAACAAATCTATTGGATGGATAAAACAAGATATTCTGCTTTTGCTGGTACAGATTTAGAAATTAAACTCCGTGAAAGAAATATTACAGAAATTCATCTTGTTGGAGTTTGTACAGATATTTGTATACTTCACACAGCAGTGGATGCCTATAATAAAGGATTCAAAATTGTTATTCATTCTAATGCAGTAGCCAGCTTCAATCCAACAGGACATGAGTGGGCAATTGAGCACTTTAAGCATTCATTAGGAGCAGAAGTTCTATAAACAAGGAATCATCATCAATCTTTTAGGATACTATGTCGGATTTCAGAAATGTTAATTATCAGCAATGTCACATATTGTTGATTTTTCACAATATAAATGAGTGAAAATCCTAATAAAGAAAGCTTGTACCATCAGCTTTCTTTATTAATAAGAACGTACTTAACTTAAAACATTCCCATAATTAAAGTAAGAGCCTCTGAAAAGTGATTTTTTATCACTTTTCAGAGGCCTCTTTTTTTATTCTCTAAAACATACGGTTTTCATTTTGTATGTCAATATTCATAATCTAATATTTTACTAAAATAGAAATGCAAAACGTCTATTATTTCCTTTAATATAATCATATCTAAATGGAGACTTCATTATACGGCAATCGACAGTATGATCAGACACACGATTACAAAATCTCTCGTAATGTTACAGAAATATTACATAAAACACAAGTGTATTACATTATTCGATTCTGGGCATTTTTTCATTGTATTTAGTTCGATATAACAATAAACTATTAATTGGGTTCGAAAATATTAAATTATAACCATTTAGAAAATATGAATATAAATATAAAAGATCGGGAGATTTAAATAATATGATAAAATCGACAAAGAAAAAAGTCGCAGCTACAGTTCTTTCAGCTGCATTACTATTACAAGTTACCCCTACATTTGCAACACCAAACACAACAACTGAAACGACAACGACAATTTCTACATATGAAAAAAGAATTGAAGATTTACAAACGCGTATTCAAAAATACGATAACAGAATCATCGAATCAATTCATAATGTTCAAAAATTGAACAAACAAGTAGAAGAAAGTAAAACTCGCGTTGAAAAAACTCGTAAAGAAATCGTAGAGTTAGAAGAATCATATAATCGTACAATGGAATTATCTAAATCTCGTTTAGAAGATATCCAAATGAATGGTTCAGTATCATCTAACTTCATTGACATTCTTTTAAGTTCAGATGGAATCTCTGACTTCGTTCAAAAAACAACTGCTATGATGACTATCATGGAAAGTGATAAAGAACTATCAGAAAGTCTATTAAAGAAAGATCAAGAACTTAAAGAGAAAAAAGCACTTTTAGATAAAGATCTTGCTGCAATTCAAACTAAGCAAGAAAAAGCTAAACAAGAACAGCTTAAAATCAAACAAGAAAAAGCTAAAATTCAAAATGATTTAAAACAAGTTCAAGCAGCAAAAAAAGCAGCTGAAGAAGAAGCAAGAAGAATCGCTGAGCAACAACGTCAAGCACGTATAGCAGCTCAAGCAGCAGCAGCAAACAACACAACAACAGAAAATCAACAAACAACAACTCAGGCACCAGAATCTAATAATAATTCATCCAATAATCAAGACAACTCTGTAGCGGATATTCCAGTTTCAGCACCATCTGCTTCAGCGGCATCTGTTATTGCAAAAGCTAAACAATATCTTGGTGTGCCATATGTATGGGGCGGAACAACTCCAAGTGGATTTGACTGTTCTGGTTTCACTAGTTATGTATTCCGTTCAGTTGGAATCAGCTTACCACGTGTTTCAAGTGCGCAACAAAACTTTGGAACAAAAATTTCAACTAGCCAAGTTCAACCAGGAGACTTAGTATTTAAAGGTAAACCTGCATACCATGTTGGTATTTATATTGGAGGCGGTCAATACATTCACGCACCTCAAACTGGTGATGTTGTAAAAATTGCTTCTTATAATCCATCAAAATTCTCATCTGCATCTAGAGTATTAAACTAATATTATAATTGATTACCAAGCGATACTTACGTTGTAAGTATCGCTTTTATTATTTACCCCCTTTCTTCATATTAAAACTACATTCTAATTAAGTTTTTATTATTTTCCAATTCCTTTTAAATGTTCATGAGTTACCATTTACCCTTTTCACTTAATTATTTAATAATTATTATTTCTCCTTTCATAATTGATAGCGTTTTCTTTTTTTAATATAATATGGATATGTTACACTAGTTTCATTACAATCTATTCATAGTTTATGAGATAGAGCGATTCTAGATTGCCATTATTTTTACCCATATATAAGGAGTTTAATAGTCATGATTAACATAAACAATATTCCAGAAAGCTCTCATGTCAAACAACTTCCACTTATAGATTGGAATATACATTTTTTTGGAGCACATATGCAAACAGTCTCTAATCAATGGAAGGCTTCTGAAGAATACCACCATGCATTTGAAGTATTGGTTATTATAGAAGGTGAATTGGAAACATTTGTAGAAGGAAAATGCTACGAATTAATAGGAGGAGATGTTTTACTCATTCCACCTGGATATTCACATAGCATCTCTGCAAAATCCAATGATAATATAAAATTTTTTTGTGCCTATTTTGAAGTAGATGACCCTACTATACGCTTGGATATCATTAACTATTGTGACTTAGTTTATCAATCAAGTAATCCTTTTCACGAGAGATTCCTAGATGTACTTTTAAAATGGGTATGTTTATTGGATGAGTCAGAGACTATGTCTACTCAAATAAAGATTAAAATACAAATAATCCTTTTTGAATTACTAGCTATTTTAGTTGATGAAGTATCCTACAAGCAAAAAAATCTTGATAATGAAGTAATAGCTAATGAAAAATATGCAAAAGCAATTGCTGATGCTATTAAATATAACTTCCGAAACTACTGTATGAATATCCATCATAATTCAGATGATGAGCTTCGTGTAAAACCAATTATTATATCTCTCGGTTTAAGTCCAAACTACGGCTTAGAAATTTTTCAGAAAGTCTATCACATGTCTCCACGTAAATATTTATCAGAACTCAAATTACAAGAAGCCAAAATGCTCATCCAACAATCTGATATTACTTTAAAAGAAATCGCAAGTAGACTCGGGTATAAAAATCTATCACATTTTAGTAGACAATTTAAAAGATGGACCGGAATATGCCCATCTGAATTTCAAAAAAACCATATATCCTAACTGTAAAAATCGAATACTACGCCCTTGTTTAAGAGTAAAGTCTGTTTAAACAAAATTATGAGTGAACAGACTTTACCCTTTTTTATTTCTTATGAATCTCTTTAACTTCTCTCAATCTCCTATTTATTTTCCTCTCGATTATACATCTATATCCGTTTTTCTACCTATATATAACGTTCTTCGTTACAGCAAATTAAGAAAAATTGTGAACATTGAATTTTTGTTTGCTAATAGCAAGATATTAGTAATATACTACATAGTAGATTAAGATTTTATTGGAAAGGAATGTTAAAGATGCTTCAAAATATCGGTGTTCCGGGATTAATCCTTATTTTAGTATTAGCATTAATTATTTTCGGTCCGAAAAAGCTTCCTGAAATTGGTCGTGCTGTTGGACAATCTTTACATGAATTTAAAAAATCAACACGTGGTTTAACAGATGATCTTACAGATGAAGCAGATACAAAGAAATAAGCTTCAGAAATAACTGATAGCATTATCGTGTAAGGTGAACATTCATTTTACACTTTTTTGCTAATATGAACAGTTAGAATGCAAAATGCGCAAGGCTCTTAGCTTATGTAGCAATCTTTTTATCGCATTAACACAGAAATAAGGAAGGTTTGACTTCTACATGACAGATAAAAATTTAAATATGATTGAACATCTTGACGAGCTCCGAAAGAGAATTATTATAACTTTGGTTGCATTTATTGCTTTCTTTATTCTCGGCTTCTGCTTTGTAGAGGAAATTTATCATTGGTTCGTACAAGGTCTCGATACGAAATTAATTGTATTAGGTCCTGGTGAGATTGTTGGAATATACTTCAAAATAGCTTCGATAGTTGCAATAGCTGGAACGATTCCCGTTTTAGCTTGGCAAATATGGTTATTTGTGAGACCAGCTTTAAAGGCTAATGAAGTAAAAGTCACACTATCCTATATACCAGCACTTTTTATATTATTTCTTGTAGGTTTATCCTTTGGATATTATGTAATATTCCCTTCAGTTATGCATTTTTTAATTGAATTAAGCGGAGATATGTTTGTTACAAACTTTACCGCTGATAAATATTTTAGCTTTTTAATTAATATGTCTTTACCATTTGCTATTTTATTCGAATTACCTGTTGTTGTTATGTTTTTAACTTCTATTGGAATAGTTAACCCTTACGTATTATCCAAAATCAGAAAATACGCTTATTTCATTCTAGTTATTATTGCTATAGTGATCACACCACCAGATTTTGTTTCAGATTTCTTAGTTGTGATACCTCTATTATTACTGTATGAAATTAGTATTTCTCTTTCTAAAATTGTCTATAAACGTCGTCTAAAAAGAATGGAATTTCAAGCTGATCTTGAAATTGATTAACAAATTATCCTCTAAAAAACTTAGTAATTGTTTAAAGTCAATTGCTAAGTTTTTTTGTTGTACTAAAACTCGCTTTTAATGCGCAATTTCATTATCCTCAGGAGTCGCACCCATTGTACATTACAAAATATAGTACTCATTTAAACTAAACCAAATATTGTACATCATAAATATAAATTTTCAAGTGATTCTAATTGTATTATTCCAATTTGTATCCGTGCACAAAAATTCAGCATGATTTTCGTACGCGGAAACAATATCAATCTTAAAAATATTATTTATAATAATAAATAGACATGTGAACTTTTTCACATATATTACCTTAAGTATATTGCAAAAGGAACTTAAACGACGATGACAATTCAATCGAATAATATAGAAAAAACAATAACAAATAAAGAACTCTTACACTATGCGAGTATTTATCAAAATATTGCACATGAAACAACTGCAAGTCTCGAACAATTCGGACTTCCACTATCGAATATAACTTCTACAAAAGAAAATTATTTTCAAAAAGTGAAGAGTTTAAAAGATAAAGGTGCACTCATTAGAAATAATCAAAAAAGCATTGTTTCTAACAATAGAATTTCGACCGCTTGTGAAGCCTGCCAAACAGGTAAAGGAAGCTACACATCTTTCATATCAACAAAGTGCCATCGTGATTGCTATTTTTGTTTTAACAAAAATCAAGATGATTATCATTTTTATTTACAAAATCAGAGAAAAACAAATGATGAGTTAATTCATCTGGTTAAAAGTGGTATTAAGATAACACATCTTGCACTAACTGGAGGAGAACCTCTTCTACATCCAAAAGAAACGATTGAATTTTTCTCACTTGCAAATGAAATATCTCCGCATAGTCATACTAGATTATACACTGCTGGAGATTTATTAAATGAAGAGCTGCTTCAAAAGCTTAAGGAGTCTTCATTAGACGAAATAAGGTTCAGCATAAAATTAGAAGATTCTAAGCAAAAACAGAAACATATTCTGAATAAAATCTCTCTAGCGACTCAGTATATCCCTAGCGTCATGGTAGAAATGCCAATTATACCAGGAACTGATGCAGCAATGAAGCAACTATTACTCGACTTAGATCAGATAGGTGTATACGGCATCAACTTACTTGAGTTCTGTTTTCCCTTTAATAATGTAGAAGCGTTTAGAGAAAGAAACATGACACTAAAAAATCCACCTTATGATATCTATTATAACTTTTGGTATGCAGGTGGTTTAGCCATTGCTGAAAGTGAAGAGCTTTGCTTAGAGCTTGTTGATTATGCGATTGATCACAAACTTAAGCTGGGTGTTCATTACTGCTCACTTGAAAATAAATTTACTGGACAAATCTATCAACAAAACCATAATGTCACGCTAGATGAAACATATCATTTTTCGAATAGAGACTATTATTTTAAGACAGCTAAAGTATTCGGAAAAGATATCAAAAAAGTAGAAAGCGTATTAAAGCAAGCTAATCGATCCTTTATATCAAATACAGAATATCAATTTTTACAATTTCCATTGGATACAATCAATCTATTAAAAAATGAAGATATCGATATTCTTATCTCTTTTAACGTAGTAGAAAATGAAGACGGTAAACAAAATATTCGCGAAGTTCATCTTGAACATACAACTCCGCAATATTTTCAGTTTGAAAATTTGTAAACATATTTTCAATCTTGAAAACAGAAAGGAAGACAAAATGGAAACTACCAAACAGCAATTATCAATCGAAGAAGTTATGAATGTTTTTTATGCAAGAGATTTTGCTTATGATATCCTCCGAAGATTTTTCGTTGAAGAGCCTTCAGAAGAATATTTAAAACCATTCGTTTATCAGAATATGATTGATCTATTTCCTTTTAAGGAAGATAGATCAGAAATTCAAGAAGGAATTGATGATATTAAAGCCTATCTAGCAGAATTTGATCCTGTTCATAAACGTACAGATTTTGAAGACCTTCATTGGGATTATACAAAAATGTTCATTGGTCCAGGAGAAATCACCGCGTTTCCTTGGGAATCCGTTTATGTAAGCAAGGACAAGCTACTATTTCAAGAAACTACTCTTGAAGTAAGAAAAATATATGAAAAGTATGCTTTCCAAACGGCCGATTACATTGAGGCTGATGACCATATAGGTTTAGAACTAGATTTTATGTATCGATTAAACCAATTGTGTATTCAATCTGGAGAGTCTATTACGCCTAATTCATTATCTGAAATCAGATATTTACTAAATGAGCAGCAAACTTTTCTTAAAAACCACTTATCTAGATTTGTTCCACAATTTTCAGAATCAGTGGTGAACAATGCGGATACTAAATTTTATGTAGGTTTAGCTAAAATCCTACAACACTTTATTGCATTAGATTCAATAGTTCTTAACGAACTTTTGAATATAGATTTCATTCAAAAATAAATTATCAGGAGGGGCAAAATGATTGATCTACTAAAGAAAATCCAAGATTTTAAAATGACTCGAAGATCGTTCATTGGTTGGACTTCCGCTGTAGCAGCAACAGCAGTTGTACCTGTATCTAGAGGCCTTGTAGCAAAGGCAGAGAATAATATTGGAACAGCCGCTGAAGATGGCGAAGGCATTTGGAAGACAGCTGCTTGTTGGCATAACTGCGGAAGCAGATGCTTAAATAAAGTACTTGTAAAAGATGGTGTTGTTGTTCGTCAAAAAACAGATGACACACATGAAGATTCACCTGATTTTCCTCAACAACGTGGATGTCTACGTGGCCGTTCTCAACGTCAACAAGTATTTAATGCGGACCGTTTAAAATATCCTATGAAACGTAAAAACTGGAAGCCAGGTGGCGGAAAGAAAGAATTACGTGGTAAGGACCAATGGGTACGTATTTCTTGGGATGAAGCTATTGAACATATTGCTTCTGAAACAAAACGTATTAAAAAGAAATATGGAAACGAATCTATTTGGGTAACTGGTACAACTGAGCAAAACATTAGTAAAGTAATGTCTGCAGTTGGTGGACATACATCTAGTACAGGTACAATTTCATGGGGTGCTTGGCTTTACACATACGATATGCTTGGTGTCGGCGAAGGTTTATATGTAAATGGTATCAACGACCGTTTGGATTTACGTAATTCTCAATTAATCGTATTATGGGGTGCTAATCCAGCTTGGAGTACGATGGGTAGCGTAACTTATAACTACCTTCAAGCGAAGAAAGCAGGAGCACGCTTCATCTCAATCGACCCATTATATACAGATTCATGTAATATCTTTGGTGCAGATTGGGTTCCAGTTCGACCTGGTACAGACCACGCTTTAGCACTTGGAATTATGCATACTTTATTAGATGAAGATGATCCAAAATCAAATCCATTAGTGAAATGGGATTTCTTAAATAAATACTGTGTTGGTTTTGATGCAGAGCATATGCCAGCAGGTGTTGACAAAAAAGACAATTTCAAAGATTACTTATTAGGAACATATGATAAGCAACCTAAGACAGCTGAATGGGCTTCAGAAATCTGTGGTGTTGAACCAGAAAAAATCCGTGAATTAGCAAGAGAAATTGGTGGAACTGAGCGAGTTGCATTATTAACTGGCTGGGCACCAGCTCGTATTAACAACGGTGAAGGTTGGGTACAAGCATTCTCTACATTAGGTATGATGACTGGACAAATGGGTGGTTCAGGTAAAATGACAGGTGTTAGCTGTTGGGAATATGCAGGTAACATGGGTCCAATGCTTCTTACAGGTGGTGGTGATGGCTTACCATCGATTGCTAATCCAGTTGACAATGTAATCAATGAAAATCAAATTTTTGATGCGGTTTTAACAGGTAAATATCTACAAAAACACGAAGGTGAACGTGATGTTAATATTCAATTCATCTACCATAACTACAATGCTACTTTACAAACAAGAAGCAACATTATGAGAGGTATTGAAGCTCATCGTAAAGTTGAGTTTGTTGTATCACATGCTTATGCACTTACAACGAATGCTAGATATTCCGATATTGTACTTCCTGTTACAACAGAATGGGAAAACGAAGGAAATGTAAAAGGTGGAAACCGAGAAATTTTAATTACTTGGTCAAAAATTACTGAGCCTCTATATGAAGCTAAGAGTGACCAAGAAATTGCTAAACTATTACTAAAAGCACTTGGAAAAGATCCTAAAGAACTTTATCCAATCAGTGAAAAACAACAATACTTTAATAAATTAGCAGGAAGCATGGTTGTGAAAGACAATGGTGTTGATTATGAGCCATTATGTACAATAACAGCTGCTGATTTGAAAGAATGGGGCGTTGAAGGAACTCCTCAACAAGGTCGAATTCCTCTTAAAGAATTCGTAGATAAAGGAATTTATCAAGTACCTCGTAAAAAAGGAGATAACTTCGGATTTATCGCTTATAAAGATTTCATTGATGATCCAGTGAAAAACCCTGTATCAAGTGAAAGTGGAAAATTTGAAATCTACTGTAAAGCTCTTCATGAGGCATCAAAAACAGCCTTTACGGAGATTTCACCAATTCCTAAATATGAACCAAGAGCAGAAGGATATGAATCTACTTTTGAAAACTTTGAAACAAAGAAAAAAGGTAAATATCCTTACCAAGTGTTTAATCCACACTACTTAAGACGCTCACATAGTACGTTTGATAACGTTCCTTGGTTACGTGAAGCATGGCCAAACCCAGTATATATTAGCCAGCATGATGCTGATGAAATTGGTGTTAAAACTGGTGAAACTGTTCTATTGTCTAATGAACACGGTAAAACTTTACGTCCAGCATTGGTTGTTGAAACACTTATGCCTGGTACAATTGCTCTTCCTCACGGTGCTTGGGTTGATTTAGATGAAAACGATGAAATCGACCGTGCTGGTGCAGACAATATGTTAGTTGGATATGTACCAACTGGTCTAGGTACTTCTGGTTACAACACAGCTAGATGTAATGTTGAAAAATGGGACGGAGAACAACTAGAAGAAGACTATAAATGGGATCAACGAATCCTTGATCTTAAATGATATAAACGGAAAGGAGGTTGCTAAAAATGGCACAAATGGGATTTTTTATTAATGTAGCAGAATGCATTGGTTGTAAAACATGTGTTGTTGCTTGTAAAGATACGAATAACTTGGAGGTAGGAAGAAACTTCAGAAGAGTCTATGACTATATCGATGGAACTTATCCAAACGTTTCTATGAAGCACCTATCTATTTCTTGTAATCATTGTGATGAGCCAGGCTGTGTGAAAGGCTGTCCAACAGGAGCTATGTATAAACGTTCAGAGGATGGCGTCGTAGTTGTCGATCACGAAAAATGCGTTGGTTGTAAATACTGTGTATGGAACTGTCCTTATGGAGCGCCTCAATACAGCGAAGAATTAGGAATGATGACAAAATGTGATACTTGTCTTGATTTACGTAAAAAAGGCGAAGAACCACATTGTGTAACTTCTTGTCCAATGCGAGCAATCGAATTTGGTGAGATTAGTGAGTTACGCAAAAAGTATGGAAACAATGCTGATATTAAAGGTTTACCAAGTTCATCAATTACAAAACCAAATCTAGTTATTAAACCACTAGGTAAATAAAGGAGGGAATCTATATGCATGAATGGGCATTGTTAATATTAACTGTAGCTGTACCAGCAGCCATCGGTGGAATGCTATTTTTATGGTTTGTACATGGTATTGTAAAAAAAGATGCCGCTGATACATTTAAAATGATGAAGCTGCCACTCATCGTTATTGCTGTACTTTCACTTGTAGGATTAATCGCTTCATTCTTCCATTTAGGAGCACCAACTCATGCTTTAAATGCAGTGAGAGGATTTGGACAATCTTGGATGAGTAATGAAATTGTTGCTACAGGAGCATTTATTGCATTAGCATGTATTACTGCCGGACTAGCTATTGTTCAAAAGAAAGTCAATCCAATTTTGATGTTAATTACAGCTATTGTAGGATTAGTAGACGTATTTTGTATGGCTCAACTATACAAAGTGACTCGTGTAAATGGCTGGGATCATATGAACACTTATCTAATTTTCTTTGGAACAGTGTTTGCACTTGGACCTGTTTTAGGAGCAAGCTTATTGCTTCCTTCTGTTAAAGGTGAACAAGTAAAGAAAATCGTGAAATGGGCTTTTGCATTCGGTTTATTTGGAATCGGTATTCAAATTATCGGTGCTGCTATGTTTAATGGTTATGTTGGTGAAATCGAATTAATTTCTGGTGTGTCTGCATCTGAAAGATTAGCAACATACTCAGGATTTATTGGAATCCGTTGGATTATTGAAGCACTTGGATTAGGAACATTAGGATATCTTGCTCTTTCTTCAAGTCAGAAGAAAATCAATTTCTCAATGGTTTATGCAGCATTGCTTCTATTCATTATCGCTGAAGGTATGAGTAGATATGTATTTTATGTATTAGGAGCATAAATAATCAAATTGTTGGCCATTCTGAACGGATTGCTTACACAATAAGAAAAGGGTATTAAGCAGTGATTTTAAATCATTGCTTAATACCCTTTTAACATTACATTTCCCTTATCTATTCTTCAATAGTAACCGACCAGTCTCCGTCAGCACGTATTACTAAAACATAAACACCATCTGTATCTAATTTCTTTCTCATATTGCCTTGATATTGACCTATTTTATTTACCATTAGACTACTTCCATTTAGTTTCACTATAAAATTAGAACTTCCAGAATGGTTAAATGTAAATTTATAATTTCCCTTATCAGCTTCAAAAAAGACTACATCATCACCGTTTCCGTTAAACGATGTAGGTACCTTATTCATTTCTAGAGGGAAGCCTTGCGTAATGGTAAAGTTCCAGTTCCCTCCTGCTTTTACTTCAAGATAATATGAACCTGAAGAAGATATATTCGCGAATGTTTTACCTTTATAGCTTCCAATCTTATTAACTAACAAGTCTTGTGAATTACCATTTTCGTCCATTAACTTAACGATAAAGTTAGATGAGCCTGTGTGTTGCCCTTCAAAAACGGCAAATCCACTAGATAATTTAATAAGTTCAGTAGCAGAATCGCCACTTCCTGATAATTTAATTTTGGAATCCTCATAAGCTTGAGCTTTTGCTTTTGCTTCAACTTCTAAACCATACTTTTTAGCTTCGTCTAAATTTTCGAATTCATGAATTTCAGAAATAGTTTTTAAATCAGAAGTTAATAGAACAAGTCCATCAGTTGCTTGCATTGGAATCCCTATAACATTATTACCAAGCGAAATATAATCATGTAGTTTTACATTTAATGCATCTTGAGCTAAATTAGAAAAATCTTTAAAAGTCATCCCTACTTCAACTTGCGATTTGATTTGTTCTTTAGTTAACTCTTTTGTCTTTTCTTTTTCTTCTGTTTGTTCTTCTTTTTCTATTTTTTCATTTGTAGATTTGCTTTCATTATTTTCATTTGTCGTTGTCTCCGTATCAGGTAACGTTAAAGCACTTAATACAAAGAATACTATAGAAATGATAAACTTTTTCTTTGCTGTCCCATTCTTTTTAAACACAGCAATAATCCCTAATACTAAATAAATGACAAATACTAGAGAAAATAAACCAATTAAAAATTCCAAACTAAACCCTGCTTTCACTTTGTTAATTTTTTCACAATGTTAATATAACAAATAATGAGTAGTGAATAAAGACCAATTATGGAAGTATTTTAAAAAAAAATAAATAAAACAATTTGTGAATATAAGAAATATTTATATTTTCAAAAAACAAATAATTGTCAAACCTTGCGAAAAATATACTTAGATTTTTTACTTTCTTAACACGAAAAAGACCTCTGAAAAGTTTCACTTTCAGAGGTCATATCACTTTATGTTAGCTACCTTTTTATGAATACATTTTGTATCTAAAAAGTTAATTTTGATTTGTCATGTGCTTTGAAGTATAAATTTAGTAGGATGTCCCCCATATTTTACTTTTGACCACCCTCCATTATGGTTAGTTCGTACTATTCAAAGCCTCTTTTGGAACAGTAATATCGTCCACACCATTAAAATTTGAAAACTTACTGTTCATTTTTAAATCCATATCTACTTTTTGTCCATCTTGCTCCATTCCCATTTGTAACTTGACTACTGTACTAATAGGCAATGATGTTTTTTTATTAAATGTATAAACCAGATTCATACTCTTAATATCAAGCTGCTCCATTGCGGCTAATGTTTCCGTATTGCCACTCGCTGCTTTTTCTAATATCGTTTGAGCCATCTCTTTAATGCTCTCTCCAGGAATATCGCCAGTAAGCACATATTGCTCTTTCTCTTCTTTTAGCTTCAAATATTTTGACATTGACTTAAATTGCTCTATTTGACTATCTAGATTAGCAGATTCTTTAATACTAGTCTTAAATTGTTCGTTAACTTCATCAGGTACCTTAACCCATTGTCCATTAATATTCGAATAAATGCCCTCTTCCGTTAAATATTGAATGATCGTTTGCTCACCCATTTCAGACACAGGCATTTTAATTTCTTGTCGAGCTTTAAACGGCTCATTAATAATATCCGCTTTAGTCGTTATATCCATATTTTGTTCTTGTTTCGTTTCACCTTGCGACACAGTTATTTTAGTGTTAACCGTTGCTTCCTGAGAAAGACTCTTTACTTCTTTATTCGCTTTCATTGAATTTGCTAATAGTTCATCTACACTTGGCGCCGTAGAGGATGATTTTTCACTGCCACATGCAGTAACTCCCAATAAAAAAATGACAGACAATAATAGCAATGTTATTTTTTTCATATAAATATCTCCCTTACAAATTATTCAGGATAACCTCCATACGTTTAATAATAATACATCTTTATAATACTATTTAGTGTTTTTTAAAAAAATTTACATTTTTCCCAATAATAAGTACAATATTCTCATAAAATTTCTGATATTCCGCAATAAATTCACAAAAATAATAATTTCCTCATACAACAAAGGTTTCATTTTATTTTCATAATATTTTCAAAAATTAATCTACCAGCTTTACATTTGAATACACTACAAGACAAAACATTCCCAAAAGTAATACCATAACTAAACATTTCATGTACTCCAATGAAAAAATCCCCGCGATAATAAAAATCACACCCATTATTCCTTCAAAGCCACCAACCAATTTAGCTAGTTTATCTTTATTAGAAACACGTTTTTCATTAAATCCAGATAATAACCAAGTCTGCTTTTTAATTCCTACTAAAAAACCAAGTACTAGTAAAATTCCACCTACAATCAATAAATCGGCATTCATTTTGATTTCCCCCATTTTAAAATTTCTTAGCAATACTAGGTATAATATAAAATGCGATGAGCAAAGAAAGAATTAAATAAAGCATCATATAATCCAGTGTAAACCATGCTGTCATATCAAATTGTGACACTAATATTAGATAACAGATTAATAGACTATTCATAATAACCAAGAACCCAAATGACCAATATCGAATATTGATATTTACTCTCTCATCATATTCAATATCCTCCAAATCCAATTGTCTTCTCTTATATTTTGCGATTACAACACTCATTGCAAGAATAATCAATAATACAATTTTCAACCAGCTTTGATCTAATATAAAGATGACAAAAAGGGTTAGCAATGCAGGTAAATAAAATAAAAGTTTTCTCATGTCTACTCCTCCATCCAAAATAAATGATCTATAGGCTTTTCTAAGTATTTCGAAATTAACAAACACACTTTAATAGTAGGATTGTATTTTTGAGCTTCAATTAAATTCATCGTCTGTCTAGTTACCCCAACCAATTTAGCCAATTCTCCCTGTGTATGCTTATTTTGCTCTATTCTTACTAGCTTCACACGATTTCTAATAATTAAATCTTTCAATGATTCTTACACCTCCTACAATCCAATTATAGCATATATATATGACATATGTCATATATATATTACATATATTCATTTTACAAAAACTGTTTCCGTAAATTTTTTCCTATGAACCAGTAGTGAGTAAAAGTTGAATTCAACACCAGGATACTCATTTTCCACGGGCGTGTGGTGAACTTTCTCAGTATATAATACCGTAGGGGTCTTCCCTATCCTGCTACTCTTTCAAGAGTCTCGCACCTGATATTCTAATCGATCTATTATGCTAGTTTTATTCACCAAAACCACAAGCTTTTAGAAAAAAAACCTTTACAAAAAGAAGGAGAACTCCTTTTCTTCGAAAAGAGCTCTCCTTCTCTATCAATTATTATGACTCATTTATTTGAACAAGTTTAATAGGAACCTAACAAAATCACTAACTAGAAAAAGCCTTATGTTAAATCTACCATTACTTTAATTGTTTCTTGTGCCGAAATCGCTTTATCAAAAGCTTCTTGAAGATTATCTAATTTGTATACATGTGTGACCATTGTTGTTATTGGTGTTTTCTTTTGATTAATATGGTCTATTACTTTTACGATGTCTTCATGTGTATAAGCGCTTGCACCGACAATTTGTACCTCTTTACTCATGACTTGTGCTAAACTTAATGGTACTTCATTTTTATAAACAGCAATAATGGCGATCCTAGCGTGAGGCTTCACGATTTCCATTACTTGTTTGAATAAAACTGGAGCACCTGCAGCATCCACGAAACCATCAACATTTGGCATATCAACACCGTACACATTCACTGTTCCAAAGTGTTTACTTAAGCCTTCTGCTAGTGTTTCTTTTTTAGTATTTACTGTTTTAGCACCTAATTGCTCTGCTTTCGCTAAGCGCCAATCATCCATATCAACAACTACGACATTTTTTATACCTTCTCCGATTAAGCTTGCTGCAGCAGACAGTCCAATAGGACCTGCGCCAAGTACGGCGATATTTTCGCCTACTTGAGGTTTAATGCTGAAAGCACCATGGAAACCCACGCTCATCGGCTCCATTAAAGCTGCTTCTTCTGGAGTCACATCATCAGCAATTAAATATAGGTTATAATTCAATGCTGCTTCTTCAATTAATACATATTGAGAGAAACCACCTACTTCAAGAGAATAACGTCGTCCTGCACGTTTAGCTGTAACTGGATTGACAGCGACACGCATACCTATTGCGATGTCTTTCACTTCTGAACCAACTTCAGCGATTTCTCCAAATAGCTCATGTCCAAACTCTTGGCCGAAACGGATTCCCATTTCATTTCCTGCTTTAATAATATTAATATCTGTTCCGCAAATACCCCCACGTAAATTTCGAATTAAAACATCCTTTGGTCCAACTTTCGGAATAGATCGTTCTTCTACACGCACATCTTGTTTTCCGTGATAAATACCTACTTTCATTAATTACTTCCCCCTTTAGTCATTTCTGAAAGACTTTGAATGATAGTAGTCGCTAATTGATTCATTTCTTCTACAGATTGTTTATATTTTTGAGCCTGCCATTCCAAAATTAAACCTAATGTAGCATTTGCCCGATAAGCAACTTCAAAATCTAATAATTCCGTATATTCTCGCAGTTCCAAGAGAGAGTTTTTCACAATCTTTTTAAGGTGGCTGAAAAATAAATCGTATATAGCAAAGTGTGTATGGCGGGTAAAAACTATTTCATAATAAGATTGGTAGTCATATACATGCTGAAATAACTGTTTCAAATGTGGCTCGTATTTATCCTGAGCTGTAAGCCGATTCTGTTTTGCTTTTAGGATAGATTGATCCAATTCTCTCAATAAATGTTGTATTAATACTTCGAAAAGTTGTTGTACACTTTCGTAATGTAAATAAAATGTTCTTCTTGTAATATTAGAAGCTTCACATAATTCTGTAACCGTTATACTACCTAATGATTTTTCTTTAAGTAAATGTAGTAGTGCTCGTTCAATATTTTGTTTCGTTTTAATAACACGCATATCTTTTTCATTCAAGTGGAATCACCTATCGAATCATTTTTCTTCATCATAGTATGATTACGCCAAAAAAGATAGTGGCACACAAGTATGATTCTAGCTGATAAATGCTTAACGATTCATTGCTTGACGCATAACAGGAACAGATCCTCCATCTACACGAATATCCGTACCGTTAATATAGCTCGCTTGCGAGCTAATTAAAAAGTGTATAACATTAGAGATTTCTGAAGGTTCACCAAAACGTCCTAGTGGATTTGCTTGTTTCATAGATTCAGCTCGTTCTTTGTTTTCCGTTTCTTTTTCCCCCATCGGTGTCATAATAACGCCTGGTGATACAGAAACGAGACGAGCTCCTTTGCGTCCCCATGTCGTAGCACGTTTTTCTACTAGTTCAATAACTGCCTTTTTAGAAAATGGATAGGCCATTGCAGCATTATCTTGAACAAGTTCAACAGCTTTATCTAAAAAATCTTCAGCTAATGGATTGTTTGATAATTCTGAAAATGATGCTAAATCTGGAGCAAAGTAAGCGGACATGGATGCGATACAAACAGCTACACTGTCCTTTTGCGCAATGTCTTCAAAAGCATCTAATACCAATACAGTTCCTTTTAAATTGATTTCCAGAATTGCACGTGCACCAAATTTTGCAGGAGAAACACCCGCAGTGTGAATAATAGAGCCTAACGTTCCAAGCTGTTTTGTTTGTTCTACTAATGCCTTAACATCTTCAGAATTTGTAATATTACATATAGACGTCTGAATATTACGATATCCTTGTTCATTCAATTCATTCTTTACTTCTCGCAATCGTTCTGGCGACACATCAGCAAGAATAATCGTTGCATCTTTTTCAAACCCTTTGGCTATTGCAATACCCATACCACCAGTGCCACCAGTTATAACATGTATTTTTGTCAAATCGTTTACCTCCCCTATGCACAGAATGGAACTATCTACTTTTATTATACATTTGTATAATAAAAGAAAGCTATTATTTAGTTTATTAAGTTACATATATATCTATTACAATGAGCTAGATTGGTACAAAGGTTATTACACTTTTATTACTCTATTTAAACCTGTAATCCTATATTGTTGTGTTCTCCCTCATAATTCTTTCAACATTTCTGCTAAAAATGATTGTTCCCCCCCAAATATAAATGTCTTTGAAGATACAAAAAACCTATTCAAGATTGCCTATTTTACTCCTGACAAACATTCCGTTAAACTAAAAATAACAGATAAAAAGCAGTGAGTTTACTCACAACTTTTTATCTGTTATTAATAGAATTCGTAAGACATTCTCTCAACATGTTAAGATCAACATAAACTTTTATCTCAATTTCTTTTCTAAATAAACCATATCAACCAATTGTTTACCTCCCTCAAATATAGGGTGGTCATAATGATCCGTAAAAAAATTTTTTACTCTATATGATTCCATGAATCCACACTTTTGATAGAAAGGTATGGTATAAGGACTATCACCTGTACCAACTAACATTTTTTCACATACAGGTTGGTAGTAATTGCATACATAATCAATCATCGCTTTCCCATAGCCTCTACCCTGATATTTCGGCTCTGTAGCAATGTTTTTAATCTCATATATGTCTTTTCCATTATTGCTAACCACACAAATAGCCTTTAAACCCTTGTCGAATAGCGCAAACATATCTCCACGTTCTAGATATTTATCAACCATACTTTCTTGCTCATCCGCAAGTAATAACAAGTCAATATATTGTTTCTTATTTTGAAGCACTTTCTTAAATTCCATAATAACCTCATTTAACGCCCTTTTTATTTAGTAATAATAGCATAGCACGTCAGGAGTTCTATTTCATTAAAACTTTACTACTTTGATAAGCTAAAGACATTTATAAACTATGGAGTAGTTTACATCTTGCTGCTAGAAAGACTAAAGTTAACTTTGTTGTTACTGATCACATTGATGTGTTCGTTAAGACGTTCAAAGAAACTATCTTTAGCTATAAACAAAGTAAAGTACGTAAAGACATTATTGGATATGTGTATGGAGCTTGGAAAAACTCAATGGTTACTTTATCAAGACAATTAAATAATTGGATGCATAATTGGTTAGACTCATCTATTTAAGTCGTGCTAAGAAAACCTCACCATCTACTTCAATACTCTGCCCATCCTTAAATACAACTTCATATTTATTCACTTACTCTCACATCCTTTTAGGAATAATAAAAAGCACTCATTGTTTGGAGTGCTTTCTGCCTTCTTATCGTTTTATATTTGGGGTAACTTCAATTGTTTTCTTATTTCATACATTTCTACTGTAAGTAAATCTTCTATATCATGATAATTTCTATTTAACATTTTATAATTTTTTTCTTTATATGCATGAAACATTTCATACACTTGGTGTTAGTATATTTCCATGGACACAACTAAGTTAAGTCGATAAAATGTGCTTACAAAAGGAGTGTCCGTGATGAAACAAAAATATAATGAAGAATTTAAGAAAATGGTGGTCGAGTTGTATCGTTCTGGACAACCAGTGAAAGAATTAAGTAGCGAATATGGCGTTTCTGAAGTCACCATTTATAAATGGATTAAAACCTATTCTCCTGTTGCGACAGTTGATGAAAAAGAAGTGACACCAAACGATTGGAAACAAATGCAAAAAGAGATACTTCGTCTAAAAGAAGAGAATGAAATCTTAAAAAAGGCTATGGCC
>NZ_CABKRX010000072.1 GCF_902374955.1 Bacillus massilioanorexius
TTTTAATGAAGCAAATGCTTTTTCAGCAGCTGCAATTGTTTTAGCAATATCCTCATCGCTATGTGCTGTTGATAGGAACAATCCTTCAAATTGAGAAGGTGGAAGGAAGATTCCCTCATGTGCCATTTCACGATAATAAGAAGCAAAAAATTCTAGGTTAGAAGTTTTAGCTGCTTCATAATTGATGACTTTTTCATTCGTAAAGAAGAAACCAATCATGGAGCCTGCACGATTAAAAGTATGAGGAATTTCATATTTTTCGGCTGCTTTACTAATACCCTCTTCTAGTAAATCACCTTTTCGTCTAAATTCCACATAATCTTCAGGCGTTAATTGACTTAATGTCATATAACCACCTGTCATTGCAACGGGATTCCCAGATAGTGTACCTGCTTGATAAATTGGGCCACTTGGAGCAATATTTTTCATAATTTCTTCTTTACCACCGTATGCTCCAACAGGTAATCCTCCACCAACTACTTTTCCTAGGCATGTAATATCTGGGTCAATTCCAAAATAACCACTCGCACAATGATAATCTACACGGAAACCTGTCATTACTTCATCAAATACTAATAACGCACCGTATTGAGTAGTAATATCACGTAAACCTTGCAGGAAGCTCGGAAGAGGAGGAACAACCCCCATATTGCCTGCAACAGGCTCAACGATGATACAAGCGATATCTTCGCCGAATTGTTTGAATGCATAACGAACACTTTCAAGGTCATTATACGGAACTGTAATTGTATTCTTTGCCACACCTTCAGGTACTCCAGGACTATCCGGTAACCCTAGTGTTGCAACACCTGAACCTGCTTTAATTAATAAGGAGTCCCCATGCCCATGATAGCAACCTTCAAATTTCAAGATTTTATTACGTCCTGTATACCCACGAGCTAATCGTAAAGCACTCATCGTAGCTTCTGTTCCTGAAGACACCATACGAACCATTTCCATGGAAGGAATACGATCAATAATGAGCTTTGTTAATTTATTTTCTAATTCTGTTGGTGCACCAAAGCTAGTGCCTGTTTCTACGACTTTTTTCAAGGCTTCCACAACAGCTGGTTGACTGTGACCTAAAATAAGTGGACCCCATGATAAAACGTAATCAATATATTCATTTCCATCAATATCATATATTTTTGAGCCTTGACCTCTCTCCATAAAAATTGGATCCATATCAACGGATTTGAATGCTCGAACCGGACTATTGACACCGCCAGGCATTAAATGAATAGCTTCTTTAAAAGCAGCTCTAGATTTATCATAACAACGCATAATAACATCTCCTTATAGAAAAACCGTTGCCGGTCCTTTTTTATTATTATTAAGATAACCAACGTGCAACATCTTTTGCAAAATAGGTAATGATTAAATCTGAACCAGCACGTTTTAAACCAGTTAAAGTTTCTAAAACAATTTGTTTCTCATTCATCCAACTGTTAAGAGCAGCTGCTTTAATCATGCTATATTCTCCACTAACGTTATAAGCCACAATTGGCAAATTGATATTATTTTTCACATCTCGGATGATATCCATATACGCTAAAGCAGGCTTCACAATCAAGAAATCTGCTCCTTCTAATAAATCAGATTCCGCTTCACGAAGAGCTTCCATACGATTTGCAGGATCCATTTGGTATGTTTTACGATCTCCGAATTGCGGAGCTCCATTTGCCGCATCACGGAATGGTCCATAATAAGATGATGCATATTTAACTGAATACGACATAATCGGAATATCTAAATATCCTGCTTCATCTAAACCAGCTCGAATAGCAGCTACAAAACCGTCCATCATATTGGATGGTGCAATAATATCAGCACCTGCATCAACCTGACTAATGGCTGTTTTTACTAGGTATTCTAATGATTCATCATTTAAAATTTCTCCATCTTTTACAATTCCGCAATGACCATGATCGGTATATTCACAAAGACAAGTATCTGCTACAATCAACACTTCAGGATATTTCTCTTTAATCAGACGAGTTGCTTTTTGAACTAAACCATTGTGGCTGAATGCACCCGTTCCACACTCATCTTTATCATGTTCAAAAGGAACACCAAACAAAATAAATGCTTTAATTCCTAGTGCGATTGATTCTTCAACTTCAGATAATAAATTATCTAATGATAATTGATAAATTCCAGGCATAGAAGCTATTTCATTTTTCACTTTTTCCCCATCGATAATGAAAATAGGATAAATTAAATCTTCCTTTTGTAAAGTAGTTTCTCTTACTAAGGAACGCATAGCTTCATTTTTTCGTAAACGTCTATGTCTTGTAAATTGAATATTTTCCATTTACTTCTCCCCCTATTTATTTCGCTTAAATTTGTTTCTTATTAAAATGTACTAAACTATGTAACAAACCTTCCATCGTATATACCTCTGCACAAATATCTACTTGTAATCCATACTGCCGGGCTGTTTTTGCTGCAATAGGTCCGATGCAAGCTATAGTCGCTGAGGATAATTGTTTATCCAATTGATACTTTTTTACAACTGACATAAAGTTATGAACTGTAGAAGAGCTCGTAAAAGTAATTATATCAAATGGAGAGTGTGACAACATGTGAATAAGCATACTTTCACTTTGTTCGGGCATCTTATTATCATACACAATGATTTCATCACAAGTACAACCACTCTTCCTCATTTGCTCTGCAATTAGATTTCGCGCTAAATTTCCTTTTACAACTAATACTTTAGAGTCAGGATGCAATAATGGGATAAATTCTTCCACAAAGCATTCCGCAACAAATTTTGATGGTGTAAATTGTGGCTTGTATCCATAATCCGAAAGTATATCTTTCGTTTTATCACCAATAACGGCAATATGATTTCGTATAGGGGCATCTACAAATTCGAAAAAAAACTGCACACCTTTTTTACTCGTAAAAATAATCCAATCATATACGTTTAGTGACGCTAGCCTTTTTTCTTCTTCCTTTGACAGCTTACACCTTTGAAAGCCGATCATTGGAATGCTAGTTGGAATTCCTCCATATTTTTTAATTTCTTGAGCAAATCCCACGCTATCTCGCTTATCTCTCGTTATGAGTACACTTTTCCCAATTAAAAAAGAAACTTCCTTCATTCTTTTTCAGACTCTTCTTTGACAGCATCGATTAACTCTTGTCCACCTCGACTTTGAATGTTATTCGCTGCTTTCTTTCCTACCTCTACAGCATCCTTACCAGAAACTTGTTCCTTTAATATGATGGTGCCTTCTGGATTAGCTACTAAAGCTGTTAACATTACTTCGTCATCCTTCATAGTGGCATACCCTGCAATCGGTACTTGGCACCCGCCCTCCATGGCATGCAAAAATGCTCTTTCAGCCGTTACTGTCTGTTTTGTTTGCTTACATTCGAACTTTTGTAAGCCAGCTAGTAATTCTTCGTCATCTAATCTACATTCAATCGATAAGGCACCCTGTCCAACAGCCGGTAAGCAAAGAGAAGGATCTAAATATTGTGTTACAACATCTGAACTCCAGCCTAAACGAGATAATCCAGCAGCCGCTAAAATAATCGCATCATACTCTTCTTCTTTTAATTTCGCTAGACGAGTGTCAATATTTCCACGAATCCATTTTATTTGTAAATCGGGTCTAGTGGCTAATAATTGTGCACTTCTTCTTAAACTACTCGTTCCCACAATTGCACCTGGCTTTAATTGCTCTAACGTTGATCCATCTTTTGAAATCAGAACATCACGATGATCCTCTCGAACAGGGATACAACCAATTGTTAGCCCTGCTGGAAGAACTGCAGGCATATCTTTCATACTATGTACAGCCATATCAATCTCTTTCGTTAATAGCGCGTGCTCGATTTCTTTGACAAATAAACCTTTACCACCTACTTTAGATAACGTCACATCTAGGATTCGATCTCCTTTTGTCACGATTTCCTTCACTTCAAATTCAAACGGTAATCCCAAATCTTTCAATTGTTGAATAACCCAATTTGTTTGTGTAAGCGCTAGTTTACTTCTTCTTGAACCAACAATGATTTTTCTCATAGTATCCTCCTATGTGCTCCAATAATGAAAATTCGATAAGCCACTAAATAAAAAGAAATTTATTAAAACAATTAAGAAACAAGTGATATTCCAATAAGCTAGCATTTTACCATTTACCTGCTTTCTTATTTTCACATATATTACTAGAATATAACAAAGTAAAATAACCATTGACCCTAGTATTTTAACATCAAACCAACTAACTTCTGGTAATTTGATATAAGCCCATTGAAGTCCGAGTACTAATCCAAAAAATAAAATAGGAACCCCTATAACATTAAGAATGTACGATAATTTCTCTAGCTTAGACAAATCTCCTAACCTCATTAAACGTTTCCCCCATTTTTTTCGTTTCAATAAATCATATTGAATCAAATATAGAATCGAAAAAACAAAGGACAAAGTGAATGTGCCATATGCTAGCAATGATATAGTGATATGAATGGAAAGTAACTCTGACATAAGCTGTTGTGCTAAAACATGCGTTTCAATTTTAAGCGGTGCAAATGTGTGAATGACCATAACGATAAATCCAAGGACATTCGTAAAAAACACCAAAAAATCTGTTGTAAGTATCTTATTAATAACAAGCGATAATGTAATTAAAACCCAAACATAAAAATATAATCCTTCAAACAATGTCAAAATTGGAAATCTTCCAGTTTTTACGACATAAAGACATAAAAAAATTGTTTGTAATAACCAAACAATGACAAGCAACCAGAAGGCTACTTTATTTGCCTTCCGGTTATTATGAAGAAAATCAATAAAATATAAAAGAACACTTAATGCATATAAAATAATTGTGACTTCATGTAATCTCGTAAGCGAAATATCAAACATGATTGTTCTCCTCTTATACTTCAACTGCTATAGCTTTTAAATCATGTGCTGCTGACGTAGGAGTTTTTTGCACTTGAGATTTAGCCTTTTGTGCTTCAACTAAATTCTCAATATTAAATGTTTGAACAAAAGCTTGAAGTGTTTCTTCCCTATTCTTTTGACCAGCAAGTTCTTTCGCATAAAGTACTGGGTCTTTCAGCATTTGATTAATAATACTCTTCGTATGCTTACTAATCACTTTATATTCCCTCTCTGTTAATTGAGGAAGTTTTCTAGATATACTCTCCATTGTTTCAGCTTGGATTATAAGCGCTTTTTCTCTTAATGCTGAAATCACAGGGACAACTCCGAGCATATTCATCCAATTGTTAAACTCTTCAATTTCCTTTTCAATCATTATTAAAATAGCTTCCGCTGCTACTTTACGTTCTTGAAGATTCGCTTCAACGATACCTTCTAAATCATCTATATCATATAAAAAGACGCTATCAATTTCCGAAAGGCTTGGGTCCAAATCTCTTGGAACTGCAATATCGACCATGAAAATTGGTCGTCCTTTTCGAATTTGATTAGCAACATCCATTAATTCTTTAGTTATTACGTACTCTTTAGAACCAGTTGATGAGATAACGATATCCGCATCAAGTAAAGCACATTGAAGTTCACGTAATTCTTTCGCTTTGCCAGAAAATCTTTCCGCTAATAATACAGCTTTTTGATGAGTGCGATTTATTACTGAAACCTTTTTCGCTCCAGCGCTATAAAGATTTTGAATGGCAAGTTCCCCCATCTTCCCTGCTCCAATAACAAGTACATTCTTGTCATCTAAGCTTCCAAAAATCTTTTTAGCTAATTCCACAGCTGCATAACTAACGGACACAGCATTTGTATTGATTTCTGTTTCAGAATGCGCTCTTTTAGCTAATGTCACCGCTTGCTTAAATAAGTGATTAAACACTGTACCAATTGTCGTTTGATTTTGAGCAAGAGTGTAGCTTGATCGAACTTGACCGAGAATTTGTGTTTCACCAAGTATCATCGAATTCAATCCACAGCTCACTTGAAATAAATGATCGACTGCACGATTGCCTTCATAAATAAACAGAAATGGTGCAAATTCTTCCGTTGGTAAATCAAACCACTGAGAAAGAAACTCTTTAATATAATATCTCCCTGTATGAATTTGATCTACAACTGCATATATTTCTGTTCTATTACATGTAGAGATGATAACATTTTCCAAAATACTTTTCTTATTTTGTAAAGTTACCATAGCTTCTGCGAGTTCAGCTTCGTTAAATGATAATCTTTCACGAATCTCAACAGGGGCAGTCTTATAATTTAACCCAACTGCTAGTATAAACATCCCTACATCCACACCCCCATGAAAAATAACATAGTTTCCTATTTTGGATTATAACATGTATTTACATTTTATTTTTATAATATTCTTGAAAGTTTTTGAACAACTAATGACATACTGTGCTAGTATAAAAATAAAATCAACATAAGAACTAACAAGCAATCACTCTATATTCTCATGATGAAAACAGATCTTGATGATTGATATTGCGATAATAATTTTCCTAAGAATTATGCAGATTTTCTAAAAAAACTCTAATCTCCACAACATTTAATTTGTATAATAGAACTATTGTATGTTAAAACTGATTTTTTTACACACAATCGGCTTTTTTCAACCGATAAAAAATCTCTTGGTTTTACATATTTTAGAATGATTACTAAGTAATAATTTATCAAATCTAAATGATTTCTTCAATTATTTTGTTTGGAAAGAAGGGATATTTTTGAAATCCTACGGACTTTTTTCTGGAGTCATCTTAATTGGATTCGGCATCTATTATTTTTTAAGTCAATCAAGCATTGAACTGTTTCAAGGATTTTATTCTTGGCCAACCATTCTTTGTATCGTTGGAATTGCTTTTCTTATTCAAGCCTATAAAGGAAATAAAAGTGATTCAATATTAGCCGGAGTCATTTTTTTAGGTTTTGGAATTCATTTTCATGTTGTTCACACTTTAAAGCTCTGGCCAAACGAACTAGGAATTTTTATTTTAATCATTTCATTAGGCTTAATGCTACAAGGAAGTAAAGCAAAATCAGGAATGCTACCAGGTTTTTTATTATTAGTAGTAGCACTCATTCTTTTATTTAAAGAAAAAATGTTTGACCTCCTTGGTATTGTCCAATCGGGTATAGGCGCATCATTTCCTGTATGGTCCATTCTTTTGGTTGGTTTAGGTGTTGCGCTATTATTTATCAAAAAATAATACAGAACTATTGAATAGAAATGTGAAGAATCTATAATGGTAACGATTCGCCACTCAACACATACCATAAAAATAAAGAGTCTTGAAAAGCTCTTTTGGGGATGATGTTATGAGTATAGTATGTAAACGATTATTCACTATGATTATTTTATCTTTACTCGGAACGTTTGAATTGATTTGGCTCTTTTATTCAATAAATATGTACAGTGAAATCATATTTCTATTTATCATATGTTCCCTTATTACATTGTTTAGTAGTCTAGCCTCCATCGATGAACCTAATTCTATTACTTTTAATAATCGTTCAAGAATTAGTGTTGTGTTATTACTATTAGCTTTTATCTTACTCATCTAATAAAAAGCTTAATCAGCCTTATCAAAATGTAATTCTAATAGAAAGAGACAGACCT
>NZ_CABKRX010000073.1 GCF_902374955.1 Bacillus massilioanorexius
TATAAAAAAAACTACGGAAATTATTTCCGCAGTTTTTTTATCAAAATTATACTTGTGCTTCGTCTTTATTCTTTTTCTTTTCTTTATATGTTTTCAAAACGCCTTTTTTCTTCAGCTCTTTTTCTTTTAAATCCACCCACAGTTGAGTAGCAATGAAGATTGAAGAATAAACGCCACATAATAGACCGATTAACAACGCAATAGAGAATGTTCGAATTGCTTCACTACCGAAAATACAAAGTGCAATAACAGCGACTAGTACTGTTAAGATTGTATTAATCGAACGAATCAATGTCTGGCGAATACTGATATTTGCAATTTCTTCAATATCCTCAATTGTTCGAAGTTGTCGTTTTTTCATTAGATTTTCACGAACACGGTCGAATGTAACAATTGTATCATTTATCGAGTATCCGATAATTGTTAATACGGCAGCAATAAAGGTCAAATCTACTTCTAATCGAAGAACACTAAATAACGTTATGATGAAGAAAGCATCATGTAATAAAGCTATAACGGCTGGTACACCCATTCTCCATTCAAATCGTACAGATACATATAGAATAATCCCAATAGAAGCGATAATAACAGAAATAAAGGCATTTTTCGCAAGCTCTTTACCTACTGTTGGAGAAACCGCACTTACATTTGGTTCATGTCCATATTTATCCTTGAAATAAGATTTCACTTCTAGAATTTCTTTCTTATCTAGCGTATCTACTGTTCGAATAACAGCTGTTTTATTGTTATCACCAGAGAAGACGATATCGTCACCTTTTATTTTCAGTTCATTCAAATCTGATTTAATCTGTTGCTCTGAAATAACTTTATTAGAAGTTACCTCTAAACGAGTACCACTAGTAAAGTCGATTCCTAAATTCAACTTAAATACGAACAAGAAAATAATCCCAATAATCGTTACAGCAACTGATAAGGAATAAAAGATCTTACGTCTCTTAACAAAATCAAACTTATCAAATTTAGTTGGTAAGTGTAAAGTATCATTGAAATCTTTTAGGTTGTGAATTTCTTTTTTATTCACACCGAACCAACCTGGACGTTTGTTTAGGAAGTTACTATTAATCCATAGTCCCATAAATAAACGTGTTCCGAATACATTTGTTAAAACACTCATGAAAATACTGATAATAAGCATTGTAGCAAAACCTTTTACAGAACTATTACCATAAAAGAACATAACAGCTGCAGCAAGTAACGTTGTAATATTTGCATCAATAATTGTACCTAACGAATGCTTATTACCAATTTTATAAGCCGATTTAATGCTTCTACCTACACGAATTTCATCCTTTATCCTCTCATACGTGATTATATTCGCATCGACGGCCATACCTACCCCTAATATTAAGGCAGCTATTCCTGGCAGTGTTAAGACAGCATGCATCCAATTAAATACTAACATTATTAAATAAATATAAACAGACAATGTAATAATCGCAATAATACCTGGGAAGCGATACACAGCTACCATAAATATAAAGATTGCAGCAATACCAATGATTCCAGCTAGAATTGTTTTATCTAAAGCAGTTTGTCCAAATTGAGCACCTACTGAAGATGAATAGATTTCTTCTAAATCAACTGGTAAAGCCCCTGCGTTTAGCATATTTGCTAAATTTTGTGCTTCTTTTATTGTAAAATTACCCGTAATTAAAACGGTATTTTGATCAAATACTTGGCTAACACGAGGAGCAGAAATTAAATTACTTTGCTCTTCTCCCTTACTTAGCGAGTTTTTACCTTCTTCAAAATCTAACCAAATAGCTAGTACATTTGTTGGTTCTGGCATAGAGGAAATCTTTTGAGTTACTTCTTTAAACTTTTTAGCATCCTTTAAAGTGACTTCAACAACAGGGCTACTTGTGTTTCCATCAAAAGTTTGCTTCGCACCATTTTCTTTCAAATCTTTACCTGTTAACATTTCTTTATCATTATAATCTCTGAAAGAAAGCTTAGCAGAAGTAGAAAGAATTTCTCGAGCGTTATTTTGATCTTTAACACCAGCTAATTGAACACGAATTCGATTCGTACCTTCAATTTGAATGCTAGGTTCACTTACTCCTAGTACGTTAACTCGTCGTTCTAGAGCAGCGACCGTGCTTTTTAAAACGTCATCCGTAACCTTAGAGTTATCTTCCGTTTTAACTTCATATAAAACTTCAAATCCACCTTGAAGGTCTAAACCAAGTTTTACATCTTTCAAAATTCCATTTGTTGTCGTTCCCATCACTGAAAAAATCAAAATGACAAGAAGAAGGAACGAAACAATTCTTGATCTTTTAACCATTATGTATAAGCCTCCTTAAAACTTTTAGGCCTGATCTTGCAGTATGAAAGAAATGATTATTATAGTTCATCAAATAATGATTTCATAGAGAAAGATATGGCACAAACAAAAAAGCAATCCATTTTCCATTTATTAAAACAGATCAAATTATATAGACATTTTTTTGAAATTCGTAATAAATCTCCTACATTATTATGATTCAATTTTTTTCGACTGTCAATTTTAGATTGTTATCAAATATGCGATTATTATGTAAATAAATCCCTAAAAGAATCTAAATCAGGTACATTATTTTTCTGTGCTTCTTTAAACGCTTCGACTGTTGCATAATGCATATACTCCCCTATTTTCACGGACAAAACATCATTTACTAACTGATGAAGTAACGCATCCTCGTTTGCTTTTTTCCATTTTTTCTTCGTCATAAAATCCCAAATATAGTCGTCTGTTACTTCTGTATATCCTAGTAGTATGAACTCTTCACGTTTACTTTGTAATGCCGGTTGTAATTTTGAACGATACTTTTCAAAACAATGACTTTTCTTCATCGCGTCCCTTTCTCCTTCATTTACAAGAATATACAGCTAGTTTGTCATGCTTTGTCCACCTTGTTGCATATAGTTAATAATAGATGATTATGACTATTTTGAGAAGGCAGGGAATACTAAAATGTCAAAGTTTTTTCAAGGTACCTTAATCCTGCTTACTGCCGGGTTAATCACTAGAGTATTAGGATTTATTAATCGAATTGTCGTTGCACGGGTTATCGGAGGAGAAGGTGTAGGCTTATATATGATGGCTCTACCATCTCTATTTCTTGTTATTACAATTACTCAACTCGGCTTACCAGTTGCCATTGCTAAATTTGTTGCTGAAGCAAATGCTGTAAGAGATGAAAAACGAATTAAAAAAATCCTTGTAGTTTCACTGAGTGTAACATTAGGTTTATCGGTAATTTTCACTCCCGCATTAATGCTTTTAGCTCCATGGCTATCACAAAATCTTTTTACAGACGATCGAATTTATTGGCCATTATTAACCATCACACCGATTATTCCAATTGTAGCTGTATCCGCTGTAATCAGAGGTTATTTTCAAGGAAAACAAAATATGAAACCTTCTGCCTATTCACAAATATTAGAGCAAATAATTCGGATTGCTCTAATCGCCTTTATGACAAAAGCTTTTCTTCCATATGGTATTGAATACGCCGCTGCAGCAGCCATGTTTTCTTCTGTAATTGGTGAGTTAGCTTCCTTAACTTATTTATTGACATTATTTAAATTAAAAAAGCATTTCAGATTTCGAAAAAACTTCTTTTTACAGGTATCAAATGGCAAGGAAACTCTTAAGCAATTACTAAGTATTGCCTTACCTTCAACAGGAAGCCGATTAATTAGTAATATTTCTTGGTTCTTCGAGCCTATCGTTGTAGCACAAAGCTTAGCGATTGCAGGTGTATCTACCGCTCTTGCAACTTCGCAATACGGTGAGCTTATGGGATACGCATGGCCACTGCTCATGCTTCCTTCTTTTATTACAATGGCTTTATCAACATCTCTCGTACCTGCTATTAGTGAGGCACAAGCTGTTGGAAATATTAAATTAGTGTCTCATCGTCTTCATCAAGCATTACGTATAACCTTTTTTACTGGCTGTTTAGCAATCGTCATTCTTTTCGTTTTTGCAGACCCTATTATGAACTTAATGTACGGAAAAACAAACGCGGCTATATTCATTACATATCTTGCACCTATCTGTATATTTGCCTATTATCAAATGCCCTTACAATCTGTGCTACAAGCATTAAATTTAGCCAGAGCAGCAATGATGAATAGTTTGATTGGGGCTATTGTTAAGCTTGCCTTAATTTTTATCCTTTCATCACAGCCACAGCTAGGAATAATGGGAACAGCTATGGGATTTGCGGCCAGCATTGTCCTTGTAACTTTTTTACATTTTGCAACTGTAGCTAAACGGATTCCGATTTTTTTAGAGTTCCGTAGCTATATATTAACGATTATCATCACTGTTATTTCAGGATGGACAGGTCATATGTTTTATAAATATATAGAGGTTACATCTTCGCTATATATCGCCATAGCCATTACAGTTTTGATCTTTATGACTCTATCTTTAATGTTAAAAGTGATTACTTTGAAGGAGATTCGATCTTTTCTACCTTTTAAACGTTAAGATTCCAACTCATCAATATAAAGTTCACCTTTATCTCCGAAGCTACAGTAAGAAATATTTTGTACCTGATTATAGCCTTGTTTTTGTAGCTGTTGCATTAACCATTCATTCGTTACATTCAAAAACGATAAATTTTCTTCTTGTACTTTACCATCAAGTATTAATGGAAGAGGTAAAGGTGTATTGTTCTTATTTGATGAGGAGGGCTTTTTCATAACAGATAATTCACCAGAAGGCTCCAAGATCGCATATTGAATGTCTGCTACGTTAAAAACATCTTTTTCTCGTAATTGCTCCAATAAATCATCAAAATTATATCTTTGTTTTCGCATTGCCCTTTCATCAATTTTCCCATTATTGATGATAATAGTCGGTGTACCATCAATTAGATTCCTGAATTTTTGGCTTTTTAATGAAATAAGAGACAATACAATTTGAATGATTAATAAAATAATCATAGGCAAAATCGCTTCAAATAACGGGAGTTTCAGATCATCTATTGCTACTACTGCTAACTCTGCAATCATCATAAAGACAATTAAATCTAGCACACTTAATTCTGCAATCTCCCTTTTTCCCATTAAGCGAAAAATAAGCAGAATAATAAAATACAGAAAAACCGTTCTTACAGAAATAAAAATCATACTTTCCACTTGTTAATTCCTCTCTTACGAAAATAATCATCATTAGTTTCCCACAGTTTTTGTAAAACATTACGCAATTATTGTTCTCCTATAAATGAAGACAGTTCTATTTGACTCAACCGCCTCATATGCTTGTACAAAAGGGAATTTTCATAGTTTAGAAAGGAGTTTCAATATGGAAACGAAAAAAATGGGATCTGCCATCCTTTACGGTACCATAACGATTTTTATATTTGCTCTAATTTTCAGCCTAATCTTTTCAATTTTATTACGCTTCACTGCTTTAACCGAATCTTCACTTTCATATATCATTTTAATTTTATCATTCATTTCTATTTTTATCGGAGGAATCATTTCAGGAGGAAAAGGAAAAAAACAAGGATGGCTGGTTGGTGGAGGCACTGGTTTATTATATACCCTCATCATTCTATTATTTCAGTATCTTGGCCATGACACTTCCTTTACAGCTAGAGAGTGGATTCAATCACTTTGTTATATTCTAATAAGTATGATGGGCGGTATCTTAGGGGTTAATATATCCGGAGGAACCGAGAAATAAGAACAGCGTAAACGCAGTTGTTACAAGGAGCAGAGGTTAAAAGCACCACTCCTGAGGCAACGCCTCTGTGACCTACATCCTGTAAGGCCTCCCGACCAACAGAAGACAAAAATAAAGAGGATGTCCAAAAGCAAAAAACTTTTGAACATCCTCTTTTTCATATCAACCAATAGTAGTACTCTTCTCAACAACATCACGAATTGCTGCGCGATCATATGTAAGACGGCTACCATCACCACATTTAATTACGATTGTACTTTCGTCAATCGAATCAACAAAACCATGTAATCCACCGATTGTAACGATTTTGTCACCTTTTTGAAGTTCATTTTGCATTGTTTGTACAGCTTTTTGCCTTTTTTGTTGAGGACGAATTAGTAAGAAGTAAAACAATACGAACATCAATAATAGTGGTCCAATCGTTGCTAATGTATTTGCCATAATTCCACTCCTTTCATTTAATAATATATAAGATTTTTAGAAATTCTTCGCATTCGGCTTGTTGAAACCATATTGTTCGAAAAACTCTTCTTTGAAGTCACCCAAACGATCATCCATAATCGCTTGACGGACTTGCTTCATTAAGTTTAACAGAAAATATAGGTTATGATAAGTAGTTAATCGAATTCCGAATGTTTCGTCACATCTTATTAAGTGGCGAATATACGCTCTACTGTAATTTCTGCACACATGACAATTACAATTTTCATCAAGAGGGCCAAAATCACGTGCATATTTTGCATTCTTAACGACTAAACGGCCATTACTAGTCATCAAAGTACCATTTCGCGCAATTCGAGTCGGTAATACACAGTCAAACATATCTACACCACGTAGTGCTCCATCTACTAGAGAGTCAGGAGATCCTACACCCATTAAATAGCGAGGTTTATCACTTGGTAATAGCGGAGTTGTATACTCTAACATTCTATTCATAATATCTTTTGGTTCTCCAACTGATAGACCACCAATTGCATATCCAGGGAAATCTAGTGAAACTAAATCTCTTGCACTTTGTTTACGAAGTTCTTCATATTCTCCACCTTGAACAATTCCGAACAACCCTTGATCATTTGGACGTTGATGTGCCTTCAAACATCTTTCAGCCCAACGTGAAGTTCTTTCAACAGACTTTTTCATATAATCAAAAGTAGCTGGAAATGGTGGGCATTCATCGAATGCCATCATAATATCCGAACCTAGAGCGTTTTGAATTTCCATTGCTTTTTCTGGTGATAAAAATAATTTATCTCCATTTAAATGATTTCTAAAATGAACACCTTCTTCTTCAATTCTTCGGAAATCACTTAAACTAAAAACTTGGAAACCACCTGAATCTGTAAGAATAGCACGATCCCAGTTCATAAACTTGTGTAAACCACCAGCTTCTTTAATGATATCATGTCCTGGTCGAAGCCATAAATGATACGTATTACTTAATATGATGCCCGCTCCAAGTTCTTTTAAATCCTCAGGTGACATTGTTTTTACCGTAGCTAGTGTTCCAACTGGCATAAAGCAAGGGGTATCAAAAGAGCCGTGAGGAGTATGTACTCTTCCTAATCTTGCCCCTGTTTGCTTACACGTTTTAATCAGTTCATAGCGAATTGCTGTCAAATTTATTTCTTCCCTTCTCTTTTTTCAACTTACATAATTAACATGGCATCGCCAAAACTAAAAAAGCGATATTCTTTTTCTACAGCTTTTTTGTAGGCAGCCAGTACATGTTCACGACCTGCTAACGCACTAATCAACATCATAAGCGTTGACTTTGGCAGGTGAAAATTCGTAATCATAGCATTAATAGCTTTAAATTCATAGCCTGGAAAAATAAAAATATCTGTCCAGCCACTTTCTGCGACAAAATGACCATTATGTCTGCTTGCAATTGTTTCTAATGTTCTAGTTGAAGTTGTTCCGACTGTGATGATACGCCCACCTTTAGATTTCACGGAATTTAATAAATCCGCTGTTTCTTCTGTCATATGATAATACTCAGCATGCATATCATGATCAGCAATATCCTCGACACTAACTGGTCGGAATGTCCCTAAACCTACATGAAGCGTGATAAAAGCAACATGCACACCTTTATTACGCACTTCATCTAATAGTCTTTCAGTAAAATGCAAACCAGCCGTTGGAGCTGCCGCTGATCCTCGCTCTTTAGCGTACACAGTTTGGTAACGGTCTTGTTCCGCTAATTGCTCTTTTATATATGGAGGAAGAGGCATTGTACCTAGTTGATCTAGTATTTCATAAAAAACACCATCATATTCGAATTTTACGATTCGACCACCTTGTTCTAACTCATCTTGACAAACTGCTTTAAGTGCACCATCACCAAAAACAATTGTTGTCCCTTTTCGAACGCGCTTCGCCGGCTTAACCAACACTTCCCAAACATCTTCCTCATCTTGCTTTAACAGAAGCATTTCAACTTTAGCCCCTGTGTCTTCCTTCATACCAAAAAGCCTTGCAGGTAATACTTTTGTATCGTTTAACACAATACAATCTCCCGGATTTAAATGTTCAACAATATTACTGAACACTTCGTCTGATGTTTCACCTGTTTGCTTATTTAATACCATTAAACGACTTGCTTCCCTATTTTTCAGAGGCGTTTGTGCAATTAATTCCTCTGGTAAATGGAAGTCAAATAAATCGACTTTCAATGTTGTCACATCCTGTTTTCATGTATGTCACTTTATCTAAGCTTTCCTATAATAAAAAGAATAGCAGATATAAGTACGCTAACTATTATACTCGTTACAATCGGAAAGTAAAAAGTTGCGTTTTCCTTTTTAATAACAATATCTCCTGGCAAACGACCTAGTTTAATAAACTGCATAAAAAAACCAAGAACCAAAAGCACGCCACCGATAATCATCAACAATTTTGGTAAGGAATTCATGATTCTGGTATCTCCATTCCAAAATGGTGATAAGCTGCTGAGGTAGCTATTCTACCACGAGGAGTTCGCTGTAAAAAACCGATTTGTAAAAGATAAGGCTCATACACATCTTCAATGGTAGTAGATTCCTCACCAATACTGGCTGCTATCGTTTCTACCCCAACTGGACCACCGCGGAATTTTTCAATAATTCCTTTTAATAGTTTATGATCAATATGATCTAACCCTAATCGATCTACTTGCATCAATTCTAATGAGTAGCGAGCAAGCTCAATCGTTATATCTCCTGAACCTTTTACTTGAGCAAAATCACGTACTCTCCTTAGTAAACGATTTGCAATCCTTGGTGTTCCCCTCGATCTTCGCGCAATTTCAAGTGCAGCCACATCATCTAACTCTGTTTGTAAAATTTCTGCTGTCCTTGAAACGATGCATTTTAATTGTTCCTCTGTATAATACTCTAACCGACTTAATACACCAAAACGATCACGTAGTGGTGCTGATAATGATCCTGCTCGAGTAGTAGCCCCTACTAATGTAAACGGAGGTAAATCTAGACGTACGCTTCTAGCCTGTGGACCTTTTCCAAGAACGATATCTAAGCAATAATCCTCCATAGCAGGGTATAATACTTCTTCAACGGTACGTGGTAAACGATGTATTTCGTCAATAAACAGTACATCTCCTGGTTCTAGAGCTGTTAGGATAGCTGCTAAATCACCAGGTCTTTCAATAGCAGGTCCAGACGTAGTTCGTATATTAACTCCCATTTCGTTGGCAATAATGGTTGCAAGCGTTGTTTTTCCTAATCCTGGAGGGCCGTAAAGAAGAACATGATCAAGTGTTTCTTGTCGCATTCTTGCAGCTTCAATAAATACTTGTAAGTTTTCTTTTACTTTACTCTGCCCAATGTACTGCTGAAGCTGCTGGGGGCGCAAGTTTTGCTCAAAGGATAATTCTTCTGACTCGACCTCTGATTGAACAATACGTTCTTCCACACATTCCACCTCCTATTTTAAAAGCAATTGTAACGCCATCTTAATATATTCTTCTGTAGTTTTATGTTCTTTCTGAAGAGCTTTACTAACTTTAGTTATTTCACGATCGGAATATCCTAATGCTTTTAGTGCTTCCATTGCTTCTTCTAATTCATCATTATTTCCACGATGAGTAGTTTCAAGTGCGTTATTAAATAAATTTGGGAAATAATCTGGCACGATATTTTCTAGCTTTCCTTTTAAATCTAATATCATTTGGGCAGCGGTTTTTTTTCCAACTCCCGGAAACTTAACTAGGAATTTATCATCTTCATTTTCTATAGCTTGGACTACTTGTTCAACTTGACCTGAAGCAAGTATAGCCAGAGCCCCTTTTGGTCCGATCCCTGTAACATTTAGTAGCTTTTCAAATAACGCTTTTTCTTCCTGTGTTTTAAAACCATAGAGTGCTATAATATCTTCTCTTACATAATGATACGTATAAACTTTTATCGTCTGATCACTTATAGAAAAAACAAAAGGATTAGGTGCCATTATCCGATACCCGATCCCACCATTTTCAATAACAATATAATGTGGTCCAACAAATTGAACCGAACCTTTAATATAATCGTACAAACTGCTTCGCTCCAATCTTTTTCTGTAAATCATTGTATCATAAATCACATAAAAAAAACCGAACAAGCATTTTTTTTATAAGAAAAGCATCAATCTCTCATTTCAATGATATTACTTTTTTTATAGTCTTTATTTCCTATAAATAAGTAGTAAGATCTCACTTTTACGTATCAACAGCAACTATCTTAATAAAAAAGCTTGATAGTTTAAAATTGAAACATCAAGCTTTTTGTCATTACTCCATATATTGTTCAAATACTTCTAACACAGATTCGTAATGTTTTTTATCTTTCACTGGTATACCTTCGACTAGCTCATTATGTTTTTTCGTTTCTAGCATTTCCACATCAATTTGAAAAAAGGATTGAATGACATCTGAATGTATAGGCTTCCCATTAAAAATCGATAAAGTACCATCCTCGGTAATTCCAAAATATCCATTTGCTTTTAACAATGGGGAAATATCATTAATTTTCTTTTGAAAAACAAGTTCTTTATCATTTTGCAAAACAAGCTCCCAATCTTTATATACTTCTTTAATTTCAGATACAGAGCCTACTTCCTTTACAATCGTCTCTTCTCCCATTTCTCCATCTAGGTATAATCTTTGTAAAGTTATTTTACGAATTTGATCTGCATATACAGAAGAATATTCACGTTCACTCCAAGCTGAAAACAAAAACAAGCCAATTACGCTGATAATAGCCGTTAAATATAGATGTTTACTAATACGTCTTTTGTGCATGGTTTCACCTCTAGTTTAACAATCTTTTTCATCATTAAACTAGGTTTCCCATTACAATGAATATTATTCTTGCGCTATATTTAATTTTACTATTGTGTTATAGTTCTTTGCTTTTAAAAGCTCTAATTCGTTCATTTTCCGTTAACGAGTGTCAAGATTCTAACTGTAGGTTTTATCTTTCTCTCTTTTCCGTCAAAAATCTCACGGATTTTAACCATTCATTTCTTGTTACAAATTAACTGCAATTAAAAATGGTTATTTAATCAGTTTGACGATATCTTTATAAATTTTCATTCTTTGCTTCGCTTCCTCAACAGTTAATTTCCAAACAGAATGGAGGTATCCTTGATCAAAGAATAAATCTTCTCTTACAATCCGATTCCACTCTCTAAATATATCTGTTGGAAATGTTAAGGCATATAAAAAAGCCGTATTCTCTTTGTATTTTTGGAGTTGTTTGTAACTCCATAATTCATTACTGTCACGAATATCTGGCATAATACGATTACAATATTGAAGATAATCAAGTAAAGGTGGCGCTTTACTAATTAAATCAAAATCAATTAAATACAAAACGCCATCGTTTCTATAAAAGAAATTATGGTGAGCTACATCACCATGTACGATACAATTTTTCTCTTTGTATAATAATTTCTCGTATTTTTCTAATCCTTTAAGTGAAAACTCTCCCCAATTAATCCATGATTGTAGATAATCAGACGAGACATATTTATTTATAATATGTTTGTTTCTCTTGAAATCTTTCAACCTTTCCTTCCATTTTTCTAATTGGTCAAAATGCTTTATAGATATTTCATCATAGAAATTACTTGTGGCATTATGAAAATCCTTAAGTATCTTTAACCCTTCTTTTCTACAGGTTAAAGATTCAAAAGTGAATTTATCTTTTTGGGGCTTAATATATTCAATCCAAGCATATATTTCACCATCATAAGAAAATGGAGCAAATTGATCAATAAAGTCATACGTACGATTAAAGCCATGTCGTTTTAATAACTTTGTTAGTTTTCTCTGAGCATCGTATTTTTTACGGCTTGAGAATCCCTTTACTACATATTTTTTGTGGTTCGTAGTTACAAAATATACATTATCTCTAACTTTCAATGCTTTTCTCAAGCCAGTACCACTATCCCTAGTACTTTTTAACAACCGACGGTGAAATTCATGACTTTCTTCGGAATATGAGCTACTCATAGGCTTTCATCCGCATATCTAGGCATCTTTAACGCATCTAGAGCATCCCCATCTTGAATTTGTTCTATATTCATTTCTTCTGCACTTAAATCAGTAGCATAATCGATTTCGTAGCTTTGAAAGTGCTTTTCTTCATAATTCATCATTTGATTATTTTGGTAAGGTTGCATCATAGATCTCATTTGATTTTGATATGGTTCTTGCTGCATACCATTCATTTGCTGAAACGACTGTGGTCGCATACCATCCATCGGCTGCTGATACGCTGATTGCCGCATACTACCCATCGATGCTTGATACATCGGTTGCTGCATACCGCTCATCGGTTGCTGAGATGCTGGTTGCTGCTGCATGCCACCCATCGGTTGTTGATACGCTGGTTGCTGCATACCACCCATCGGTTGTTGATACGCTGGTTGCTGCTGCATGCCACCCATCGGTTGTTGATACGCTGGTTGCTGCTGCATGCCACCCATCGGTTGTTGGTACGCTGGTTGCTGCTGCATGCCACCCATCGGTTGTTGGTATGCTGGTTGCTGCTGCATGCTACCCATCGGTTGTTGGTATGCTGGTTGCTGCTGCATGCCACCCATCGGTTGTTGGTATGCTGGTTGCTGCATACTACCCATCAGTTGCTGCGAAAACTGTTGTTGCATTGATTCCATTTCTATATTCATAGATTCTTGCATAGATGGAAAGTTCATATTTTGATTAGGATAAAATTTGGGTTGATTTCCATAATAGTCATTTGCAGTTTGATGCGGTGTTGGAGCCATTGATTCGGAATCTCCACAACCACAATCATCTTGATCTTCCATATGAACTTGCGCATGTAGTCCAGGGTGTGAAGATGACTCAAAATGATGATGTAAACCATGCGGTGATACTTCTGGTACGTGTCCCATGTACTCATGAGGAAACGGCATACCATATTGCTGGTGCATTTGTTGCTGTGAAGTTGGCATATTTGCTCCAGGCTGGTGGTAATACATGTTCGCATGTGGTTCACACATACTTGAGCTTTCCTCCATATACATTGGATGTATCATAAAGGATGGTGCCGGACCACAAAAATGATGATGCATCGGCATAAAGGGTGGACAAAAACCCGGTCCTGGCATCATTGGAGTTATTGGCACACACTCTTCTTGAGCTACTTGCATTTGTGGCTGATATGGCATTGGTGTTGGAGCAATGTTTGGTTGCACTTCTTTCACAGGTTGACTAACTGGTGCTGGTGGTTGTTCGACTGTCATATTGGCCATATTAACCATGTAATTATTATTCATTTCCACTTCAGGAATCACCGGAGAAGGCATTACAGGTTTTTGCTGCACGATAGGTGCTGCCTTTTTAGGAGTTGGTGCAATAATTGGTAATGGAACTTCTTTTACTGGAGTTGGTGCTACAATTGGCTTTGGCGTTTCTTTTACTGGAGCTGTTTTGGCAATTGGCTTTGGCGTTTCTTTTACTGGAGCTGTTTTGGCAATCGGCTTTGGTGCTTCTTTTGCTGGAGCTGTTTTGACAATTGGCTTTGGTACTTCTTTTACTGGAGCTGTTTTGGCAATCGGCTTTGGTGCTTCTTTAACAGGTGGAGTTGTTACGTTAGCTTTTGGTGCCTCTTTTATAGGCATAGTTTGTGTTCCTGTAATCGGTGCTTCTTTTTTAGCCTTTGATCCAACGTTAATAATTGTATTCGATTTAGTTGTTGATGGCGCTTTTCCAGAACCCATGCCAGGAATTTTAATTTTCATTCCAGGCATAATCATGTCAGGATTACTTAGCTGAGAATTTAACTTTTTTAACTCGTCAAATTTCACGCCGTACTTTTTTGCGAGTTTCCAAAGTGTATCTCCTTTTTGGACAATGTGTATCTTCACAATGCTTCCCTCCTATGCAAATGTCCATATATACTATGAAAAAATAGGCAAAATGCTAATCTTTTTCAAGAAAACTTATGCAAAGAGATGAACAAATATGTGTATCAGCTGCTTTCATTCAATACGTGAAGAGATAATTTAAAAAACACACTTTGAAATTATTGTAACATTAAATCACCATCGCAAACTGTCTATTATATCAATTCTAAATATTCATTAATAAAAAAGCGTTATATATCTCTTTCAAGAAAACAATCTGTTAAGCTATGTTATTACTTTTTATCGGACTGTTTTCTAAAGATTTTTGTTTTTTCGTCCAATTCGTTCACTTGGCGCTCAAAGTGCCAATCGCACGTCTCACGCCACGCGGAAAGCTAGTATCCTAGGGTAAATAAATAAAGGTGACTTCAAAACAGCTTTTTGCGAAGTCACCTTTTCTACATATATTAATATCTTTTTTGTGATGAAACTCTCTTTTTATTCGATGTAAATTTTTTTATAAGGATATAGCCCACTATAACAACCACTAATCCTCCAACAAGCGGAAATGAATATTCATCAAATATTTGACCAGCTTGCTCCCAATTTTCACCCAATTTTTTTCCTAAATACAGATAAAAATATGTAATAGGATACATCGCTAAAAAGGTATACACACTAAACTTCATGACATTCATTTTTGTCATCCCACACGGAATAGAAATAGCTGTTCGAACGACCGGTAAAAAACGAGCAAAGAAAGCTACTCCTGGACCATACTTCTCAAAAAATTGATCGGATGCTTTAATTTGCTTTTCATTCACTAAAAAAAACTTCCCGTATTTCACAACTAGCGGTCTACCACCATATCTTCCTAACGCATATAAAGTAAGTGGACCAAGAGTACCTCCCACTGTACCAGCTAATGCTAACAAATGAATATTATACTCTCCTTGTGATACCCAATATCCAGCCATCGGTAATACAATCTCAGCAGGAATAAACTCAAAACAAAGGGCTAATAAAACGCCAAAATAGCCAAATTGTTGAAAAAAATCTATGAACATTACAATATATTCTGACACGCCATCCCTCTCCTAAAATCCTAATCAAGATCTTTTCGTTTGACCTTCATAAATGTAATGATAAACAAGTAACAAACTCACTACAGTTCTAAAAGCCTTAATTTTATTGACAAAATTATTTAGAAAACAAATCTCAATAGATTTGCTTTCTTCCTTTAAAAGTTATAAGACAAATACCCTTCTAGCCATTATACACTTCTAAATTGAAAACCACTTTATTTTCGCATAATTTTCAACAAATTTCATCTTTTTTATATATTAGGAGTGTAAAATTTACAATTTCTTAACAAAAGTAAAAAACAAAATGAAAAGAAGTGTACCGTTTAAAAATCTGTTGGTACACCCCTTACAATTAAAAAGCAATGAAAATATTATTCCCTTTTAATATATTACGAACGTTCTAACATTCGATTGATTGCCAATTGTGCTTCTTCAGCAGTTTTCTGATCAACACGAATCACATTAACTGGATTATTTTCCACTATGCTATCTAAACTCCATAATAGATGTCTTGCATCAATTCGATTCATTGTTAAGCACGGACACATGTATGGATTTAAGGAAATAATAGTTTTATCACGATGACGATCAATAAGTCTTTTTACTAAATTCATCTCAGTTCCAATTGCCCATTGTGTGCCAGCAGATGCTTTTTCAATACAATCAATAATATATTTTGTACTTCCGTTATAGTCTGATAGTTCCACCACTTCCCTCGTACATTCTGGATGTACAAGCACATTAATGTTTGGGTATTTTTCACGTACTTGTTGAACGTTTTCAACAGTAAAATTTTCATGAACTGAACAATGGCCTTTCCAGAGAATCATTCTACTATTCTTTGCTTTTCCCTCATCTTGTAGTTCATTTTTGATTGGATCCCAAATAATCATCTGGTCGAGCGGAATTCCAAGATCCCATGCCGTATTTCTTCCCAAATGTTGATCAGGAAGAAAAAGAATTTTTTCCTTTTGACTAAAGGCCCATGTTAACATTTCTTTTGCATTAGAAGAAGTTACCGTAGCTCCACCATTTCGACCAACAAATGCTTTTATATCAGCTGTTGAATTTACATAGGTTAATGGAATAATAGTATCTCCAAATCTATGTTGCAATTCCTTCCATGCTACTTCCATTTGTTGAATATTAGCCATATCCGCCATGGAACAGCCGGCTCTCATATCAGGAAGCAACACCTTTTGATGCTCCTTTGTTAAAATGTCTGCTGTTTCAGCCATAAAATGGACCCCACAAAAAACGATATAAGATGCTTTAGCTTGTTTAGCTGAAATTTGTGCTAATTGCAACGAATCTCCAGTAGAATGACAATATTGTATGACTTCTTCACGTTGATAATGATGGCCAGGAATAAATAAATCATCTCCTAATTGTGCCTTTACTTCCTTAATTCGTTCATGTATTTCATTTTCAGACATTTGCTTATATTTTTCAGGTAGATGTGTCTGATTCATTATTTCTTCAAGCATACTCATGAATATTCTCCTTTTTTTCTAAAAAATTCACTTTTGCGCTAATATCAAGAGCTTTAGCCGAATGAGTTAAACAACCCAAGGAAATATAATTTACTCCTGTATTCCGATATAAATGTAAGGTTTCTAAAGTTATTCCACCAGAAGCTTCTGTTACAATATTTGCGGGAACTAACTTTACATACTCTTGAATCTGTTGCGGCGTGCAATTATCAAACATTATAACGTCAGCCCCGGCAGCGACTGCTTCTAATACTTCCTCTTTTGTAGATGTTTCTACTTCGATTTTTACCATATGACCGACTTCTTCTTTAGCTTTCGTAATAGCCTTTGTAATACCACCCATAAAATCAATATGATTATCTTTAATCATTACACCATCGTATAAGCCATAGCGATGATTACTTACTCCTCCACAGCGAACAGCATACTTTTCAAGCATTCGTAATCCTGGTGTTGTTTTTCTGGTATCACATGCTTTCGTAGAACTTTCTTTTAAAATTTGATAAGCCTTATTAGCTTCTGTTGCAATTCCACTCATTCGCTGAATAAGATTTAAAATCACTCTTTCTCCCATTAAAAGTGAAGATATTTCCCCATGAATTTCTGCTAATTTTTGTCCCACTTCAATTCGTTCACCATCCTGAACAAATAACATAACTTTAATTTGATCATTTATTACATGGAACCCCGTACGAATGACTTCCTCTCCACAAAAGATTCCACTTTGTTTTGCTAGAAACGTAAATTTTCCTTTTTCATTTCCTTGAAATAAAGCATTTGAGGTAAGGTCTCTTTCACCGATATCTTCTATAAAAAAAGCATGTAGTAATTCTTTAAGCTTTAACTTGTTCATAAACTACACTCCCTTCCATATCTATTAAGCTCATAACTATTGACGCATCCTGCCATTCTCGTTTTTCCATATCATAATCTATTCGAAAGTGTCCACCCCTACTTTCCTTACGTAGTAAAGCGGATTTCACTATACAGATGGCTGTTAACAACATAAATGCCGTTGATACTTCTTCTTTTGTTAACGAGCATAAATTATGGGACAGTATTTCTTCAGCACTGTACTGCTGAAGCCAGTTAAACATCTGTGATAACCCTTCTTCATTTCTAACAATTCCTACATATTTGAACATATTTCTCTTCATTTCCATAACATTCGGAAGTTTAAGAGATTGGCATACATCAAATGATTGTTCCATTCTAATCATTTGATGTTTAGGTAATTGCTGTATATAATTACCCACATCTTTCCCAAAAACCAATCCTTCTAGTAAAGAATTACTTGCTAAACGATTTGCTCCATGTACACCTGTACATGCTACCTCTCCTACTGCAAACAATCCTTGTACATTCGTTTGTCCATATTCGTTTGTTTCAACTCCACCCATAATAAAATGGCTGGCTGGTGCTACAGGAATAATCCCATCCTTCCAATTCAATCCATACTGTTCACATAAAGAACTAATGGTCGGAAATTTTTCGGAAAAATGATCAATTGAAGAAATATCAAGATATATGTCATTCCCTTTATTCATATACGAAAAAATCGTTTGAGCTACTACATGACGAGGAGCTAAATCTTTTAAATCATGGACTCCCTCCATGATTAACTTGCCTTCCGCTGTTACTAATTTCGCTCCTTCACCTCTAACAGCTTCTGACACTAACCCCCGAACTTTTCCATCTATATATAAACCAGTGGGATGAAATTGTATAAACTCCATATCTTTTAATCTAGCTCCTGCTTTTAGAGCTAGAGCAAATCCATCTCCTATAGCATTCTTGCCATTTGTACTAAACGGATATAAAGTTCCGCATCCTCCAGTTGCTAATACAGTTTGTGAAGCATAATACTTATTTATTCGACCTTCAGCATTCATGGAATAAACTCCTAAACAGCTTCCATCCTCTCCTAGGATTACATCCACTACCATTTCATTTTCTCGTATATCGATGTTAGAACTATATGCTTGATTTATTAAAAATTCTGCTAGTTCCTTCCCAGTTGAATCACCTTTACTATGTAAGATCCGCCTTTTACTATGAGCTCCCTCTAAACCATATAAAATTTGATTATAATGGTCACGATCAAATTGCATGCCTTGTGCTATTAATTCATTTACAACCTCTCCACCTTGAGAAACAAGGTGATGAACTGCATTTTCATTATTATGGAATCTCCCTGCTTCAATCGTATCTTGTAAATGGCTTGCAATATGATCACTTTTTGCGTGTACAGCAGCAATTCCCCCTTGGGCTAAATAAGTACTGCTGCTTCTTACATTTGTTTTCGTTAAAAGGACAACCTTTTTCGTTTTACTCGCGTGTAAAGCTGTTTGTAATGCAGCTACTCCACTGCCAACAAGTAAAACATCATAATTCATTTTATTCATCATTACCCTCCTAAACGACAGGTGTCTTGACACATATATTTACACATATTCTTTCATTTTTCAAGAAATATAATTAAAAAGCTATTTTCATAAACTGCGTTGCCTTAAATAAAAAGTACATACAAATCGAATTGAATTATACTCTAGAATGCTTACTTTCCTCAGGGCAGGTAATGAGCATTATCTGTGTATAATGAATTTTCATTCCTCGGCCGAACATTCTACCACCTAGCTTTAAAAAGTTACTTAAATATAAAGCGACGAATAAAAAGTAATCTCCAATTACTTTTTATTCGTCGCTTTGGCAACTACAGAGAAGCTATATATAAGAAGTAATTATGATCATAGTCATTAACCTACCTCTTTTTAATTATCTTTAATGATCCTATACGTATTAACGGCTTTTTTTCTAATAAAGTACACCCATACTGCATTTACTAATAAAAGACTGCAGGAAACAATGAATACAGCAGGTATTCCTAAGCCGCTAGCTATTTGTCCTCCACAAATCGGCCCTATAAAATTCCCCATGTATTGGGCTGTTTGATTAAAGCCAAATGCTTTACCAGTTAACTCATCTGGAACCACTTTCTTTAATAATGTATTTATCGCCGGAATTAGACCTCCTAAACCGAAACCAATGATAAATCGAAGAAATACTAGTTCCCAAACATTATGCACAATAGCATGTAACCCTAAAATGAAACCAACTATAACTAAACTAAACTGTAACACTTTTTGCGGCCCAATTTTGTCTCCTAATCTACCAAGAAAAGGAGCGGCTATTAAATTCGATACTCCAGATACTGCTGTCACGATTCCAGCTAAAAAAGCTAGATAAGAAACATTCCCTCCAAGATCCGCTACATATAACGATAAAAACGGTTGAATCGACATTAGTGCGGCTTGTAGTATAAATGTTGTTACGAAAATCCCACTTGTTATCTTCAAAAAAGCTTTTTTATCGATGCTTTGTTGAGAAATGTTACTACTTTTGGCTTTCACCATCGGTTTAAAATCTTCTTTAATGTATAAACAAACGAGAAAAGTAAAAAACAACATCGTTCCAGTTATCCAAAATACTTCTCTTAAACCGATTAAATCCGCAAGCAGTCCTCCTAATAATGGTCCAATTAATGTTCCACCAACACCACCAGTGGAAAGAAGACCTAGCGCCCAGCCACTTTTTTTGGTAGGAGCCTGGGAAGCGACTAGAATAATAGCCGCTGGAATAAATCCCGATACAGCCCCCATAAAAAAACGAAGTGCTACAAGTTGAAACGCATTTTGGGCAAATCCCATTAAAATCATTATAATCGCCATACCGATACTTGCTCGAATTAACATTGGCTTACGCCCAATTTTATCAGCTAATTTACCCCAAATCGGCGAAAAGATCGCCGCTGTTATAAAAGTACTGCTAAAAGCAAAACTAGACCAAACCTCAACATTATGATGTTCACCTAGCTGAGTAATATATAACGGAAGAAAAGGAATGACTAAGTTCATTCCTGCTGCTGTTAAAAAACATCCAAACCAACAAATATACAAGTTTCTTTTCCATGTACTCACTAAGAAGCCTTCTTTCTTTGAAAAGCGCAACCGCCTCGTTAGGACCAACGACTAAAATCCTATGTCCTATAGCAACGCTTTTTTGACCTATAAACTATCAGACTCCAATTAGCATAAGTCCCCTCCGAGGAACTGAAGCGTTGGAGCTAGACAATAAAACCCAACTGTATTCGATTGATTCTTTTTTATGAAAAAACTTTAAATCTATTATTTAGTTTCCTTCTCACTCTATTATTACATATGTAAAGAGAGCATTCAAAACATCAACTTTTGAATGCTCTCTCTTATTCTCTTATTTTTTAGCGTTTATATACAATTTACCTGCTGCTCTTTGGGTGGTTACATTTCCATAATCATCAGAGATTTTCACTTCAATCGCTGCCCCTGGAGCTTTTACATTTTTCGTTGCAGTATAATAACCCACATAATGTCCAGCTGATGTTTCTTTCATTGGAAGCTCAATAGCATTTGATGGATTACCTACATTTGTTAAAGGCATTAAAATTGAAAATTCTGCATCTAAACCTGGTTCGCTATCAAACTCAATTTTTACTGATTCACCACTTGTAAGGACTTTATCATCTGTTGGAACTAGGTTAGATACAGTTGGCGCTGTATACTTTACATCAATAGAAAGTGTCTCTTTCGCTTCATTTCCTGCTTTATCTTTTGCCAAAACTGTGATTTCATTTATACCTTCATCAAGAAGAAGTCTTAGGCTAAACTTACCATCTGTTACTTTAGCAGTTTGGCCATTTACTTGTACGACATCAAGATAATCATCAGCTATTGTTCCCGTAACTGTTGTTGACTCCCTATTTGTTTTTGTACCATTTACTGGTGCAGTTACAACTAGTACTGGTTTATCTTGATCTAGAGTAATTTTAACAGGAGCAGATGCATCAGTTGATCCATTTGATGCTGAAATTTTAGATGTTAAAACATTTTCACCTTTTTTCAATTTTACTTTAGTAGAATAGGTTCCTGCTTCAGTTGATGTTGTACTTGCTACTTTTTCACCATCATTGTAAACATCTACATTTGTTTTTGGTGCAGCATTTCCTTCAACAGTAACTTCATCTTGATTTGTAAAAGATTCATTACTTGGAGAAGTAATACTTGGTGCTGTAATCTCATAATTAACAGTCGCACGAATCATATAATTTCCTTCTGCTTCAGGAGATGGAGACCAAACTCCGCTGACACCTTGATAGCTCCGTTTTGCATTAGGGCCATCTTCATCTGTAGCAAGTCCAGGAGCATTTGGATTTGCTTTTGTTTGTGTATAAACAATAAAGAAATCACCATTTACCGTAATGCCATGCTCACTTAAATCAATATGCGTCCACGTTCCATCTCTTAATGCTGTTTCATTAAATGGTCCAGCAAGCTTTTTACCTGGTGTTCCATTTGTACCACTAGCATCATAAACGGAAACTTGGAATTCCGTTCCACCTGGATTTGGCCATTCTATATCCCAGAAGCGGAATAAAGCACCTGTTACATTTGCTTGCTTCTTCCCTTCCTCTAATGACATTTTAACCGCCCAACTATTTCCAGCAGCATTAAATGCACGAGCATTTTCCGCTGTTCCGTCATCATATTTAATTTCTCCTGAATAACCAATGAACGGCTTCAATTCAATATTATATTCAGAAGATTGACCACCTGCAACTGATACAGCTATTTCAGTACTATAATACGATTGTGCAGAAATCTTCAACGTATAATTTCCTTCATAAGCCTTAATAGAGTATTGACCACTATCATTCGTTACAACAGGTGTAACTGCAGCGTCTTCAACGACAAATACTGTTGCTCCTTCAATAGGTTGACCTGTTTGTTTATTAATAACAGTACCTGAAATAGTTCCTGATGGTGTTTCTTGTAACGTGAAATTAGCAGTACTTGTTCCATCCTGTGTTACATTTACAGATTTGTTTTGTGATTGATATCCATATGCCTCTGCCTTAACTGTATAAGAACCAGCAGCATGTGTTAATTCATAAGAACCATCTTGTGGATTTGTATACACGGAACGTCCAGATTCAAGAACACTAACCTCAGCTCTTATTGGAAGTAACATAGGAGTTGGTGTATCTTTTCCTGGTTCCTCTTTTATTGGTTCTTTTCCAATCACTGTTTGGTCTGGTTTAATTAGGCTTGGATCTACTTTTGGTTTAGCTTGAGTAGAAGGAGATTCCTTTTCAACTCCTAAAGATAAACCATTATTAGCTTTTTTCGTTGTCGTAATGGTTGTATCTGATAGCTGAACATCATCAATGAACCAACCTTGTTTTTGTACAGATCCATCTGAAGTTACGTTAAAACTAATGTAGATACGTTGACCAGCATAAGCACTTAAATCTACTTCACCATCAATCCAACCGTTTGATAGGTTATTAAATCGGGCTAACTGAGTCCAGTTCGTTCCATCTGTTGACACAAAAACGTGCCCAAAATCATAATTTTTCTCCAGTTCATACCAATGTTTGAATTGTAAATAGCTACTTCCTTCTGGCAGATCAATCGGAGGCATTTTTAAACTCATATTAGCTTTTGCTGCATATGTCCCAGACAAATTACTAGCATATACTTTTTCTCCAGAATGGGCTGCTTTAGGACCAACAGTTGGCAGACCTAACTCCCAAGCTTTTGTTCCAAATGAAGTCCACCCTGTTGTATCTCCCTCAAAATCTGTACTATAACCAACAGTAATTCCTGGTAACAACGAAACCGTGTAAGCATTTGATTCTATAGTATTACCGCCAAAATCTGTTGCAACAAACTTATAATCAATAGTATCTTCATTTAATACTGATCCAGGTATAGTCGCTACGTATGTTCCAGATTTGTAATCTCCTTCTGTTCTTTCAGTTGAAAGATCATTCCAAGTTCCATCTGCTTTTTTATACTTTAAAGTTACAGTTGAAACCGAAATATTATCTGAAGCAGTTGCTGACAATGTCAAATCTGTACCTTTATATGATTCTGAAACAGGATTATGAGTCAATGTAGGAGCTTCTGTATCTTCTCCTTCTTTCGTTACAGCTCCTTTAATCTTGCCTAAGCCGCTAACAATTGATGAAACAGCATCAAAAGCATTCACTAGCCCATGACCATATCCATTATTAGGAGAAGTTGGATAGGTACTATCCGTTAATGGAAGTGCAGTTGTTTCCAAAATTTCTTCAATCTCATCTACTGTTAAACTAGAATCTACTTGTTTTAGTAGAGCTACTACCGCAGAAACATGCGGTCCAGCCATAGATGTTCCATTCCAACCACCTTCATAGGAACTACCTGGGACAGCCGAACGGATGTTTACCCCTGGAGCTGATATATCAGGTTTTATTTCTCCATATGGAGATGGTCCCCTTAATGAAAATGACCCTACTTTATCATTTATATCCGTTGCACCAGTTGCATACGCCTCTGGATAGTTGGCTGGATTTGCTATCGATCCAGGGCCTCCTGGATTAAATAAAGTAGTATTTCCAGCTGAAAACTCAGGGAAAATTTCAGCTGCGCGCCATGTTTGTACCATAGGACGGAACCATTCATCTAGACCTGCTCCTCCACCCCATGAATTATTTACAACATCTGGAGCCTTTTCAGGATGTGGGTTTCCTGAAGAATCTTTCGGAGCTAAAATCCATTCTCCCGCCTCTAACAGATCAGCATCTGTTCCGCCATCTTCAGTAAATGCCTTAACTGCAATAAATTTAGCTCCAGGAGCAACACCAATCTGATTCGATCCATTTGCTTCAGAACCGACCATTGTTCCTGTTACATGAGTACCATGCGCGATATCATCATACGGAGTAGATGCATTTGTAGATGTAGCATCAAACCAGTTGAATTCGTGGTTTGGTGAATTCGGACTACTTGGATTGTAGCCACGATACTTTTCTTTTAATGCCGGGTGATCCCACTGAACACCTGTATCAATACTAGCTACAACCGTACCAGCACCATCAATACCCATTTCCCAGACTTGAGGAGCACCGACTTTCGAAATATTCCATTCTATGTTAGACGTTTCAGCTTTTGGTTGTACTTGTAGAGAAGCAGAACTTTTTGCATTTTTTTGTGTGGATCCTTTTGTAGCTTGTTCTTTTGTTTCTGCTGCTACAGGTTGAATTAGTTGTCTTGTTTCATTCGGTAAAACTTTCTCAACCTCAGGCATTAACGCTACTTGTTCCATAACTTCCTTTGTTGCTTTAACAGCAATCGCATTTACAATATAAAAAGATTCAACATTACTTGCATTCCCTGCTTTTTCTTGCTTTTTTAAATATTCGCGAATATTGTATTGAGATTCCAATGCCTTTGAACGAAGTTCTGTTACAATAGAAGATCTTTTGGCTAGTTTAGATTTTGAAGCTGATAGATTTAATTTATCCGAAGCCGTATCAGCTTTCTTGGCCACTTCCGTTGTATTTACTTGCTCTTTCATTTTAATTAAAAATGTAACTTGTTCATTGTTTTTAAATTGTTCTTTTAACTTAGATGAAATCTTTTTGGAGCCTACTACATTCACATTTGTCTTTACTGAGGTGTGTAGTGAATTAGTAGATTCTGCATTAAAATTGGTCGGAAATAACAAAGTTGGTACTAATACAGAAACTGCTATCAATGATGATAGTTTTTTACGCTTCTTCATCTTCATTTCCTTACCCCCTACAACCAAATTTTTGAAAACCCTCTGCCAAATTTCCCTCCTTTCTCTCTATTTTTCTATTGTTTTTTCATTAGCTGTAATTAAACCATATCTAAAAAATGAGGTCGAATAGTGCTATAATTTGACTGTTTCATAAGGGGTCAACTAAAAATGATTATTTCGAAGTGAACACTAGTTTTTATTGTAAGAAGAATGTAATAGACTAATATACAAAATCTTAAACATTTCACCATAATTCGTCATACCATTTAGCTCAAAAGCAATAAATATAAATAATTAATATACTTTGATTCTTAAAAAATAAGAAAAATGATATATACCTTCTTTATCTAATCATTATTAAACAACTTTTTACTTATTATATAATGATACGAAATAATTAGATTTAAAATAAAAATACTTAATAAACATGAAATGAATAGGAACTAGCGAATACTTTTAACCATAGAGAGGAGAAAATAAGAAAGTACAAAAAATAAAAAAGAATCAACATAAACTGACATTATCCGATCTCTCTACAAATTCTATTATGCTTTTTGTCCAAAAAAACCGTTGTAATTTTCAATGTTACTAATGGCTCCAATCCTTTTGCTTTCTACTGACAAGTGCAAGCCTTCTCGTTATTTCGGTTGGTCTTTCTTGCACCTTACACTCCAATCTTTTTAAGCTCACTTTATTCACTGAACTTATTTAAAATCGACAATTTTTTTTGAAAATAACCCAAAAAAAGACCGAAGTTCTTTCTTCGATCTTTTTTTCACATATTAAATTAGCTCTGTTTAACATGGTTGTATCTATCATTTAATGAAATAAAATCTATTCATTAAACTGTTTTCTTAATTGCTTAAACGGCTCTCTTGAGCGCTCTAAAACGTCTAATCCTACACTGAAGGACATACGAAAATGTCCGGGACGACCGAACCCTGTTCCTGGTACTAATAATATATTATAGTTTTCCGCCGCAAAATTACAAAATTCTATATCATCTGCAATAGGTGATTTTGGGAAAACAAAAAATCCACCTTGAGGTTCGATAAAGTCAAAATTTGCTTCTGTTAATATGTCTACTACTAAATCCTTACGAACACGATACTCCTCACAATCAGATACTAAATCATCCGTCATTGCAAGCACACGTTGTACAAATGCAGGAGCATTCACAAAACCGAGTGTACGATTACAATAAGTGAAAGCTGCAATTAATAAGTCATGACTAGGTATATCTTGATCTACTGCTATATATCCAATACGCTCTCCTGCTAACCCTAAATCTTTACTAAATGAACTTGCGTAAATAACACGATGATAAGCATTAAAAGGACTTTCATTTTTCACTTGATCGTACGTAAGCTGCGTATACGGAGCATCATAAATCATATAAATACAAGACTGATATTCTTCTTCTTTATCTTTTAAAAGCTTAGCTAGTCCATAAATAGAATCCTTTGTTAGAATCGTACCTGTTGGATTATGTGGCGTATTTACTATGATAGCTTTTGTTTTTTCAGTAATTTTTCCTTTTAATTGCTCTACGTCAATTTGAAAATCTTCGGCTAAATCACAGAATACTGGAGTCCCCTGTACATTTTCAACATAATATTTATATTCTACAAAATATGGTTTTAATATAATAATTTCATCACCAGGATTAACAATACTTTTAAGTACAACGTTAAGTGCACCTCCAGCTCCTACCGTCATTACGATAGAATCCGCAGTAAATGTTCGATCATAAAGAGTTTGTAAAAACTGTCCTACTTTCGCTCTTGCCTCGAATAACCCTTGATTCGAAATATATCCATGTAAATTCGCTTCTTTACTATTTGCCAATTTATTTAAATTTTCTTTAAATTCAACCGGCGGTTCGATAATTGGATTTCCTAATGAGAAATCAAATACTTTTTCTTCGCCATACTTTTGTTTAAGCTGGTTTCCTTTCTCAAATAGATCTCGAATCCAAGAGCCGCTTTGTAAATTTAATTCAATTTGATTAGAAATTAGACCCAATTGACATCTTCCTCTCACTACTCCATCCGTTTAGCTATCGTAAAACGAACGTATTTTGTTATACTTCTTTTATTTTAAAACAAAACACTTAATAATCCTAACTTTTTAAAAATTTAGTAGACAAAAAAACTATTTTCAAAATCGAAAATAGTTTTTTATACACATAAATAATTTTGTTTAACTAATGAAAAATCTGCAAATAATTGTTCATCATCAATATGATAATCTTCCATCTGAATTTGTCTCACAATTAATTGTAAAGCTTGTTCAAAATAAGAAGTTAGAAATGTTCGAATTTCATTTTCTGTTTTGTTTAACCATTTATTTTTAGGCATTATGATATCAACTGTTGCAAATCGTTGATTTTTATATAGTTTTACACCGTCACAACCTTCATATCCCCATGCTAATGATTGACCATCAATTTTTCCTAGTGGAGCAAATTTATCAAAGTGAGGTGAATAAACTTTATTGCAAAATTGATCTAATAATTTACTTAATGCCGTTATATGGGGATCTACTGTCAAAGCCGATTGCACATCTCCAAAACGTGTGCTGAATACGATATAAGGTTTACCCTCCATAATAATTCCCTCCTCAATTTATATTGCTCCAATATTATTATTAATAATCAGCATTTTATAAATAATAACATATAAATTTTTTTCATATATCAAATTATTAAATAATTCACATAATTTCTATCTTTATATGAAATTTCATTCATAAAATAGAAAAATACGACTACCTTACTGCGAGGACCAACTGCTAAATTCATCACTTCCCGTGGCAACATCTTTTCAATTTTCACCTGTTATATCCAACTAGCATAAGAATTGACTCATGAGTGAAATAAAAAAAGTTTTTGACTTTGACTTTTTTCTTATTTAATCATTATTCACATAGCCATTGTCTTGACAGATGTCTTTTCACGTTATTAAATAACTATATATGATTGTTAGATGAGGAGATAATATATGATTTATTTCGATTACGCAGCCACTACCCCAATGAGTAATGAAGCTATTTCTGCCTATACTGAGGCAGCTCGTTTATGTATAGGGAATGAGAGCAGTTTGCATGATGAAGGAAGTAAAGCCAAACACGTAGTAGAAGTTTCTAGACAACTCATTGCAGATGCTTTTCGAATCGACAGTCAAAGTGTCATTTTTACAAGCGGTGGTACTGAAAGCAATCAAATAGCCATTCGAACATTATTGAAGAACTGTGCACCACACAAAAAACAAATAATTTGTTCATCCATAGAGCATTCATCTGTTAATAATGAGCTTATACTTTTAGAAAAAGAAGGATATGAAATTAAATATCTTCGTCACTTAGAAGACGGAACCATCTGCTTACAACATTTACAACAACTCGTAAATGAAAATACTTCCATTGTAATCATTCAACATGTTAATTCTGAAATAGGAATCATACAGCCTCTTGAAAAAGTTTATAAAATTATAAAAGGAAAAGAACTTTTTTTACATGTCGATTGTGTTCAATCTTTTGGAAAGATAGATTGTAGTCCCATTGGCAAATGGGCAGATAGTATAGCTATTTCTAGTCATAAAGTATTTGGACCTAAAGCTGTTGGCGCTATTGTTTTTCCTTCTATACATAACCTACGTCCAATTAATTTTTCCATTACACATGAGAACGGATTTCGTGCTGGAACTGTCAATGTACCGGGAATTTACTCTTTTGCTATTGCTGTACAGCAGGCACAAGCCTCCTTAAGTCATGACTATACTATAATTACAAGACTACGAAATAGATTGCTTCAATTATTACATACCTCTAGTAGCAGACTAACGATTATTCAGGGTAAAGAAGGGTATCAGCTTCCGCATATCATTTGCTTGCTATGCTCAAAAGTTCAAGGACAATATGTTATGATGGAATTAAATCAGTTAGGATATGCTATTTCTTCAGGTAGCGCCTGTCAATCAGGTTCGAAAGAGCCTTCTAAAGTCTTATTAACTATCGGAAAAGATCATAATGAAGCGAAAAGTTCGATTCGAATTTCTCTCGGAAAATATACTACTGAAGAACAATGCTTGAAATTAGCAGAAGATTTACTAAAAATAATGAAAAAGTAAAGACGTTATCAGTAAGATTTATCATCTTTCACTGATGGATTAATTATACTAATTGGGTTCTTTCTAGGTTGCTTCAAAAACGCTTTATTTTGAAGTATGGTCATAACTCTAGTTTGAACAGACTAAAGATTGCCTAATAAATACAAGGAGAAAAATATGAAAAAAGCACAAAAATTATTAGGAGAGGAAAGACGCACATATATTATCACTCTCTTAAAAAGTCGAACATCACCTATTACAGGTAGCGAATTAGCCAAAAAGGCAAATGTCAGTAGACAAGTTATTGTCGGTGATATTACTTTATTAAAAGCACAGAATGAGCCCATTATTGCTACGAGTCAGGGTTATATATATTTAAATCAAACTAGCCAAGAAGAAATGATTGAACGAACCATTGCTTGTTTCCACAAACCAGAAGAAACAGAAGAAGAATTACTGTTACTTGTAGATACAGGTGTGACCGTAAAAGATGTAAAAATCGAACACCCTGTTTACGGGGATTTATCTGCATCGATTATGGTCAATAACCGCCGTGAAGTGAAGCAGTTTTTACAAAAAATACAAGAAACAAAGGCTACCTATCTGTCACAACTTACAAACGGAATTCATATTCATACAATTGCAGCTACTTCTGACCAAATTCTAGATGAGGCAGAAGCCGCATTAAAAGCAGCAGGCTTTCTAGTAACAGAAAATCATTAAAAAAGTAGCACCTCATAATCATACGAGAGGTGCCACTTTTTATTTTACGAAAGCGTATCGCATGTTTGTAGTCCCTGAATAGAAAAACTTCGATAACTACCTAGAATAGATACCGAGCAACCTAACGCTTCAAGCTCTTGAATGGCTCCTGGAATTAAAACTTCATCCATTGCCATTTCGATATCAATTAAAAAGAAATAATTCCCTAGTCCTGTTTTCTTCGGGCGTGATTCTATTTTGGACATATTCAGATTTCTCCAAGAAAATGCAGATAAAACCTGATGCAATGACCCTGGATGATTTTCTGGTAATTCTATCATTAAGGTTGTTTTTGGTCCATTTTCTATTGCATTCGTATGTGTAAATTCTACTTCCTTTTTTGACACAACAATAAATCTAGTTGTATTGTGATCATAGTCATGAATATTCGGTTTAACAATGCTTAGCCCATATTCATAAGCAGCTAACTCACTAGCAATCGCAGCTATTTTCAATTCTGGATTTTGCATGACATATTCCGCTGCTGCAGCTGTAGAAGTAAAGTTTTCACTTGGCACTCCTCTTAATTCTTTATGAAGAAACTTATGACACTGAGCAATAGCATGTGAATGTGAGTATACATTCGTTACTGCTTTCCACTGATCTTCATTTTGAGGATGAACCATAAAATGCTGTTGGATTGGCGTATTAATTTCTCCCTGAATAGGTAGCTTCACTTCATGCACTAAATAATCTAGCGTAATGGTCACCGAACCCTCTAAGGCATTTTCTAATGGGACAACTGCCGCATCTGCTTCATCATTCATAACAGCATCCAAACACTCAGGAATCGTCTTCATCGGTTGAATTTCTTCATTTGGAAATGCCTTTACAACCGTATAATGATTAAAGGTCGCTTTTGGACCTAGAAATACAATTTTCATTCTTCCTTGAAGCCTCCCTTTATCAAACGTTTATATTGCTCTATGTTAGGTTATTTTTAGAATTTTGACAATGTTTTTGCTATATAAAATTTATTATATTTTTCCCAAAAAGTAGGTTGTTTATCATATATCTACTTCCTTCTTTTTCTGATTAAGAGACTCTTTTCCTAATCTAATATAGGAAAATTTATCTACAATTTGCATGAATATGTTAATATTTGTCGATATTTGACGATATTTAATGTGTTTACCTCTTTTTCCAGATTGATTAATGAATGAAGGAGATATTGTAATGAAGAAAAAGTTTATTTCAATTCGACGAAAGTTAGTTATTTTATGTTTTTTATTATTATTAATACCAACCTCCATTATCGGAATCAGTATTTTTACTATTTCGAAATCACAATTAAATGAAGCTGGTCAAGAACAGCTTGAAAAAAGTACAAATATGATAATCGGAATGATTGCTCTATTAAATAAAGATGTAGAAGCTGGAAAGATGACATTACCTGAAGCCCAGGAAAAGCTTCGACAAGAATTATTCGGTGAAAAAGATGAAAATAATATTCGACCCATAAAAGAAGAATATACATTTGGGAAAACAGGATATGTTTGGGCTATGGACGAACACGGAGTAATGGTCATGGATCCTGCAAATGAAGGAATTAGTATTTTAAACACAAAATCCGTAGATGGAAAGAACATTGCTCAGGAAGTATTGAAGCATGCTGATAAAGGTGGCTTCATTTCTTATAAAGTAAAAAACAATAAAACAGGTAAAGTCGAGCAGCAATTCTCTTATGTCCAAAAAGACCCGTATTGGGGGTGGAATATCGGATCAGGAGCCTATGACTCTGAATTTAACAGCGATGCATCAACAATAGCGAATATTATGACCATCATCTCCATTGTTTCCATCATCATAGGAAACATTATTAGTTACATGTATTCAGTTCGTTTAACGAAACCACTAAATCAAATTAGCCATCAATTAACACTTGCTTCAGCTGGTGATTTTACTGGTGATGGCGTCAAGATTTATACGAAAGATGAGCTTGGTCAGTTGGCGAAAGATTTTAATAATATGAAGAAAAAGCTAACAGAATTAATTCGTGAGGTTACTAGCTCTACAGAGCACGTTGCTGCCTCGTCTGAACAATTATCGGCAAGTGCAGAAGAAACAAGTAAGGCATCTGAAGAAATTTCAAGAACAATTCAATTTTTCACAAGTAGTGCTGGTCACAGTAATACAAGCTTAGGAGATAGTGCACAATCGTTAGAACAAGTAACTTATGCCATTCAAAACCTAGCTGAAAACTCTTCACTTATTTCAGAGACGGGTTCAATGATTGTGGAGCAAGCTCAAATAGGTAATGAACATGTAGAAAAAACAGTGCAACAAATAAACTCCATTAATCAGCGTGTTATTGAAAGTTCTGAAGTTCTTCAGCTTTTAGATAAAAGCTCCAATGAAATTGATGAAATATCAAAAGTGATTAATGATATTGCTAATCAGACGAACCTATTAGCTCTCAATGCTGCTATTGAAGCAGCTAGAGCCGGTGAACATGGAAAAGGCTTTGCTGTTGTAGCAGATGAAGTGCGAAAGTTAGCTGAGCAGTCACAAGCTTCCTCAAAGCAAATTTCTGAGCTTATTAGAGAAATTCAAACGAACATGGAACGCTCTACAGCATCTATGGATCAAGTAAAAATAGAAACAAAAGAAGGATTAAAAGTTGTTGAACAAACAGAAATAAGCTTTAAAGAAATCGTTAATGCAATGGATAAACTAGGAGCTAAGATTACCGAAATGGCGGCAACAGTAGAGGAAATGTCAGCAAGCTCACAGGAAGTTTCAGCAACCGTAACCAGTATATCCAATGCCACAAAAGATGCCTCTTTACAATTCAAGAAAGTAGCTGCTTCAACCGAAGAGCAATTGGCATCAATGGAGGAAATCACTACTTCTGCTAATTCTTTATCTACACTAGCAGCAGATTTACAACTAATGGTAGGTAGATTTAAAATTTAATATTTTTACTAATGTACATAATAGAGCGATAAAAATCTCAATCTCTATTATGTACACTTCATTATTAATAAAGGCTATGTTAAATACTGATTGTTGATAATGGTTCCAATCCTGTTCACGGATTTCTATCCATTTTTTCATTCAACAGTAACAAACAAAGCCTTAATAAACGGTAAGGAGAAGAAAGTATGAAGAAAAGGTTTTTCACTTTAAGGAAAAAGCTTGTAATTTTTAGCCTTTTATTATTAATTATCCCTTCTTGGACTATTACCCTAATCACCTATTTTATGTCACTCAACAATTTTGAATATTCAGTCATTTCAACGGTATGTACGTTTACATCCTATTCATTTCTTATAATTGGAGGTATTTGTGCCTTTTTTTACTCAGGAAAGCTTACATAACCAATAATAAAAATAAGCAACGAATTGACTAAAACGGCTGCAGGTGATTTTACAGGTGAAAATGTTCAAATTCAATCCAAAGATGAACTTGGACAATTAGCTAAGGACTTTAATCATATGAAAAAGCAATTAAAACATTTAATTGGTGAGGTAGCCAATTCAGCTGAACAAGTGGCGGCTTCTGAACAATTAACAGCTAGTGCGGAAGAAACAAATAGAACAGCAGAAGAAATGACACAGTCGATTCAATTAATCGCTAACGGTGCTGAACGAAGTAATCAACATCTAATTGAAAGCTCTCATTCATTAGATGAAATTACGTTAGCTATCCATAATTTAGCTAAAAATTCTTCTACCATTTCAGAAACTGGTTCTATCATAATTGACCAAGCTAAGTTCGGAAATTCAGATGTAGATCAAACTGTCAAACAAATTCACTCTATTAATGATAAAGTCATAGAAAGTAGTAACGTATTACAACTACTCGACACTCGCTCTAATGAAAAAGAGGCTGTCTCAACGTCAACCGTTTAAAACAGCCTCTTTTAGTAGCTTTGTTCTCTCTTATGCTCCTGAGCCTAATACTTCTACCTTATCTACAAATTCTAATCGTTTTAAATTCGTTAATAATCCATCTATCGTCGTATTCATGGAGCTTACATTTAATGATAAAGTCACATTCGCTCTTCCTTGGATAGGAATCGTTTGATGTATGGTTAATACATTACAACCTGATTCAGCCACAATGCCTAATAAATTAGACAATGTACCCGAACGATCTTCGAGGTGAAAAAACAATGTGATGATCTTTTCTTTTACGATCGTATGAAATGGAAATACTGTATCACGATATTTATAAAACGCACTACGACTTAAATCAACCTTCTGAACCGCTTCCCACACTGATTCTGCCTTCCCACGTTGAATAAGCTCTTTTGCATCCAAAGTCTTTTGCATCGCTTCAGGTAACACATCTTCACGAACTAAATAAAATTTATGATCGTTCTTTTTCAAAGTATCCACCCCAAAATGTTACTCTACAAATTCAAACTCAAATTCACAAATTTTAACGATATCACCATCTTTTGCTCCTCGTTCTCTTAATGCATCATCCACTCCATATGAGCGAAGTTGTCTTGCAAATCGAGCAATAGAAGCATCTCGATTGAAGTCAGTCATGACAAACAATCTTTCAATCTTATCACCAGTAACGACAAAGCGACCATCTGGTTCACGAGAAATTTCAAATTCTTTTGTATCATCTTCAAATTTGTACATAACACGATGAACACCAGCTTCCTCAGACTCATGCTCAAGAGGAAACTCAGGAGTTTCTTCAAGCTTATCTGCTACTGCAAATAATAACTCTCGAATACCCTCACGTGTGAATGAAGATATAGGGAAGATTGGTAGATCCTCTCCAACTTTTTCTTTAAAAGCTTTTAAATTTTCCTCTGAATCAGGCATATCCATTTTATTTGCTGCAATAATCTGTGGTCTTTCTGTTAAACGAAGATTATATTCTTTCAACTCATTATTAATGGTAACATAATCTTCGTATGGGTCTCTTCCTTCTAGTCCCGACATATCTATAACATGTACAATTACTCTTGTTCTCTCGATATGTCTTAAGAATTGATGACCAAGCCCTACTCCTTCAGACGCACCTTCAATCAGACCTGGAAGATCAGCCATAACAAAGCTACGATTATCCTCAGTTGCTACCACTCCTAAATTAGGTGTAATCGTTGTGAAATGGTATTCAGCGATTTTCGGTTTAGCCGCTGAAACGACGGATAGTAATGTAGATTTACCTACACTCGGGAATCCTACAAGACCAACATCCGCTAATAATTTCAATTCTAAAATCACATTACGTTCTTGACCTGGTTCTCCATTTTCAGCAATTTCTGGTGCTGGATTGGCTGGAGTAGCAAAACGAGTATTCCCCCGACCTCCACGTCCACCTTTCGCTATAATGGCCGTTTGACCGTGCTCAGTTAAATCAGCAATAACCTGATTTGTTTGTTCATCACGAACAACAGTACCCGGTGGAACCTTTACAATCATATCCTCTGCATTTTTTCCATGCATACCTTTAGACATGCCATGCACTCCACGATCTGCTTTAAAATGCTTTTTAAAGCGAAAATCTACAAGAGTACGTAGTCCTTCTTCAACCTGAAACACAACATTTGCACCTTTACCGCCATCTCCACCTGCTGGTCCACCATTTGGAACATATTTTTCACGACGGAATGCAACCATTCCATTTCCGCCATCTCCACCTCTAACATATATCTTAACTTGATCGACGAACATTAAATCACTTCCTCTTTCGAATAAAACTTTTGCTGATTTCTATGTAGCTATTATTAAGAGTGACAATTCCAGCTTATATCAAACACAAGTTCTTCATTTGTGAACGATGCCATTGTAACTGTTGCTAATGATGGCACTACTTTAAGAAAAGAATCAATAGCATCCATATCTATAATCTTACCCTCTAAATCGAAGGTAAATCTAAGATGATTTTCACTTTCATAAATGACTACCCTTAAATCATTTTGTTCATAAGAATCTAATGCAGCTTGAAGAACACCAAAAAAAGATTCCATCCAGCTATACATTAAATCATCTACATTGAGAGAGCCCTTTGTTACTTGCAGAACTTCATAATTCAATATAAAAGAAAAGTCTCTCCATTTACTAGTAATGAATAGTTCTGTTAGTTTTGGCATCTGTAAATTAGAGAGCTTTGCTTCGTTCTTAGCCTCACTAATTATTGTTTCAATTATTTCCTTTACATAATCCCCTTTGTCTAATTCTAAGTTGCCCTTTATTAACTGTATCTTATTTAGCCAATCATGTCTTGCATAGCCTAATAATTCTACAATACCCCATTTTTTATCCATAAAAATAATCTCCCAACTTAAAATTACACGTTTGTAAAATTTTAAATCAATCCCATTTGCTCACATATGTTTAGTATATCAGAAAAGAAATAATTGTTAATGAGTAATATAATGAGGGTCTAATAATGAGGAAACATTATAAGAACATAAGCGCAAGCGCCTTGCAAGTATGGAACAACAGCTTGCACATCAATTCCAGTGACTACACCGCTGTGACTTGGCTGTAACTTACATCCAATTGGCCTCTGACTAGCATAAGACAAGCCATCTAGAGATATTTTGCCTCTCTGCTTAGATGGTTTGGCTTATGCTTTCAAAGGGCTAGACGCTGTTGCTAGACTTCAACATATTCCAATAAAAAAGTGATACATAAGTCTAGAATATATGAATTTCGCTAACTACAAAGAAAACTCTAACCTAAAAGGCTAGAGTTTTCGGTTAAAAGCAATTAAGCTTCTTGTGCAACTGGATATACGCTAACTTTTTTGCGGTCACGACCGAAACGCTCGAAACGAACTTGTCCGTCTATTTTCGCAAATAAAGTATCATCTCCACCGCGTCCTACGTTTTCACCTGGATAAATCTTTGTACCGCGTTGACGGTAAAGGATTGAACCACCAGATACGAATTCTCCATCTCCAGCTTTAGCGCCTAGACGTTTAGCTTGAGAATCACGACCATTCTTTGTAGAACCTACTCCTTTTTTAGAAGCAAAGAACTGAAGATCTAATCTTAACATATGTTCCACCTCCTATTTATTGAGGTTAATTTTTATATATTTCCCATAATCTCTTTGAATTGTTTGTAAAGAAACAAGCATTGCTTCTAATAAAAGCTGTACCTTATCTTGTGTATCCGCTGATAAATCAGCTGGAATTTCACAACGTAGGTAACCACCGTCACCGTTCGTATCAATAATGGGCTCAACATCCGTTAAGCTTATTATGCTATTCACGGTTCCAAAAGAAACTGCTGATGCTCCTGCACAAACAATATCCGAACCATGTTTTGCAAAATTAGCATGACCATTCATAGTGAAAGAAGCAATCTTTCCCTGCTTATAATCAAATTTTACAGTAATCATCGTTCACCTTACGCGTTGATTGCTTCGATAACAACTTTAGTGTATGGTTGACGGTGACCTTGTTTTTTATGATAGTTTTTCTTCGCTTTGTATTTGAAAACGATGATTTTCTTTTGTTTGCCTTGTTTTTCAACTTTACCTGTTACAGTAACGCCTTCAACAGTTGGGCTACCAACTTTCACGTTTTCTCCACCTACGAATAAAACTTTGTCAAATGTAACTGTTTCGCCTTCAGCTGCGTTTAGTTTTTCAACGTAAACTACATCTCCAGCAGCTACTTTGATTTGTTTACCACCAGTTTCGATAATTGCGTACATACTTGCACCTCCTCATAATAGTTAAGACTCGCCGATCACAGGTGATTTACAGAAAAGCAAATACTTTATACCTGATCTGAGCGGTTGTAGCTAAGGTGCGCTACAAACATAACAAGAGAATACTATCATAAAAACAGCAAAGCTGTCAACTTGTTTTCATCCTAATTCACTTTCATCCATCACTTTATTCAAGTAATTGTTTAATAGTGAAATACGGTTTCTCCGCTTCTATAATATTCGCTTTCATTTTTATTCCTGAGTCTGTTTCTAACTTCTCCTTATACCAATGATTTCCCCCTGAAAACCATTGCCAAATATCATTTGTTAAATCAATGATAGCTGTTCGATAATCGCTATTTCGATACATCAATAATTCACGCTCTAAACGAAACGCTGCTGCCTGAGCACTTTCCACTCTCCCGACTCCCTTACAGGTTGGACAGATGGAAGTAGAGTATTGTAATAAAGACGAGGATGTTACCTTCCTAGTTAATTGCAATATACCCAATTCTGTAAATCCCATTATTTTCGTTGTGACAGAATCTAACTTTATCACTTTTTTTATTTCTTCAATCACTAATTGTTGATCACTTTTGTTGGTAAAATTAATAAAATCAATCAAAATCATGCCACTAAGATTACGTAATTGTATTTGCTTCATACTTTCTTTAGCAGCCAAAAGATTGACGGATAATAAGGTATTTTCCTTATTGTTCTTTCCTGTAAATTTGCCTGTATTAACATCAATTGTAGTCATAGCCTCTCCTTCTTCAATAACGAGGAAGCTACCGTTCTCTAACCAGACAATTCGTTTTTTCAACCTTTCGATTTTATCTTCAATATCAAAAGCAACAAATATATTTTCTTTCTCTCGACTGTAAACAAACTCCCATTGGTCATCTGCTAGTTCTTTTAGCATTTGATACATGGAAAAATCATCAAGATAAACAACACCTTGTGCATTCTTCATTTCAGAACGGATCAATTGAAAAAGTTTATTTTGTTTCTGCACCATACTCGGTACTTTCACATTACTTATTTTCTTTTGCAACTCTTGGTATTGTTCACGACAATTCTTCAACTCGTTTAGAAAAAATTCAACATCCTTTGATACCATTTCTGTCCGAATTAACATACCTTCCTTAGGTTGTAGGTTCTCTTTCGCTATTTTATTCCATTTACTACGCTCAGTTAGCGAAACCTTTTTTGAAATAGCAATATAATTCTGATGCGGTGTATACACCATAAAAGGAGTAGATATTTCAACATAACCAGTAACTCTTGCACCTTTATGCTCTGTCTCATCTCGGACAACTTGGACAAGTATTTTTTCACCCTGAGTTATAACCTGGGAAATGGATGTACCTTTTTCTTTTGATGCATAAGCAATAATATCTTCCTTATGAAGAAAGCCATTTTTATTACTACCAAAATTAACAAAAGCTGCATCCATTCCTGGTACAATTTTTTCCACTCGAGCAATATAAATATTTCCAACGAGACTTTCTTCGTATGTATTCATTAAATGCAGCTTTTGAAGCTGATCATCCTCTAAAACAGCGATTCTTTTTTCTCTAGACAAACTATTAACAACAATTTTCCTCATAAAAAATCCCTTCTTGTGAGAAAAGCGCAAGTGCCTTGTTCAGCCCTGACCGTCATAAGCAAGTAGCATAGAAGGATTTTTTCTATTCTTCTATGTTACTTGCTTATGACCTCGAATGGCTAAGGCGCTGGAGCTAGACAATAAACAAAGTTCAAATTCTCATACTTTTTATCTTGTTAATCGATCCTATTTGGTAAAACTTCTATCTGTGTGAAATCTTACATCTTCTATTCTTTTCATGCAACATTTCCCTTTCAATCAAAAAGGAATCGTCCAGGAAGTCGAAAAGCTGAAGTAATATTTCAACTTCGGCCAACATAAGGCAATCCGTCAAGAACGTTAATTTTGACGGATTGCTTATACCCTTGTTGAGTTAGCTATTAGAACTAAACAACTTAAAAACAGCTTTTTCCCATAAGCCTTACCAAACCGTATTAGCATAAAAAACAGATAACTTGTCTTATTTTTCTCCTACTATTCTGAAGAAAGGATAACATATTTGCTATAAGTATAATAGTTCCCCTATTTTGATTGACGTCTTCTTTTCGGAAAAATAGGCATGCAATATTTCATTTTCGTCAAGAGCGCCTCTTTCTTTACCATTCTTTGTAACAACAATTGGATGCTTACAGCCTCGCTGAAACTTCTGCAAGATGGAATGGAGTCTTTCACTTTCATCGACAGTAATCGGCTTTAGCTGTACGAAGTCCATTTGTTTGCCATAATGTCTTTCTAATAAGAAACGCATGAAGATATACTGTCTTTGCCTCCAGTCCATTACAATCGAATAAACAATAAAGGCAAAAATAATGAGAGCATTCAAGCTAGACCAACCTAGTGAAATCATAACTAAGAACAGTAGAACGGATATGGTTAACGATAATTGCAAAGCTAGTTTATGGCTTTTAATAAAGGAATAACGGAATGATAAAAACAAAAATAAAATTTTTCCTCCATCAAGTGGCCATATTGGAAGAAGATTAAATAAACATACAGCTCCATTCACATAAGAAAACGTTGTAAAAGTATCATCTTGAATAAGACCTACAAAATGAAGTGAAAAAGCCAGTAAAAATAACCATAAATGCTGCAAAGGACCAAATAGAATGACAAACAAGTCTTCCTTTAATGTCCTATTTCCATACTCGTCCGTTTCCATCATTCCTCCAAACGGAAGGATCATAATCGATTTAATTCTCCATTTATAGTAAGTCGCACAGCAAGCATGTCCCATCTCATGAACGAATATAACCAAAAACAGCATCAATATCGCTTGGAAATGTGCCGTTAGAACAGCAATTCCTATCACAATCCATAAAGTAGGATGGATTTTCACTTTATTGATAAGCTTAAAATATTTATTCAAATGACATCACCTGATTTGGATCGATAAACTTATCATCTTTTTTTATGGCAAAAAACATCTGACCCTTGGAGTCATCTGTACTATTTGCTACAATGCCCAATTTTTCTCCTTTTTCTACAGCATCATAAACCTGAACATTTGTATTATCTAGATTTCCATACCATGATTCACTAAAGTCGCGGTGCTGTATGATAACTGTATTCCCCCATTTTTCTTTTTTTCCAACAAAGACAACTGTTCCCTCTTGAACAGCAGCCACCTTTACATTTTTATCAGTATCTAATATAATTCCTTCACCGTTACTAGCAAAATCTTGCGAGACAACACCATTTATAGGAATATCATACTTAGAACTAACTTGCTCACTGTCTGGCGATGTGTTTTTACGGTCCGAAGGTAAAAATGCGATAGGTTTGCCGAAAGTATCCTCATACCAATTCGTTACAAATGCAAACTGAAGTTCTTTTTCGAAGGAATTCGTAACTATTGTTTTTACCGATTGTAAACGATCATTTGGATACTTATAAAGAAGGGCGATGCCAACAAACAAAATCCCCGAAATTAACACCTTTAACAAAAAAAGATCCTTTCGAAATAACGGATGATTTTTCTCATCTTCCATATCATAGGATGTTACATAAGATGGATTAAAAGAAGAGCTAGCAGAGTCGATTTTGTTATGTCGATTATCCATCATTTTTTTCTTTTCTTTATACGTTTTTTTATTTCTCTCCTTCTATCATTCATCACTTCGTCGTACTCCTTTACAAAGCAAAATGTTATTAACACTATATGAGAGACTTGTCCTCTCTATTCCTAAAAATAAAAAAACAGAATTATAAAAATAAAGCTGTTATCGCATACTTTGTTTCCTATGAATAAGTGAGAATATAAGTAGATTTGATTCTGCTCAGGATACTCGCTTTCATCTTCTGTCCCTCTGCTCCAATCAACCTTTTAACGCTATTTTATTCACCGAACTTATTTAGAAACAACAATCTTATAAAAAACAGCAAAAATAAAAAAGGTATCCTAAAATAAACTTTTAGAATACCTTTACTTATGTATTATTGGTTAACGAACACCAAACATTTTTTTAATTTTCGCAAACACACCCGTTTGTTGACTTTCTAACGGCTGTAATGGAATGGATTCGCCTAAAATACGACGAGCAATATTTCTATAAGCAATAGAGGCTGGATTATTCGGATCCATCGCTATTGGCTCTCCTTGATTCGAAGCTTTAATTACTTGATCGTCATCTGTAACTATCCCTAGTAATTCAATAGATAGATGCGTAGTAATCTCATCAATATCAAGCATATCTCCATTGCCCATCATATGACTACGAATACGATTAATAATGAGCCTAGGAGCCGCAACATTTTCTTCCTTTTCTAGAAGACCAATAATACGATCCGCATCACGTACAGCAGCCTTTTCAGGAGTTGTTACAACGATAGCTTGGTCTGCACCAGCAACTGCGTTTTTATATCCTTGCTCAATTCCTGCTGGACAATCGATAATGATATAATCATAGTCTTGCTTCAATTCTGAAATTAACTTTTTCATTTGTTCTGGAGAAACGGCAGATTTATCACTTGTCTGTGCTGCTGGTAATAAATATAATAACCCTTCAAAGCGTTTGTCTTTAACAAGAGCTTGATGAATCTTACATCTCTCCTCCACTACATCGACAAGATCATATATAATTCTATTCTCAAGTCCCATAATAACATCTAGATTGCGCAGACCTATATCAGTATCTACAAGGCAAACTTTCTTTCCCATAAGGGCAAGTGACGTTCCAAGATTTGCAGAGGTCGTTGTTTTTCCAACTCCACCTTTGCCTGATGTAATAACTATTGCTTCACCCACGATTAGAGTCCCCCTTCTAATCTATTTAAATTAGGTCTAAGTTCTTTTAAAGCTTGAATTCTATCGAAGACTATCTGTTGTTGTTCATTATTTAAGTAGGCACAATATAAACTTAAACTATCCTCTGATACAGATGTAACAGTTGTAGTGTTCACTTCTGCAATACTAATTTGGGCAGAAGTCATGAAGCTCGCTGCAACAACGGCTTCTTTATTACCATCATAGCCTGCATGCGCTCTTCCTTTTAAAGAACCGATAATAAAAATATTTCCACCTGCTAGTATAACTCCACCAGGATTCACATCACCAATCAACAATAAATCTCCTGGGACTTCTAGTACCTGTCCAGAACGCACCATTCCAACAATCGACTTGATTTCAGTAGCCATTTTCAACTGCATGGCTTCCTGTCGCATAATAACATTAGATAATATTTTTTCTACAACTAATTTATTATTACTTTGGATAGTAGAAATAATTTGTTCTTCTTCTTCTTTAGAAAATTGTCTATTTCCTGTATGTACATTGACACTCATTGACGGAGCGTCTTTTTGTAATCCGGCAGAAGAAAAAAGCTTTTCTTTTAGTTCTTCAATAATCTCTTTAAAAGAACTAGAATCATCGAGATGAAGCGTAAGTCCATCTTTTGTGCCTTTGATTATAACATTTTGTAAATTTCTATTATTTATCACGCCATGCCACCTCAACAATTCTATATTCTACACTGTCATTTCGAAATCCTTTAAAGCCATAAGAAAAATAGTAGTTAAGAACGCTTTCTAAAAAAAGAATCTTGACTTTCATCCGTTGCATACTTTACAAATAATTGTTTGAACGGATAAGCAAATATAATGATAAACACTAAATTCAATAGCAGAGTCGGTAATAAACGGATCATCATAAACTCTTGTAATGTCTCATTTGCAAAACCTAAAATGTAATTAACACCATACATAATAAATTCTAAAAGCACGACTGTGACCAAAGAAATCAGCGATACCATAAATATATTATTTTGTAACACCTTCATTGCTTTTGACACTAAATAAATAATCACAGGAAATACAAATAAGTAAATTCCTAATATTTCGGTATAAGTGATATCAAAAATAAGTCCAACAATTGCACCATACACAATTACAGAACGTCGATTTCCATATACTACAAAGAAGACAAAAAAGATAATCAAAAATCGAGGAACAAATAAATAATCACTATTAAAAAAGCCTTCTGAAAAAAGATTCAAAAACAAACTTTCAAATACAAATAATAAGGCTAAACATATGGGGATGTATAGCTTTTTCACAAGCCACCCTCCCCAAATTCTACATCTTCTAGTCCTGCTGTGACTTTCTTTTTATCCAGTTTTGGGTCTACTACCATTACATGATTAATATCGTAAAAATCAGCGAATGGTTTAATATAAGCTGTTTGAGTTAAACCATATTGATCGATTTTAACTTCTTCAACTTCACCAATTGGTAATCCTTTTGGAAAAACTCCACCTAAACCTGAAGTTATAACATATGAACCTTTTTTAACTTTTGTATCAAATGGAATTTTCTTCAAAAGCAATCGTTTTTTCTCTTGATCGTATCCTTCTACTAAACCGTAAATTTCTTTGTTACCACCTAACTGAATAGCAGCTGAAATACGATTTTTTGGATCCATTGTACTTAATAATTGTACAGTAGAGGAAAATTGATTTGATGATTTTACTTTCCCGATTAAACCTTTCGATGTCATCACGGCCATATTTTTCTCAATACCATGAAGTTTACCTTTATTGATAATAACTAGCTCCTGCCATCTATCAGGGTTTCTACCAATTACAGTAGCTTGAACAGGTGAATAATCACGCAAATCATCTTGCTTGTCCAAGGCATCTTCTAGCTCTTTTTTCTCTTTTTCAAGATCTTGAACTTGTGTTTTAAGCTGTACATATTCGTTCAAGCGAGCTTTTAGTTTTTCATTCTCTTCATAAGTATTTTGAAGATTACGTAAATCTTCAAAAACACCAACTATAAATTGTGCTGGTGTATGAAAAATTTGCTGAAAAAAACCAGTTGTATCCTTTACAAATTGTTCTGGCCAACTACGGCTATCTTTTTCTTTTAATGAAAAACCAATCAATGCCACGAGAATAATTATACTTATTAAAAGCACGATAAGTTTCTTATTTAGGAAGAACTGTGGCATGAGTACACCTCTATTAATGATAATCTTATTTAATTTTCGGCTTTACGATATTACACAGTTAATATTATAGAACATTTCAAATATTCTCTTCTCATTAAAGAGTATTTATTGTCAATAGAGACATACTCTCAAGAAATGACGACTATATTTGTGATACCAACCATTCATATATACAAAGCCATGTTTCTAAAACATTATAAGAAAAGCGCAAGCACATTGGTAAGCCCCGACCAGCATCAGATGAGCCGGCTAGAAGGATGCTATTGCCCTTCTGGATGGGTTAACTGATGTCCTTAAGGGACTAGTGCTCTGTGGCAAGAAAGAGGATATAAATTTATATCCATCATTATCTGATAAAAAAACGTAAAGAAATCTCTTCACATACATAAGTATACCTTAGAATGTGAAGAGCTTTAAGTCTTATTTATTATATTTTTGCACGATTTCTAAATTCATGGATATGATCTAACGCTTTACCTGTTCCGATTGCTACACAATCAAGTGGATCTTCCGCAATGATAACTGGCATTTTTGTTTCATCACTGATTACTTTATCTAAATTGCGAAGTAAAGCTCCTCCACCTGTTAACACGATTCCACGATCCATAATATCTGCTGCTAATTCTGGCGGAGTTTTTTCCAATGTATTCTTTACGGATTCAACAATTGCAAATACTGTGTCATGTAATGCCTCACAAATTTCTTTTGCAGAAATTTCAATTGTTTTTGGTAATCCTGTCAGTAAATCTCGACCACGAATTTCCATATTTTCAATACCTTCAGCATCTCCTGCTGATCCAATTTCCACTTTAATTGTTTCAGCTGTTCTTTCACCAATCATTAAATTATACGTTTTTCTAATGTAGTTTACAATAGACTCGTCCATTTCATCACCAGCAACACGTACAGATTGACTTGTTACAATTCCACCAAGTGAAATAATGGCTACCTCCGTTGTACCACCACCAATATCAACTACCATGCTACCAGTTGGCTCCCATACAGGAAGGTTTGCACCAATTGCAGCTGCAAAAGGCTCTTCAATCGTATATGCATCACGGGCTCCAGCTTGTCTTGTAGCATCAATAACAGCACGTTTTTCAACTGCAGTAATACCAGAAGGTACACAAACCATTACATAAGGATTACGAGCAAAAACGCCCTTCTTCTGTGCTTGATTCATGTAATATTTCATCATTTCTTTTGTAGTTTCGTAATCAGCGATAACTCCGTCTTTCATAGGGCGCATAGCCACTACATTACCTGGAGTACGTCCAATCATATTTTTCGCATCATTACCTACGGCAACAATTTGTTTAGTATCTGTATGAAAAGCTACTACAGACGGTTCACGCACTGCAATACCTTTTCCTTTTAAATATACAAGTGTATTAGCTGTCCCTAAATCTATCCCAAGGTCTTTCGTACCAATTCCAAACATAAATGTATCTCCCTTTCTGAACATCAATTCAAAACAAGTTAAAGTAATTCACAATTATTAGTATAAACCACTGTTTTTATTATCATTATTTTTCATTGTTTTACTAAAAAATCACAAATTATATTATAGTACAACGGCTTTTAATATGAAAGTGTCATAAATATCCTTTTTCTTTTAAGCTAACATATTTTTTCTCACCAATAATCAAATGATCCAAAACATCAATCCCTATTATTTTACCACACTCTATTAATCTTTTTGTTACCTCAATATCCTCCTTACTTGGAGTTGGGTCTCCTGATGGATGATTGTGAATACATATAATAGAAGCAGCAGAACGACGAAAGGCTTCTTTAAACACTTCACGAGGGTGCACAATGGATGCGTTCAAGCTACCAATAAATATTGTCTGCTTATGGAGCACTTGATTTTTTGTATTTAAATAAATACAAACGAAATGTTCCTGAGTTAGAAAACGCATATCATTCATACAATAATTTGCACAATCCTCAGGTGAACGAATAACATATCGATCTGTATAGCATAGATTACTCACTCTCCTGCCAATCTCAACAGCCGCTAATAATTGAATAGCTTTTGCTTCGCCAATTCCATTAATGCTTGTAATTTCTTCTATCGAAGCATCTTTTAACATTCTTAAACCATCAAAATGGGCGATTAATCGTTCAGAGAGCTGTAATACAGATTCATTTTTCGTCCCTGTTCGTAAAAGTAACGCAATTAATTCTTGATTCGACAAACTTTGCGGCCCTCCGTGAATAAAACGTTCACGTGGCCTTTCACTATTTGGAAAATCACGTATCATCATAGATCCGCTCAATTGAAAATTCATCCTTTCTTTTTTGTATTTCCATGACAAAAAAGAAAGCTATTATTTCGTATAGGTGTATTAACGAAACTGTGAAAGTTCTCGAGCCAATCGAGATACAGGTAGACCTACAACATTGTAGTAATCACCTTGTATTCCTTTAACAAATAGAGCTGCTTTTCCTTGAATCCCATATGAGCCAGCTTTATCAAATGGCTCACCGCTGTCAATATACGTTAAAATATCCTGCTGTGTAAGCTCCCAAAATGTCACTTCCGTTTTCTCATAAAAGCATATACTACTGTCTTTAGTCATAATACTAACACCAGTTAAAACAGAATGAGTGTGACCAGAGAGCTGTGATAACGTATTGATAGCATCTTCGGCATCCTTTGGCTTACCAAGTATATTGCCGTTATGCACAACTATTGTATCACAGCCAATGATGATTGCTTGACTATGTGTTTGAAGAGCAGCATATGCTTTTTTATATGCAAGCTGTTGAACAGCTTCCTCAGGTGCAGTATTAGGTAAAATGGTTTCATCAATATCAGTGGAATACGATAAAAAGGGAATATCTAGTAGAGTAAGAAGTTCTTTTCTTCGGGGTGATGCAGAAGCTAATATAAGAGAAGTCATGTAGTTCACCTTAACCTTTAATTTTTATTCATACAGAGAGATACAATATAATCGTATCAAATTTAGACTTTTTCTACAATAACCGCTTAGAGCAATCCGTGCAAACACAACAATATCCGTCATGCTACTTAAATGAGCTAAGAAGTAGTATGACGGATATTTCCCTTACCCTCAGATTCCTACTTTACTGATTTAGTCTATCACTTTATCCTCTCAGAATGAATCATAATAAATTAACGGTTTCATTACATTTACATTTCATACTATATAATGGTAAATAACACATAATTAGACCTGCGAATATTGTCTTATTTCCCAGAAAATAATTGAATTATGACTTTATTAACTCAGTATATAATGTAATGTACTGTAATAATTGTGATTGAATGTTAATACTATCTTCAAAAGAATTTGCATTTTCTTTTATTTCACTGATGGCACTAGATAAAATAGAAACCAATTCGTCAATCTTAACATTATCCGCCTTCATTTTTTGTACATCTTGTAAGGTTGATTGCAACTTACTCGTATCCACTTGACCTGTCGATAGCATAACGTTAGTAGAAACTTTCGTTAACTGTTTAAATAGTGCATTAGTTGCGACAATTTTTTGAATATCCTGCTTAGATAACTTTGATGTTCCTCCTTCAAGCGTAAACTCTTTCCAGTAAGCATCAGAAATCTGATTCTTATATTTTGTTGAAATCTCTTTAGCATGTTCTAGAGAATCACTAGCGAAAAGGACAATATAATACTTGTCCTTTTGAGTAATAACCTCAGCCGGAATTCCTTGATTAATAAATTGAAGTTGCTGATCCTCAGCAGCAACTTTACTACTAAAGACCCCTCCTTGAACCACATTTATTACCATTGGAAATAAAGAAATAGATTCTGATGGCTTTTGTGAGTTAACTGGCTTCGTTTCTTCTATTTTAGTTACCGGTAAATCCTCTTTAGCTGTTATTGTTTTTAAAACAACATACATAAGTCCAAAACCTACAAAAATTGCTACTACAACGGATAAAACAAGTTTTTGAAATCCTCGATTCTTATTTACTGTTTTTTCTTTACTAGTATAAGTAAAAATACTACTTTCCACAGTCGGTTGCTCTTTATATTCTTCAGATGGTAACACCCATTCAAAACTTTCATCTTCCTTATTATTTTCCTCGTTAGATGTACTGGTTGCAGCTGTTTGGTCAATATCTTCTTGACTTTCTTCTGGTTGCTGTGAATGAACGACTTTTTTGTTCTCAATCTCCTCTTCTTTATATTGCTTTCCTTTATTATTTAATTTGATTTTAATCGTATTTTGACGGTCGAGCTTGTCCATTGAAAGCTGCCTCCTCTCGACTTTTTGTTTCATCCTATCATAGTCGAAAAAAAAAATAACAAGACTTTTGTCGTCTTGTTATCAATAGCTTTCGTCAAATAAATCTAAATAGCGAGATTTTTTGATTTATTTCTCTAAAATCGGGAGAAAATATATTAAATTGCCATTCGTATCATAATCTACACGACCCTATTATGAATAACAAATTCCTACCTATTATTTAGGGTTGCAGAGTAATTCCAATGACAAATAAAAAACTCGAACTTATTTTTACTTTTCTTATGAATACAAATTTAAAACAGTTATCTTTATATTTTGATGCAAGCTCGCTATGATATTTCATTTCCTTTTTGCAAATGATAAACCGATAAACTCTTTTTATCTAATTGATATAATCTCCTCTGTTGCTTGATTTAGGTTGACGAACCAATTTTAGTGTCATTGGACTTGTACTCAACGGTTTTTTCTTTTCACTAGGCTTCGTAGCTTCCATTTGTGGTAAATCTTTTTTCAAATCTTCTAATATTTCGAAACCACCACATAAGATCCTTAGTAAAATACAACTCTAAACTGTTAGCACTAGCACTTTTCTATTACTTAAAACCAAAAATTTCCACTAAATAAATACACCAAAATACCAATTAACAATTCTTCCCCCAAAGAAATAAGCCGTTAATGATCCAATTGTAATAAATGGACCAAATGGCACTGGTTGCTTACTTTTCACGAATCCGAAACCCATTAAAAAAAGACCGATAAAAGCACCGTAAAAAATAGAAAAAAATAAAGCTAATAGTGTAAGCTTTAAACCTAATATAAAACCTATGACAGCAAATAATTTGATATCTCCTCCACCCAAACCGCCATTACTAATTAAAGCTATAAGAAATAATATTCCAAAACCAATTACAGCTCCAGCAATAGAATCCAGCCATGACGGCATCGATAAAAAAAAATGCAAAATAATAAATACAACTAAAAAAAACAGGAGAATCTTATCTGGAATTACCATATACGCCATATCAGATACCGTAATGATCATAAGCATTGAAATAAACAGATATGCAACAAAAAGTTGACTATTCCATCCGATAATTAGAGGGGTAACAGCAAACAATAGGCCCGTTAGTAATTCCATCATTGGATAGATAAAAGAAATTTGCACGTGACAGTTCCGACATTTTCTCCTTTGTATCAAGTATGAGAAAACAGGAATTAATTCCTTACTAGTAAGTACACGCCCACAGTTTGGACACGATGATCTTGGATGCACAATAGACTGTTTCTTTGGAATTCGTAAGCCAACTACATTAAAAAATGAACCAAAAATCAAACCGACTACACCAAGATAAAAAAATACAAATAACTCCATATTTTCTCCTTAGAACTATTATTTTCCATATTAACTTCAAACCGTACTATTACACTATTATAACGTATTTTATTCTACCATTAAGACAATATAGCAAAATTATCCATATAATACACAATTTTGTAAAAATTAAAATTTCAAAACTAAAACAAATAAAGCACCTCCAAAAGTCCATCCTAGAATTTGGAGCTGCTTTATTCATGTAGATTAAGCATCATACACTATTATACTTCTTACTTTTCAATCAGTATTTCATTAGATAAGGTCTAGCATAATATAAAAAGTAAAGTGAACCTGTCACAACGATTAATGAATCATCATCCACCATTTCTAAGCTTTTTTCTAAAGCTTTCTCCCAAGACATCTCGATACTACACGGTACATTTTTACAATGTGTTGCTAGCTTTTCAGCCTCAAGTGCACGGTCCATTTCAAATTGAGTACAAATCATGTGGTCCGCTACTTCTTCAAGCATGGATATCATAGAATCCACATCTTTATCAGCAAGCGCTGCTGTCACGATAATAATCTTCTTGTCACGGTATCTCGCTTTTAGTGTATCAATTAAAGCAGAGATTCCTGCTTCATTATGTGATCCATCAACAATAATTTTTGGAGTCTCACTAATCGTTTCTAAGCGACCTTTCCAGTTAGCAGCTAATAAGCCAGTTCTAATCGCCTCATTAGTAAGGGTAACGTTATATTTATCACGTAGTACTAAAGCAGCTGTTATTGCTAAAGATGCATTGTCAATCTGATGCTTCCCTAACATCGAAATCATACAGTCTTCAAATGTATGATTTCCAAAACAGTAATGAAATACTTCGCCATTTTGAGTAGGCATTTTACTTTCAACATAGAAGTTCTCATTAATGACAAGTATTTCACTATTCATTTCTGAAGCTTTTGCTTTAATAACTGGTAATGCTTCTTCATCCTTTACTCCAGTTATGACAATAGAATCTTCTTTAATAATTCCCGCTTTTTCAGCTGCAATGCCACTTATTTTATTCCCTAGAATATTAGTATGATCTAACGATATATTTGTAATAATGGAAATAAGTGAGTGAATTACGTTCGTTGAATCAAGTCTACCTCCTAGACCTGTTTCCATTAATACATAATCAGGTTTTTTCTCTTGAAAATACATAAGTGCAATAATAGTCAAAATCTCAAACTGGGTAGGAAAAACATTCTCCTGCTCCATACTTTCAACATATTGAACCACTGTATTGAATAAACGTAAAAAATCTTCTTCCTCTATATATTCATCATTAATCATAATTCTTTCTTTAATACTTTCAATATGCGGAGAAGTAAACGTCCCAACTCTATAGCCTTGTGAAGATAATATTTTCTTCAGATAATGCAAGGTTGATCCCTTACCATTCGTACCAGCTAAATGAATAAACTTTTGCTGATTATGTTGTATATGTAGCCCCTCTAATAATGCATCCATTCTTTCCAAACCAAAATTCATTCCAAAGCGTTGTTCTCGTTTAGCAAAATAATCGTACATATCCTCTATTTTTTGCAGCATAATAATTCCCCTTTTGAATAGTCAATCCGCTTTATTTATTTTAGCACTATCTTTTATCATATATGAAAAAAAATACACTGTACAATAAGAAAAGCACACACTATAGTGTAGAGATGTATAGACTGAACCTCTCCACATAAATGAAAACCCCTTCTTATTGTACTTACAGTTTGCCTAACATTTTCACTTAAAATAAATCAAAATCAACGATATTATTTAACTGAGCTATACAAAAAAACGACCTTCCATTCATATATGGAAAAGTCGTCTTTTTATATTCATCATTAAAAATATTTCTTCTTCCAAAATACTAAACCAACAATAATAGAAAGCACAGTTGAGGTAATCATGATCATAGAAAATGCATGTAAATGTCCTTCAAATGGTAATTTTACATTCATACCATATATACTTGCTAACATTGTAGGAATAGCGATAATGATTGTTACCGAAGTAAGCATCTTAACAATATGATTTACATTATTCGATATAATGGAAGCAAACGAATTAATCGTAGATCCTAATATCGAGCTATAAATTTGCGCCATTCGTATCGCTTGTTTATTTTCTATAATAACATCATTCAATAAACCTTGATCATCTTCATACATTTTCAAATGATTTTGTGATAAAAATTTCTCCATAATAAAATGATTAGATTCTAATGATGTTGAAAAATAGACTAAACTTTTCTCTAAAGTATATAATTCTAGCAACTTAGAGTTCTTTAAAGCTAGATGTAGCTCTTTCTCAATACTATTAGACATTTTATTTATTCTTCTTAAGTATCTTAAGAAGTAGGAAGCGATTTGCTGAAAAAGCTGTAATACAAATCGGGTTTTCAATTTAGGATTAAAATTCTTTAATTGGTTATTCGTAAATACATTCATAATTTCATTTTCTTGTGCACAAATGGTAATCATGATATCATCTTTTACAATTAATCCCAACGGTATGGTTCCAAACTCTTCATTACCTTCATCATCTTTTGAACAAATTGGAATTTCAACAATGATTCTGAGTTCATTCTCATCTTTTTCAACACGAGCTTGTTCTTCCTCATCTAGCGCATCTCTAAGAAAATCAGTATCTTCCAATTGAAAGTCTCTTTCTAGTCGATTAATTTCTTCAACTGTTGGATTAACTACATTTACCCAACATCCTTTTGTACTATTAGGTACTTGAATTAATTTTTCTTGTTTATCTACACAATAGATAGACAGCATGCAATCACCCTCTTACAGCTGTTCACCTCAAATGTGAGGAACAGCTAAGTAATAATTCTTCAATGTTGGTACTATTCGGCGACGGGTCCTCACTACTCACGCTCCTCACATCCTTTCCATTCTTCCAAGCTCTAAAGCTTGAATTCGTTAATATTCACGATTTACATGGGCGCAAATCCTGATAAAAAAATAAAAACCTTTATTCACGAAAGAGAAATAAAGGTTAAAATCCTAGTTAAATAAACACCATAAGCAGGGTTAAATATATAACTCACTTACAGTAATATTCTATTCTCCATCGTTGAGCTTTGGCACTGTATAGCATAGGTTAACAACCAGCTACGTTAAAAAAGGCCTTCATCCGACCTTTCTTGTTGACCCATTGGCGTCTCTCGACATTTTTGGGCAGCAGCTTATCTCTAATACAGGAGCCTCACCTAACAGAGTATTCAATTTGTATAATACTACAAAAAAAACATACCACCATTAAATCCTACTGTCAATACAGTGATCCTCTTTACTTTTTAGAATTAAAGTTCATCGTATTGATTATGTTTCCAAATTGATTTCATGCTCAAAGCTATATTCCGTTGATGGTTATATTTGCATACCATCTGTATGAACAAGCAAAGAAAAAGCATGTTAGGTTAACCCTAACATGCTTTTTCACATCATTTAAATATTTTGTAATTCTTGAATACGACGAATAACCGCATCGCGTTTTTCGCTGTAATCTTTTTCTTTTGCACGCTCTTCTTCAATAACCTTTTCAGGTGCTTTCTTCACAAAGCCTTCATTGCTTAATTTCTTCTGAACACGCTCTACTTCTTTGTTCAACTTATCAAGTTCTTTCTCTAGACGCTTCACTTCTTCTTCAACATTAATTAACCCAAGAAGAGGAAGAACTACTTCTGCACCTGTTACAACAGCTGTCATTGCTTGACTTGGCTCTTCAACATCTGTACCGATTGTTAATACTTCAGGATTACAGAAGCGTTCGATGTAGCCGCTGTTATCTTTCAAACTTTGAGCAATCTTTTCGTCTTTCGCTTTTAAGATTAAGTTGATTTTCTTGCTTAGTGGTGTATTTACTTCTGCACGAATATTACGTACAGAGCGGATGATTTCCACTAATAGCTTCATATCTTCAGCCGCTTGGTTGTCAGTAAGATTTTCATTCACAGTTGGCCATGCTGCTTTTACAATTGTTTCCCCTTTGTGAGGTAGGTTTTGCCAGATTTCTTCTGTGATAAATGGCATGAATGGGTGTAGCAATCTCATTGTGTTATCTAATACATAAGCAAGGATAGAACGAGTTGTTTTCTTCGCTTCTTCATCTTCACCGTATAGTGGAAGCTTCGCCATTTCGATATACCAGTCACAGAAATCATCCCAGATGAAGTTATAAAGCACACGACCAACTTCACCAAACTCATATTTATCAGCTAGACGAGTAACTGTTTCAATTGTTTCATTTAAGCGAGTAAGAATCCATTTGTCTGCTACTGATTTTTTACCAGTTAAGTCAATTTCTTCGTATGTCATGCCATCCATGTTCATTAACGCGAAACGTGATGCATTCCAAATCTTATTCGCGAAGTTCCAAATGCTTTCTACTTTCTCAATCGAGAAACGTAAATCTTGACCTGGTGAGCTTCCTGTTGATAAGAAATAACGTAATGAATCACAACCGTACTTGTCGATTACATCCATTGGATCAACACCGTTGCCAAGAGATTTACTCATTTTGCGTCCTTCACTGTCACGAACTAGACCGTGAATCAGAACATCTTTAAATGGACGTTGTCCTGTAAATTCCCTACCTTGGAATATCATACGAGAAACCCAGAAGAAGATAATATCATAACCCGTTACTAAAGCAGATGTTGGATAGTAACGCTTGAAATCTTCACTGTTTTCATCTGGCCAGCCTAATGTTGAGAACGGCCACAACGCTGAAGAGAACCAAGTATCTAATACGTCTTTGTCTTGAGTCCAGTTCTCAGCATCAGCAGGTGCTTCTGTTCCTACATACACTTCACCTGTTTCATTGTGATACCAAGCTGGAATACGGTGTCCCCACCATAATTGACGAGAAATACACCAATCGCGAATGTTTTCCATCCAGCGTAAATATGTTTTCTCGAAACGCTCTGGTACGAAGTTAACTTTCTCTTCTTCTTTTTGTTGAAGAGCAATTGCTTCGTCAGCAAGAGGTTGCATTTTAACGAACCATTGAGTAGAAAGGTATGGCTCAACAACTGCGCCACTACGTTCAGAATGACCTACAGAGTGCATATGCTCTTCAATTTTGATAAGAACGCCTTGTTCCTGAAGGTCTTTTACGATTTGCTTACGGCATTCGAAACGATCCATACCTTCATATTTACCAGCTTTTGCATTCATTGTTCCATCTTCATTCATTACAAGAATACGTTCTAAATTATGACGGTTACCTACTTCAAAGTCATTAGGGTCATGTGCTGGAGTCATTTTAACTACACCAGTACCGAATTCTTTATCTACATAATCATCGGCAACGATTGGAATTTCGCGACCAACGATTGGAAGGATTACTGTCTTTCCGATTAAGTGCTTATAACGCTCATCTTCAGGATGTACAGCTACACCAGAATCTCCAAGCATTGTTTCTGGACGAGTTGTAGCAACTTCAACACATCCTGAACCATCTGCTAAAGGATATTTCATATGATAGAAAGCACCTTGAACATCCTTGTAAATAACCTCGATGTCGGAAAGAGCTGTTTTCGTAGACGGATCCCAGTTGATGATGTACTCACCACGATAGATTAAACCTTTTTTGTAAAGAGAAACGAATACTTGGTTTACGGCTTTTGATAAGCCTTCATCAAGTGTGAATCGCTCTCTTGAATAGTCTAAACCAAGACCCATTTTTGCCCACTGTTCACGAATGTGACCAGCGTATTCTTCTTTCCATCTCCATGTTTCTTCAACGAATTTCTCACGACCGAGGTCATAACGGCTAACACCTTCATTACGTAGCTTCTCTTCAACCTTGGCTTGAGTAGCAATACCCGCATGGTCCATACCTGGTAACCAAAGAACGTCATATCCTTGCATTCTTTTCATACGAGTTAAAATATCTTGTAAAGTCGTATCCCAAGCGTGACCTAGATGAAGTTTACCTGTAACGTTTGGTGGTGGAATAACAATTGTATATGGCGATTTCTTCTCATCGCTTTCTGCCTTGAAAAAGCCACCTTTTACCCACCAGTCATAGCGACCTTTTTCAATCGTTTGCGGATCATACTTAGTCGGCATTGATGTTTGATTATTGTCCATTATGTCTTCCTCCTAATCATTCAATTGAACATAAAAAAACTCTCTTCCTAAAAAAGGACGAAGAGAGTTGATTCGCGGTACCACCTTTATTCCAATTAAATCTATGTACACTTAATTGGCGCTTAAAATAATAACGGCTCTACACCGGCTTTTACTACTAACTATTTCATAAAAGCAGCTCCTGGGCTACTTCAGTTTGCTCTTACTTAAAAAGCCTTTCAGCTATTGGCTTTTCTCTCTTAAAGTAGACTTCAAACTTACTACTCCCATTCTCAGCTATTGCTATTATTTAATTATTACTATAGTACAGAAAAAATGGTTCTTTCGTCAATCATTCTTACCATTTTTCTTTATAATATTCAATTGTTTTCTACTTGACTACAATATATTCACATTTCCCGCCCTTTTCCATAAAATATCAAGGAACGTAAAGATTAAGCATGATTGACCAATTGAAAAAAGGAAGTATAAACCAATAACCTCAAAAGAATTGTATAGATATCCTTGAGTTCATTATGTACTTTCAACTTTTTTCATAAAGGAGACAAAAAGATGAAAAGACGATATAGTCCGTATAATAAACCACCATGGGTCCGAAACTTAATGAATATGTGTAAGCCTTTTATTATCCCAATTTGTATATTTCAGGCCATACGAACTTTTTTCTTTCCAACAACTTTTGATGTTTTATTACTATTGGTCTTAGTTTGTATAGCAGCAAGCATCCGATTCAACATTTTTTAAAGGCACACTCTGTTAAAGTATTATATTAATAATGGCTTTAATCCGTTCGCTTAGTGGCTAGAAAATGCAAAGCCTTCTCCGCTCGTTCCTCACATGCAGGTTTTGTTTATCATACTGATTTTCAACATTTATTTCTTATTAGTTTCAACTGTTCATAATAATACAACTAATAAATGTTCAACAAAATGATTGTCAAATTAATAATCTGTCTAAAATTATTTGAGCTGTTTCATAGTTTTGAAACAGCTATTTATTTTAGGCATTTTCCACAAACTTTGTTACAAATCAATAGTTGTTAATTAAGTCTTCGAACAAATCCAACATCCTTTTCTTAAATTGTAAAAAAGATGCCTGAATGAATAACATTTCAGACACCTTAGCAACCCTAGCTCTTTTATTCACTGTCTTGACCCTCAGCCTGCGCAGCTTTTTTTTGAGCTTCAATTTCATCAATTTTCATTACAATATATTCGATATTTTTTAATTGCCAATAGTTTTTTTGCAATTGTTTTACATACTGATATTCGGATTGTAGATCATATTTTCGCTCATGATATGCTTCAACAGTTTGCAAAAATTGAGTTGGATAAGCTAAATAGCTTAAGAATAACATCATTTCCTCTTCTCTCATTGGATAATATTTATAGTAATGGTATAGCCATTCTATACATTCATCACAACGAGCTGGATATGAATTGCAATATTTCACAAAGAAAGGGAGCAAATCGAAATGCTGAGGTGCAGATTTTGAGTTTTCAAAGTTAATAAAATACCCTGCACCCCGATCATTAATCAAAAAATGCTTAATTGAAATTTTACCATGAATAACGACTGTCCTTACTTTTTCATCGTCTTTTGTTTTATCATACCATTCCTCTAACTTCTTAGTTGAAAAAGAAAGTGCTTGGGAAACATCGTAATAATAAGAACAAAACATTAATTCAAAGGGTGACATATACCATTTCTTTTCACAGCGCTCAATGAATTCTTCTAAAAACTTCTGCTGCTTCTCCCATGTATCCGTCGTTTTTTGATAGTGAATTTCTCTATCTTCTTTTTCAATCTTTAAATCTTTCGCTGTCAATACATGCATACGAGCAAGTTCTCGAAACATTTGCTTATGCTTTTCATTTCTTTCACCATAATCTTCATTATTTAGCCAAGGCATTAAATAGTAGAGATTATTTTGATATAAAACACCATAGCGCCCATCACTTGTTAAATAGATAGGTACAACACGGTTATAACCTCTCTGATACAATCGTTGCACATGTTTAATAAAATCCATACTATGCAAAGGTGATATTTTTTTTAAAGCAAATGTCCCTTCCGTTGTATATACTTTAAAGACCCGCCCAAATGATTCGGAATACTGGAATTGAAGCTCATATTGATTGATGATAAATTCTATATCCTTTTGATTTTTTTCGCTCCTATCCATCTACATTCCTCACTTTCAAGGCGTATTACAAGTTATTTTTGAACTGTAACTCTTGGAATATATAAAACCTGACCTTCGGTTATATCATTTTCACTATTAAGACCGTTAGAAGAAACAATCTCATGTTTACTAACATGATATCGGTTTGCTAAATCAGTAATACTTTCACCATTTTGCACAATACATACTTTTAATTTGGTTTGAGTATTTGTATCTTTTTTGGCAAAGAAATCCGTTAAGCTAACAGTAGAACGATTATGTTCAACTACTTTTTCTTGCTCTTTTTTACTTTCCTGCTTTTCATTTACATCTAAAGCTTCCTCTCGGTTGTTAGCAGGCTGATATATTTTGACCTCTTCTACGCTTTCCTCTACTTTTATTTTACTTTCGTTATTTCTCACAACTTGTAAACTCTCATTAATCGAGCTTTCTAAAACCTTACTCTCTACTTTTTCTTCTTTTATTTCTTCCCTGTTAGGTAATGCTTCATTGGTTTGCACATCTACCGGCATAAAAGTAGGTATCGGTATAGAGAATTCCGTTTGAAATGGACGACTGCCTATCGGTTGATAATGACTCATTTGAAAAGGTACTTCTTCCTTCTTCGTTGAATCTTCTACTGGTCTCGCATGGGATTCAGCCATGAATGACTCATACACACTAGATTCCCTTTTTACCTTTGAATCTTCTTCTGGTCTCGCATAAGCTTCAGCCGTAAATGACTCATAAATGCTGGATTCCTTTTTTATCATGGATTCTTTAGCTGGTCTTATTAATGACTCATAAATACTCGATTCCTTTTTTATCATGGATTCTTCAGCTGGTCTTATTAATGACTCATAAATACTCGATTCCTTTTTTATCATGGATTCTTCAGCTGGTCTTATTAATGACTCATAAATACTCGATTCCTTTTTTATCGACGTTTCTTCCTGATCACGCTCAAGTTGGTCAACATGATGATTTTGTTCATTAAATTGAGGCATAAATACATCTATAGTGGTATATTCCTCATTTTGCTGTAACTCATCTTCTCGCATTGAATAATTCAGTTGTGATTCAGTTTGATTCCCATATTGTTCTGATTCATCATAAATACCGGAAATAAGTAATTCTGCAACTAATTTAATGCAACTATTCTCGGGCATATTGTAATCAAATGTTGATATATCTACTTCAATTAAATTTCTATTTTCAATACGATTTGCAGGTATGCTTATATCAACAGGGAACGTATGATAAAAAGTATTAATATCATCCTCTTCATTTCGTTCAACATTTTGCACATACCTAGTGTGAGTGATGGATGTACTTTCTGTATATTCCCAATCTCCGCTCTCCTCAACTCCTCGGTATTCTCCAGATACTTCCAGAGTTCCTTCAATAACAATATATTGATTTCGCTCTGAAATAACAACATTTGGTTCAATGGAAAGCGAATATAGTTCACTGACCTCTTGACCTTTTGGGAACCATATTGATTCTTCTAGTGAAAATCGTAAACACGATTGATTTTGCCCTGTCAAAATTTGCTCCTCCTCTCATTTCCTAAAAAATACAGTATCTATCATTAATAAGCTATGAATCAAACTTGTTTTTTAGTACAGAGATGACAAAACCAATACTACAATTTAAATGATTCCTGCAATTCCAAATAGATTTTTATATCTACGTTACAAAGGAAGGAATCAACTTCAGAAAGTATTTAAATAAGAACGCGGATTCACAGCTCACACCACCCGCCAGACCAAACAACCTTTATATTCATGAAAATGTAGATAGCAACAGCTTAAAGGCCTCTGAAAAGTGATTATTATCGCTTTTCAGAGGCCCTTTTTAGAGACAAACTGACTACTTTTTAATATTTATCCAGCATCATCTGCTAAACTTTCATCGGAAAATTGGCTATTATATAAATCAGCATAGAAACCATTTTTCGCAAGTAACTCATTATGATTTCCTTGCTCAATTACAGTTCCATTGTTCATAACAAGTATTAAATCAGCATCTTTTATCGTTGAAAGACGATGAGCAATAACAAAACTTGTTCTACCTTCCATTAAAGCATTCATCGCTTTTTGAATAAAGATTTCTGTTCGAGTATCCACACTACTTGTAGCCTCATCTAATATTAAAATCGCCGGGTCAGCTAAAATTGCTCTCGCTATCGTTAATAGCTGTTTTTGTCCTTGTGAAATATTTGTTGCTTCTTCATTTAATACCGTGTCATATCCTTCTGGTAATGTACGGATGAAATGATCGGCATGAGCAGCACAAGCTGCTGTAACAACATCTTGTCTCGTTGCTCCTTCTCGACCGTATGCAATATTATCTGCTATCGTTCCATTAAAGAGCCATGTATCTTGAAGAACCATTCCAAATAGGCTATGCAAATCACTACGTTTCATTTCTTTAATATCGACACCATCTATGCAGATTTTGCCATTATTGATTTCATAAAAACGCATTAACAAATTAATTAATGTTGTTTTCCCTGCCCCTGTAGGACCTACGATAGCAATCATTTGGCCAGGTTGAACATGTATATTCATATCTTTAATCAATAACTCATCTTCTTTATAACCAAAAGATACGTGCTCGAATGTCACCTGACCTTTTGGATATGAAATAACTTTTGTTTGAGCCGCTTCTGGAACCTCCTCCTCTTCATCTAATAACTCGAATACTCTTTCAGCTGACGCAATAGTTGACTGAATAATATTGGCTATATTTGCTGTCTGAGTAATAGGTTGAGAAAATTGGCGTGCATATTGGATAAACGCTTGAATATCACCGACTGAAATATAGCTTTTTGTTACAAAAATCCCACCTACTACCGAGATTAATACATAACCAAAATTATTGACGAATTGCATTAATGGCATGATTACCCCTGAAATAAATTGTGCTTTCCAGCCAGATTGATACAATTTTTCATTAATAACTTTAAATTCGTCTAATGCTTTTTCCTCATGACCAAACGCCTTTACAACTTCATGACCCGTATACATTTCTTCTACATGACCACTCAGTTCACCCAATGATTTCTGTTGACCTACAAAATATCCTTGAGATTTCTTGGCCACTAATACTGCGATTACCGCACTTAAAGGTAACGTTAATAATAAAATTAATGTCATCACTGGACTAATTGTTAGCATCATGATAATTACACCAATAATAGTTATGATAGATGTAATTAATTGAGTTAAACTTTGCTGCAATGTAGTACTAATGTTATCGATATCATTTACTACCCTACTCAATGTTTCACCAGTCGTTGTACCATCGAAATATTTCAATGGAAGTCTGCTTATTTTATCCTCTGCTTGCTCTCTCAACGTGTAAACAGTTCGTTGGGCAACACTGGCCATGATAAATTGTTGAATCCAGCTAAATAGCGAACTAAATAAGTATAAGCCTGCTAGTAAGCACAAAATACGAAAGATATAGTCAAAATCTATCGCTGCATTAGGTACTCCAGCTAATTTCATCGATATTCCTTCAAAGATTTTTGTTGTTGCTTTCCCCAATATCTTAGGACCTAATATCATGAAAATCGTACTTAATATTGCCGCAAAAAAGACCGATATTAAGCGAATTTTATAAGGAGCTAAATAACCGATTAGTCGTTTTAAAGTTCCTTTAAAATCTTTTGCCTTCTGTACAGGAGCTCCTGCACCTGGTGGTCCAAAACCAGGTCCTTTTCGATTAGAATGTTGATTGGTTTTTCTCATGCAATCTCCTCCTCTGAAAGTTGGGAAGAAACAATTTCTTTATAAACATCACAAGTTTCCATCAATTGTTGATGTGTTCCAATACCTGCAACTTCTCCTTCATCAAGCACAATAATTCGATCTGCATCCATTACTGTAGATACTCGTTGAGCAACAATTAACACCGTTGAATCTGTTGTTTCTTGCTTTAATGCTCCACGAAGCTTTGCATCCGTTTTGAAATCTAGCGCTGAGAAGCTATCGTCAAACAAATAAATTTCTGGTTTTCTTACGAGAGCTCTTGCAATGGATAAACGTTGCTTTTGCCCACCAGAGACATTGGTACCTCCTTGTGAAATTTCCGAGTCAAAACCATCCTTCATATTAGTGACAAATTCATATGCTTGAGCTACTTTTGCAGAGTGAATAACTTCCTCATCTGTCGCATTCTCATTTCCAAATAAAATATTTTCCTTCACAGTTCCGCTAAACAAGACTGCCTTTTGAGGTACTAGACCAATCTTAGATCGTAAAGATTCTAATGAAAATTGACTAATTTCTATGTCATCAATTAATATTTCTCCAGAATCAACTTTATAAAATCGCGGTATTAATTTTAATAATGTCGATTTACCAGAGCCAGTTCCTCCGATGATCGCGGTAACTTCACCTGGCTCAGCACGGAAAGAAAGATTTACCAACGCTGGATGTTCAGCACCTGGATAACTGAATGTAACATTTTTAAATTCTAAATAACCTTTTTTATTGGCTTGTATGTCCTTTGATTCTTCTATAATAGTCTGCTGTATTTCCAGCACTTCAGTTATTCGGTTTGCTGATGCTGATGCACGTGGAATCATGACAAACATCATAGATAACATAACCATCGAGAACATAATTTGCATGGCGTATTGTAAAAATGCCATTAAATCACCTACAAGCATGTCACCATGATTAATTCGAAGTGCTCCGAACCAAATGATAGCGATTGTTGTGTAATTCATAATCAACATAAGAGCTGGCATTAGTGTTGCCATTATCTTGTTAACCTTAATAGTCGTTTCAGTTAAATCTGAATTTGCCCCTTTAAATCTCTTTTTTTCATAGTTAATTCTGTTAAAAGATCGGATAACACGAACACCTGTCAGATTCTCACGTAATACTCGGTTTACTTGATCAAGCTTCACTTGAACTGATTTAAATAAAGGAATCCCTTTCCACACTACAAGTCCAATCACAACAAACAGTATCGGAACAGCAATAATTAATACTTTCGAAAGCTCAGGATCCTTAGAGTATGCCATAATAATTCCTCCAGCTGCCATAAGAGGAGCCGTCACCATCATACGCAAAATCATATTAATAACATTTTGTACTTGTGTGATATCATTAGTTGTTCTTGTAATTAATGAAGCTGTTCCTACTTGATCAAATTCATTTAAAGAAAAGCTTTCTACATGAGAAAAAACTTTGTAGCGCAAATTTTTTCCAAATGACATGGACACCTTCGCACTAAAAAAGCTAGCTGCAACCGAACATATTGTACCTAATGCAGCAACAAGTAGCATAAATCCGCCAATTTTCCAAATATAAGGGATATCTTGATTAACAACACCCTTATCAATAATGTCTGCCATTAAAGTTGGCAGGAATAATTCTGTTAGCGATTGAATAAAAATTAAGCCTATAACAATGCCAATAGGCACTATAAACGGCTTTAAATATGGTAGCAATTTACGCATTTTTTATCCTCCATTAAACATTGATTTCACTCCGATAAATTTAAGTATTATAGTAAAACTAACCTAAACATTCGTCATCTCACTTTTAAATTATAAATTTTTTGATTCACTAAAAAACGTAAATGTTCTTGTGAGCAATCTGGCTAATTCTTGACTATCCTCATCTCCCAGATAGTCATGTAACTCATGAAACATTTTTATGAAATTATTCTTTCCTTTTCGAGCGATGTTTTTCCCCTCTTTTGTGAGCTTAACCAATACAACTCTTCGATCATTTGTATCCATCCTTCGCTCCACTAATCCTTCTCTTTCTAGCTTATTTAGTATTTGCGTAATAGATGGAGGAGTAACCTTTAAAATTTTGCTAATATCAGAAACTTTAGTTTCTGAATTTACCTGTAGTGCTTCATGTTCTATACAAATTAAAACGCGTACTTCGCTTGGCTTATATCCGTCAACGCTTTTTTTTTCCCAATCCAGCTGTTTATATTGCATAAATGCTCTTATCAGCTTTTCATATTTTTCATGGTCTTCCAATTACAAAACACCACCTTATTTTATATTTATCCAAACTAATTATTAGGTTTATTAATTATTTAGTAGGCTAATTATATTGCTGTTCAAAATGTATGTCAAAGGAAAATAAAGGAGGACTAAACATAAAAAAA
>NZ_CABKRX010000074.1 GCF_902374955.1 Bacillus massilioanorexius
ATAATGCCTTTTATCTCATTAAAAGGCATTATGCTTTTTTGTACTTTATTATCTAATTTTATCGTTTTTGATTAGCTTTTCAACTTTAGAAGGCTTCCACCCTTCACCATCGACCCATTCAATATATACTCTAAAGGTTGCACTTTTATCCTTTGGTGATACTGTACCAATAGCTTTATTAGGCGCTCCTCCATTTCCAATCCACCATACAGATAAATTGTTTTCATCTATTCCTGCACCGTACGCTAACGCCCTCTCCATTTCTTTCCAATCTGTTGAATTTGAATTATAGTTAGTAGTGTGTTCTCCTGTTTGCTCAGTTCCCACAGGCTTCCAATCCTGATTAGTATAAGTTTGTTCAACATTTGAGTCGCCACTATTTTCAATAACAGTTGGTTCCCCTAAAGACTCATCCTTATCATCTTCTCCATCTTCATTTGGAGTCTCTTCTTCCTCATCCTCAACATCCGTATTATCATTGTGCTCTTCTTGTTTTGATTCATGATTCACAGATTCTTCTTTATTTCCTTTTTCTTTATTTTGCTCGGATGTTTTTGGTTCTGAAGATGCAGAATTATCATCATCTTTACCAAGGAAAATCGATGCGCCCACGATAAGAATGGCCACAATTACAACCGTTAACAAAATGTTATATATGGTATTTGCTTTTCTTTTCTTCCCAATTTTCTCAGAACGTGTCGAAATTCTTGAGGGTTTTTCTTCACTCATATATATCACCCCATTTTTTTAATTCAGCTTCTATTGTAACATGCTCTCATTCTTATTTAATAGCAAATATATCTTTTCCATTAATCCATATCCATCGTTACTACTTTTAACGATATGCATCTAGATATCTTTTCACCCTACTAAAGTACCATTGTTTTAATGCACTGAATTTATTAAAAAACAACAATCTTTCAGAAAACATCCAATACCAATCATTCATTTTCTTTATTTTCCATTTCGTAGACCGTTTCAACTATTTTTTTCATAACAGTTGTTGCACTTTTTTCACTAGTATCAGCATCTAAACGAACAACTGCTACCGCATATTTTGGTTTTTCTGCTGGGAAGTATCCAGCAAACCACATATTCCATTTACCTTCTTCTTTATTCGTTTGGGCAGTTCCAGTTTTTCCAGCAACATGAACAGGGAGTTGCTGAAGCATAGCAGCTGTTCCTTTTGTTTCTTGTACTACACCATTTAGTAATCGTTTCAATTCTTTAGCTGTTGCAGGAGTATGATTGTATCACCCTTAATATCCTGATTTTTAAAAACGGCTGCCGTAGTTCCATTTGCATATTCAATCGATGATACAGCTTTAACCAACTTTTTTTCTCCATTTCTTGCAATAGTAGCCATCATATTCGCTACTGCTAATGGTGTGGCCTGTACATTTTGTTGACCAATAGCTGTTTGTGCGATAAGTCTAGCATCTTTTTTATCCTCACTATCTTTTAACCATATTTGACCGTTTTCTTCTCCAAATAATTGCGTAACTGACGAATGAAAAATGTCGCCACTCCAACCTGATTTACCAACTAACTGCAGTTTTTTTGCATAGGCTTCTAGTAAATCAGGATCTTTATTAGAAAGATTAATGGCCAAATCACTGAACGTTTTATTACAACTTTGAGAAAAGCTATCATAGAAATTCAAATACCCTAATGGTCTATTTGTATTAAGTGTCCCATCAAACTGCCTATTACAGTTATATGACGTATTCGGATTCACCATTTGTTCCTCAATAGCGGCTGCTGATACAATCGTTTTAAAAACAGATCCTAGTGTAGCTTGTGTTAACATTAAGTTTTTAGCTCCCACTCCTTTATTCGGATCTTTTTGATCAATGCTCGGACGTGAAACGGATGCGCGAATTTCACTTGACTCTATATCTATAATTATGAATCCACCTTTTTTAATTCCATACTCTGATGAGTCTACAATGTCTTCAGCTGCCTGCTGTAGTTTTTTGTCAAGCGTAGTGATAACTCGTACAGGATATAGTTCGTTTCCCGGTGATAAATATTTTACATTAATCCCAAATAACGGTCCTCCAATCCCATCCACATGATAGACCAATCTCGATTCGCCCTCAGATAATAAATATGCGTCAAGCTGCTCCTGAAGACCTTTATCCCCTACCATTGTCATTGCCGGCAATTGGCGATCACCATATCGTTTCTTTTTGATATCAGCTGATCTTGTTAAGCCACCAATTAATTGCTCTGCTAAATGTTTTTTTAAGGGTAAAATTCGGTTTGTTGCAAACACACCAGGTATTTTTAATTCGTTAATGTCTTCCATCTGTCGTTCACTCAGAACAATCGCTTTATTATTCCTTTCAAATACAAAAGGTTCCTTTGCGTTAGCAAGAGTAGTTTTAATCTCAGATGAAGATACACCAATAATATCAGCAAGTTTCTCTATGGGCCACTTCATATTATCTAAAAATGGAAATAGGATAAGGGTAGCCACTTGTTCATGATCAATAGGTTCACCAGATTGATCATAAAACTTACCACGCCCATCATCTAGAGCAATACTTTGAACTCGTTGATTTACACTTTCTTCAATTAAATTAATTTGATGATTTGAATAGGATTCTGTGCTCACTAGCTGAATTTGTACTAACCTAGCTAATAGCAAACAAAATATCAATAAAAAACCACTAGCTACGACAATTGCTCGATTTTTTTTCAGCATAAAAAAACACCTCATCTTTCATTCTCGACGAGGTGTTTGCATTTAAAACCTATATTTATTTAACCGAAACGATTTTAACGTTCATTTCACCAGCAGGAGTTTGTACAGTCACTTCTTCTCCAACTACTTTACCCAATAAACTACGCGCAATAGGTGAATCGTTTGAAATTTTTCCTTCAAAAGGATCTGCTTCAGCGCTACCAACAATCGTATAAGTTTCTTCGTCTCCATTTGGAAGTTCTACAAATGTAACCGATTTCCCAAGTGATACTTCGTCAGAATTAACTTCGCTTTCCTCTATGATTTTTGCATTGCGAATCATATTTTCAATTGTAGTAATACGTCCTTCTACGAAAGCTTGTTCTTCTTTTGCTGAATCATATTCAGAGTTCTCTGATAAATCACCAAAACTGCGTGCAATTTTAATACGTTCTACAACTTCTTTACGTTTTACTGATTTTAAATTTTCAAGTTCTTTTTCTAACTTGAGTTTTCCTTCTTTTGTCATTGGATAGACTTTTTCAATTGCCAAGACCCTTCACTCCTTCTACGGATTCCTTTGAGCTATTTGCTCTTTTTCTGTAAATTATGTAAAAATACATAATTGCGCGTCCTTTTGAAAAGGGCGCGCATTTTACTCATGATAAAAATGATAGTAAATACTTTTTAGCAATCACCATTACCAAAATAATCCATTAGTTAATATATACATTATACAAGTCATGTTATTACAAAATTGTCTTTTGTTCAAGGATTGTTTTTATTTTCGTTACCATTAAATCGATTGCGACATAATTATGACCACCTTCAGGTATGATTATGTCAGCGTATCTTTTTGTCGGTTCAATAAATTGATTATGCATCGGACGTACAACAGAAACATATTGATCAATCACTGATTCAATCGTACGACCTCTTTCTTGAATATCTCTTTGTAATCGACGTAAAATGCGAATATCCGCATCCGTATCTACAAACAATTTCATATCCATCAAATCACGGAGTCTTTCATCTTCAAGAATAAGAATACCTTCTAAGATAATAACGTCTTTTGGCTCAACTTCGATCACATCATTAGAACGAGTGTGTAGAGCATAATCATACACAGGTTTTTCAATACTTTCGTAATTCAACAGTTTGTTAATATGCTCAATCAATAAATCATTATCAAACGCTAACGGATGATCATAATTTGTTTTAAGTCTTTCTTCGAAAGGAAGATGACTTTGATCCTTATAATAATAATCTTGCTCTAGCATTAAGATTGAACGTCCTTCAAAGCTTTTGATAATAGATTTAGTTACACTCGTTTTCCCTGAGCCCGAACCTCCTGCAACTCCTATAACGATGGGTTTTTTACTCATTTACTATTTAGAGCTCCTTTCGCATCATATTGAACGGATAAACTGGTTTTGTCATCTTAAATTTCACAATTTGAAGTGGATGACGAGCAGCATCTAGTTCAATTCCTTTTTCATCCCAGATTTTATCAATTATATAAGTGAAGTTCTCAATTTCCGGTCCGAAAAACTCTACCTCATCGCCAGGTTTGAAATAATTTCTTTGTTGAAGAGTAACCATTTCAGTTTCTTTGTCGTAATCTAAAACCATGCCAACAAAGTCAAAAGTTGTCTTTTTGCTATGGTTCCCAAACATTTGCTCCTTATACCCTGGTACGCCTTCAAAGAAAGCTGGAGCAGTATCCCTGTTTGCGCATTTATCTAATTCATCAAGCCATTCTTGTTTTACAACAAAATTCTCTGGATCCGCGCAATATGCATCAATTACTTTACGATACACACTTACTACTGTAGCAACGTAATGAATCGATTTCATTCGTCCTTCGACTTTTAAGCTATCGATACCTAATTCAATCATTTGTGGAATAGACTCAATTAGCTTTAAATCTTTTGGACTCATTGCAAATGGTTCATCTTCTTCAGAAAATAGAGCTTTTTCCCCTTCAGCATTATTTTCATATAAACCATAATCCCAACGGCAAGACTGACAGCAACCTCCACGATTAGAATCGCGAGCTGTCATATGATTTGAAAGAGTACATCTCCCTGAATAGGCGATACACATTGCACCATGCACAAAAGTTTCAATTTCAATATCCACTTTTTCTTTCATTTCTCGAATATCCTCAGCACTAGCCTCACGAGCTAAAACAACTCGATGCATACCTGCTTCTTTCCAGAACTCTACTGCTTTCCAGTTCGAAAGTGATTGCTGTGTGCTTAAATGAACTTCTACATTTGGTGCAACACGTCTACATGTTTCGATGATAAACGGATCAGCAACAATGATTCCCGCTACACCTGCTTCTTGTAATCCTGCAAGATACTCTTCTAATCCATCCATATTTTCATTGTGGGCATAAATATTAGTTGTTACATAGATTTTCGCACCATACTGATTTGCAAATTCTACGCCTTCTTTCATTTCTTCAAAAGTGAAATTCCCAGCGTTGGAACGAAGACCGTATTCTTGTCCACCAATATAAACCGCATCTGCTCCATAACGAACAGCAATCTTTAATTTTTCTAAATTACCTGCTGGAGCTAGTAATTCAGGTTTCTTCACAATTACTCGTTTTCCATCAATAATCTCTGAGATTTTGTTGTTAGTAATAGCTTTCAAGGCTATTCCTCCAATTCATTTATTCTTTAATAAACCGTTTCTTTAAAGAAAAATCCTGTATCTAAAGAACGATTAGCTGGTTGTATTGCTTCTATTTCATTTAATAATTGTTCTTTAACTTCATCATATCGATCGACATCTTCAACACAAAGATCGATTGCCTTACGGTATAACTTTGTAACAGCAACTAAATATTCTTGGCTCTTCAAGATACCATCGATTTTAAAACTATCAACGCCTGTTTCAATCATTTCCTGAAGTTCATCTATGATACATATATCATTCGGGCTCATGATATGAGTGCCGTTAAAGTCTTCAAATATCGGGTATTTATTATTTCTTTCTTCATCATGTAAAAACATATTTCGCTTTTTCTCACTATTTTCGACTTTCAGTGATTTACCTTGATACTCGAAATAATTTCCTATTAATGTACGACGAGATTGAAACATACAAGTCATGCCATGAACTTGTACTTCTAGTTCTACCTTAGCATGCTCTGTCATTTCCACAATTGCATCCATATTAATTTCACGAGCTAAAACAGCTCGCTTAGCACCTTTTGTTCCCCAATAATTACATGTAAACCAATTTGTAGCAGTTGTTTCGGTATTCCAATGTAATTTCATTTCTGGAGCCACTTCTCTAGCGACCATTAATACAGCTGGATCACCAAAAATAATAGCGTCTGCATTCACTTCTTTAAGAAAACGTACATAATCAGGCAATTCATCCACTAAATTATTATGAAAAATAGCATTCATCGCTACATATACCTTTTTACCATGCTGATGAGCAATCTCAATTGCGTTCTTTACCTCATCACGAGAAAATTCCCCTGCAAGACGAAGACCATAACGCTGTTCTCCTACAACGAATGCGTCTGCACCGGCTTCAATCAACGGTAAAATATCTTGAACACTTGTTGGAGTAACGAGTAGTTCTGGTGTTTTCATTTCCTTCACCTCATTTATTTTTCTTTTTAGAAATAGCCATACCATCCCCAATAGGTAAGATTACTGTATGATAATCTGGATGTTCCATTACCCAGCTATTAAAATGTTTAATTTTTCGCACCAGAGCTCTTGCTCTTCTATGACCAATCGATTCTTCCGGTGCTATTACTTTCTCTTTGAATAGCACATTATCTGAAATAATGATACCTTCAGGCGAAAGAAATGGTTCAAACAGCTCGAAAAATTTTATATACTGGCCTTTTGCTGCGTCAATGAAAATGGCATCAAAAGGAGCAAATTTCTTTACTTCATCCGCTAATTCCAAAGCATCTCCTTCTAAAAGAGTTATATGACTCTCTTTTCCTGCCTCTTTTATAAAGGACCTAGCAGCTTTAATTCTTTCTGGGTGGCGTTCTAAAGTAACAATTCTAGCTTCAGGCAAAGCATCAGACATTCTTAAAGATGAATATCCAATTGCACTCCCCACTTCTAATATGGAAGTAGGACGATGAAGTCTTAAAAATTGTAAAAGAGCTTCCATCCCAATAATCTCCATTATCGGAACGTGATTTTCATGAGCATATTCTTCCATCTTGCTGAAAAATTCATTTCTAGAAGGTGTTAAATCGACAAGATACTCATTGATTTTTTGATTCATTCTTACAACTCCTTATAAGAAAAGCGCAAGCGCCTTGTTCAATCCCAAACATCAAAAGGCAAATCCTTTCTAGCAGCCCACTCTTTTGACCTAAGAAGGATGAACTTTTGACCTTGAAGAGGGCTTTCAGGCGCTAGAACTAGACGATAAACCAAGCGCAAAGCTGTTAATGCACAGCCTCTTCACAAGTTGGAAACAACAACACTTAGCTGTCTTATCTCTTTGAAAAACCTCGGCATTATGCCGAGGAAAAAAGTAGTTTTGCCTTATTTTCATACAAACTTTTACTATTGTAACATAATCACACAGTCAAAGTGAAATAGTCTTAACCATTCATTATTTGTTAGTAATATGTTCAGCTACCAATTTATTATGCTCTTCTAATGTTTTAGAGAAGAACGTTTCGCCTTCTTTGTTTGCTACAAAAAATAAATAATCTGTTTCGTCAGGTGATAAAGCGGCTTCTATAGAAGTAATACCTGCATTTGAAATCGGCCCAGGTGTTAAACCTGTATTCATATACGTATTATATGGATCATCAATCTTTAGATCTTTATAGTAGGTCCTTTTTATATGTTCGCCCTTGGCATAAGCAATAGTTGGATCTGTTTGCAATGGCATATTAATTTTCAAGCGATTATAAAATACTGAAGCAATTTGACCACGATCTGTTTTTCCCGTTGCTTCTTCTTCAATTAATGAAGCCATTGTTAACAATTTATGAACCGTGAATTTCTTCTCTTCCATTTGCTCTTTATATGGTTCGAGAACTTTTGATGTTTTGTCTAGCATGTCCTCCACGATTGACTCTAATGTTGGATTTTCTTCATAAAACTCATAAGTAGCAGGATATAAATAACCTTCCAAAGGATATTTAATGTTAGCACCATTAATTTCTGATGTTAATAATTCAGGGTATTTTTCTTGCATACTTGCCACAAATTCTTTACTATTTAACTTTTCAAAAATGACTTTTTCATCTTGAGATGTCTTATCAGCTATAATTTTAGCTATTTCTTTTAATTGCATACCTTCAGGAATAGTCATCTTAAATACTGCTTCCTGCATAAGCTTACCAGTCTGAATGGTCTTAATAATCTCATCTAAAGTCATAGACTGTGACAATTCATATTTACCGGCTTGAAAATTCGACTCATTCCGAAACTTAATATAATATTTAAATACTTTTGCATTTTTTATAATATTATTTTCAGCGAGAATATTTGAAATAGATGTTGTAGAAGAGCCAATAGGAATTTCTACTGTTCGTAGCTCTTTATTATCAGGATCAACAGGTTTTAGAGCAGATTGAACATAGAAGTAAGCTCCAACTCCTGTTAATAAAAATACAACTAAGATTGATATAGCTATAATAAAAACAATTTTCCTTACTGTTTTGGCTTCATTTTGCCTTTCAGCAAGGTTTTTGATCATTTCTTCTTTTTTTGAAGATTTATTTTCCGTCATTAACGTCCCCCCGAATTCTACAAAGACCGCATTTCTAGTTATACGTTATTCTTTTATACTTTTTTGAAAAACGGATTATCCTTCTTTTTACACACTACAAACAACATTATACTAAAAATGACACAAAATTACACAGCATTCCTCATTTTTTTCAAGTAAGATAAACTGTTATCGCTCTTGTCAGGTTATACTAAACCCATCTCTATCTATAAACGAATTCCTTCTATCTATCTCATGTATTAAGATTTTGTCCAAAAGAAAGCATTCGACATTTTCCGTAAAAACATCTGCTATACCGCTGTAGCGATCAGCTATTAATTGAAAAGAATGTTGCCTATGAACAAATAAATAATATAAGCTCAATTACATTCCGCTTCAGGATGCTCGCGCTCGAAATCATCCTTTTTTATCTAATGAACTTTATAAAAAATAACAAACATTTAAAAAATCGCATAAAAAAAGCTTCGCTATCTTTAGCGAAGCTTTTTTCAACATTCTATTCTTCGTCTTCTTGCTCAGAAACGAAAGTATTATACATTTCCTCAATTAAATCCCATTCTTCTTCAGTTTCAATTGGCATTAACTCGCCTTCACTATCATCATCAGCAGGTACATAAGCATATGCGTGTACTAAAACTTCTCCGTTTTCATCTTCTTCCCCTACTGGATAACATAATACATAGTCTTTATTGAATTCATCAGAGTGAAAATTAAACATAATCTCACAAAGCTGTTCATTTCCATTTTCATCTACGATTGTAATATGTTCATTCATCATTCCGGACACCTCATAATTTTTAGTTTTGACTATCTAAATAGCCTTGTAATATCATCACTGCAGCCATCTTATCGATTACTTTCTTACGTTTACCACGGCTTACATCTGCTTCCAGTAATACTCTTTCCGCAGCCATCGTTGTTAAACGCTCGTCCCATAGAACAACAGGTATTTTAAACTTTCTCTCGAAGTTTTTTGCGAATTCTTGGCAAATTTCTCCTCGAGGTCCAATGGTACCATTCATATTCTTAGGTAAACCCACAACTGCCTTTGTAACCTCATATTCATTAATAAGCTCTTTCAATCTTTTATATCCAAAATCTTGAATTTGTTCATTAATCTTAATTGTTTCAATGCCTTGAGCCGTCCAACCCATTGCATCACTAATTGCTACTCCAATTGTTTTGGACCCAACGTCCAAACCTATACAACGCATTTACTTGTCACCACGATTATGTTTTAAATAAGATTTAACTAGTTCTTCAATAATCTCATCTCGTTCAAGCTTTCGGATTATGTTTCTAGCGTCTTGATGTCTAGGAATATAAGCAGGATCACCAGATAATAAGTATCCTACAATTTGATTTATAGGATTATAACCTTTTTCTTGTAATGCATTATAAACAGTCATCAAAACTTCTTGAACATCTCTTTCAAATGGTTCTTCTTGAAAATTAAATTGCATCGTTTTATCGAAGGAACTCATTTGGACACCTCGCTTCTTGAATTCTCCCTTGAAGAACTCATAAGATTATTACATTTATTGTACAACAATAACATACTTATTTAAATTGATTTTACCCATTCATCAACAAAATTAAGCGAAGTATCTACTTCATTTGGATTTTTACCACCAGCTTGAGCCATATCAGGACGGCCTCCGCCGCCTCCACCACAACGTGTAGCTACTTCTTTAATTAATTTACCTGCATGGTATCCTTTTGGAATTAAATCATTTGTTACCGCAGCGATAATATTTACTTTTTCACCTTGAACAGCTGCAAGAACAATTACACCTGATTCCATTTTTTGTTTCAGCTCATCAGCCATTGTACGTAAATTATTCATATCAGAAGCTTGTACTTTAGCAGCTAAAACTTTCACGCCGTTCACTTCTTTAACAGAAGAAATTAAGTTACCTGCTTCAATATTACCTAATTTTGCTTTTAAAGAATCATTTTCACGCTGTAACTCTTTTAATTCGCCTAGTAATGTTTCTACGCGAGCTGGTACATCTTTAAGATTTGTTTTTAATTCTGTAGCTGTTTCTTTTAGTAGATTTAATTGATCGTTTAATTGTTTGTATGCTGCTGCACCCGTTACAGCTTCAATACGTCTTGTTCCTGCGCCAATTCCACTTTCAGAAACGATTTTAAATAGTCCAATTGTAGCTGTATTATCAACATGACATCCACCACACAACTCAATTGAATAATCACCAACAGAAACAACGCGAACTACTTTACCATACTTTTCACCGAATAACGCCATAGCACCCATCGCTTTAGCTTCTTCAATGTTTTTACTATGAATATTAACCGGTATACTAGCCCAGATTTTTTCATTAACAATTTGCTCGATTTGTTCAAGCTCTTCTGGTTTAATTTGACCAAAATGAGAGAAGTCAAAGCGAAGTCGATCTTTTTGAACAAGAGATCCCGCTTGGTTTACATGCTCTCCTAAAGTATCTTTTAATGCACGGTGAAGCAAATGTGTTGCAGTATGATTTTTGGTAATCGCACCACGATTGTTTTTATCTACTACCGCTACAATTTCAGCACCATCTTCTAAAATACCACTTTCAATTTTCACACGGTGAAGATTTTGGCCATTCGGTGCTTTTTGAACATCTAAAACTATAGCTTTCACATTTTCATTAGAAATAATACCTTGGTCAGCGATTTGTCCACCACTTTCAGCATAGAAAGGTGTTTCTGATAAAATGACCTGCACTTCTTCTCCCTCAGACGCTGAGTCGAATTTCTCACCATTTTTTACAATTGCCAATACTTTTCCATTAGCTTCTAATTGAGTATAACCAACAAATGTACTTTCGTCTTTAATTTCCCCTAATACGCCACCTTGAACTTGCATCGAATCAACATCTTGACGAGCAGCACGAGCTCTTTCTCTTTGTTCTTCCATTTCCTTTTCAAAACCGTCATGGTCAACAGTCATGCCTTTTTCTTCTGCATATTCCTCTGTTAATTCCACTGGGAATCCGTATGTGTCATATAATCGGAATACATCTTTACCAGAAATAACTTTACTTCCTTCTGCTAATTCCTTTTTCATGACATCGCCAAGAATTTGAAGACCATCATGTAACGTTTCATGGAATCGTTCTTCTTCATTTTTAACCACTTTAGCGATAAAATCTTTTTTCTCTAAAACTTCTGGATAGAAGTCCTTCATAATTTCCCCAACAACAGGAACAAGCTCATACATAAATGGCTTATGAATACCAATATGTTTAGCATAACGAACTGCACGACGTAAAAGTCTTCTTAGTACATAACCACGACCCTCGTTTGAAGGAAGTGCACCATCACCAACAGCAAATGTTACAGTTCGGATATGGTCAGCGATTACTTTAAAAGCAGTATCCGCTTCTGCATTTTCACGATATTTCGTTCCTGAGATTTCTTCAGTAGCATGAATAATTGGCATAAACAAATCTGTGTCAAAGTTTGTTGGAACATTTTGTACAACCGATGCCATACGCTCAAGCCCCATACCAGTATCAATGTTTTTCTTAGGCAGTGGCGTATATGTACCATCCGGATTATGGTTAAATTGTGAGAATACCAAATTCCATACTTCTAAATGGCGTTCATTTTCTCCACCAGGATATAATTCTGGATCATTAGGGTCATCACCATATTCTGGTCCACGGTCATAGAAAATTTCTGTATTTGGACCACTTGGACCTTCTCCAATATCCCAGAAATTTTCCTCTAGACGAATAATGCGTTCTGATGGAATGCCGATTTTTTTATTCCAGATTTCAAAAGCTTCATCATCTTCAGGGTGAATAGTTACTGCTAATTTTTCTGGATCAAATCCAATCCATTTTTTATCAGTAAGGAATTCCCAAGCCCATGTGATAGCTTCTTCTTTGAAATAGTCACCAATTGAAAAGTTACCAAGCATTTCAAAGAAAGTATGATGTCTAGCTGTTTTTCCTACATTTTCAATGTCATTTGTACGAATAGATTTTTGAGCATTTGTAATACGAGGATTTGCAGGGATAACGCGTCCATCGAAGTACTTTTTCAGTGTAGCTACACCTGAATTAACCCAAAGAAGTGTTGGATCTTCATGTGGAACTAGAGAAGCACTAGGCTCTACATTATGTCCTTTTTCCTTAAAAAAATCTAAATACATTTGGCGAATTTGAGCACCTGTTAAATATTTCATATATAAACCTCCTTAAAATTACGCACAAAAAAACTCTCATCCCTAAAAGGGACGAGAGAAACTCGCGGTACCACCCTAATTATGAACCAAGTACGATTTATATTGGTCTTAATTCATCACTTTAGATGCCTTAACGCGGCAAACGGTAGGGATTAGCTACACTCCAGACTAGCTTTCTGTTATCCTTCACCTAGAATTTCTTTCAGCCTACGGAAATTCCTCTCTTATATCCTTACTTATGGATTCAGATGGTCTATAACATACTCGATCCTTCAACGTTTTAAATTCATACTTCTATAAATGGATTATATGGAGAAGTTATTCATTTGTCAAATATAGAAAAAACTTCACTGGTCCTTTTTGGTCGATTCGTTATGTTTCTATAAATAGCATCATTCAAACGATTTGTCACCAATCAAAAAGAGTCATGCGAGAGCCCATAAGTTTGACAGCTTTAAATAGATTGAGTTTTAGCTATACGCTAACTCACTCTTGCACTCGCTGCTGTTCCTTCTTAAAATGAACTTTCGCATGCATAATAGCAACTTTTAAAATAGCTAATACCGGTACTGCAACAAGCATTCCAAGAATACCACCTATTTCTCCTCCCACAAACAACCCTAATATGATTATAAGAGGATGCATATGCAAGCTCTTTCCAACAATGAGAGGTGAAAGAATGTTTCCCTCTAAAAACTGTAATCCGAATATGATTACAGCAACCCAGATAACTTGCTTAGGGCTCGTTGCCATTGCAATAACAAGAGCTGGAATGGCACCGATAATAGGTCCAAAATACGGAATAACGTTTGTAATACCAATAATTAAACCCAACAATAATGAATACTTCACTTTCAAGAGCCACAATAATAGAGCCGATAAAGCACCGATAATAACGCACACAATAAGTTGCCCTCTTATATAACTACCTAGTGATTTTTCAACATCTCCTAAGAAGACTGTACTTTGATGACGCGCACTTAAAGGTGTAAGATTTTTGGCCGTTTCTTTTATTCGCTCCCAATCCTTCAACAAATAAAAAGCGATAACAGGAATTATCATGAACAATATGGCAAAATCAAATAACTTTATTAAATATCCTGTTATTTTCATTAACAAATCTTCTATTTTTCTTTCAAAAAAAAGAATAGCATCCTGAACTTTATCTTTATACTCAACAGGCCATTTCGATGTTTTACGATCAATTGAATCTAATATTCCTTGATATTTAGCAGTAAAAGTTGGGATTTGCTCCATTAAATCCTCTAATTCATTGATTACGATAGGGATGCCCTTATATAAGGCAAACCCAACACCTCCGAAAAACAGCAAATAAATGAATAATATACTGACACTTCTATATAAACCTTTCTTATAGAGAGTTTCTACGACAGGATGCAATAAATAGCTAATAAATGCAGCAATGACAAACGGTAATAAAGTTGTAAAAATAATATGTATGATAGGAAGCCAAATAGGTTTCATTTTAAAAAAGATAAAAACCACGAAAAAAATTAATAAGAGAAAACCAAGACGATAAAACCATTTCATATTCATTAGTACAAAACTCCACCTCCTTACATTATGTTTTGTAAGAACGTCATTTTCATACAATAAAGTGAAGCTCTTAGTTAATCCTTTTGTTTCTTCTACGTATATAAATTCATGATGTTCAAAATTATTATTTTGATATAATATTAAATATCTAAGTTTAGGAATATGAAAAATATAAAAAGCCAACAACTTTTGTTTTAGAATCATTTTTATAACACAAAATATCATGATGGGTTATTTCCGGTTTCAAAAATTCCTAGCTTTTGTCATGTTCAATCTGACAACCAAAGTTCAACATTGTCAATTCGAACCCAATTTAGTTCATCGAATAATTTGTAGGATTATCCTATCCCTCTATTCAAGATGCACTATATCTACTTTAAAAACATCAAATCTCGAAAGGGGTAATTATTATAATTAACGAAACAATTTCCAACAGACTAAAAAAATGGGTTGAAGAAAACCGTTCTCATATTGCACTAGGTGAGCCTGCACAATATATTCCTGCTCTTGCTGAACAAGACCCTAATCAATTAGGCATTTGTATTATGGACTATAATGGGGAATCCTATTTTGCTGGTGATATCGATTGCCACTTTACCTTACAAAGTATTTCAAAAATATTGAGCTTTATCGCAGTTTGTCATTATCATGGACTAAATCATGTCCTAAGTGTAGTAGATGTAGAGCCTACAGGAGAATCCTTCAACTCCATTATTCCATTTGAAATTCATCGTCCAGGTAAACCCTTCAATCCACTTATTAATGCCGGAGCAATCAAAGTATCATCCATATTGCCAGGAGATACAGTAGATGATAAATACGAGTATCTTATTTCCTTTTTAGCCCAATTTATCGACAAACGTTTAGAAATGGATGAAGTTATCTACCAGTCGGAATGGGAAACGGCCCACCGTAATCGTGCATTAGCTTATTATTTAAAGGAATCAAATCAACTAGATATTGATGTAGAGGAAGCATTAGGGATTTATATTCGCCAATGCTCTATCCAAATCAACTTAGAGGATCTCGCTAAAATTGGTTTAATTATTGCTTATGATGGATATGACCCAATTAAACAAAAACAAATTTTCTCAAAGGAAATAGCTCAAATAGCCAAAGTGTTAATGGTGACATGCGGAATGTATAATTCTTCTGGCAAGTTTGCTGCATTTGTTGGAGTACCAGCAAAAAGTGGTGTATCAGGCGGAATATTAGCAGCTGTACCTCCAAAATGGCATTCGGAGGAGGAAGTATTTAAAAAAGGCTGTGGAATTGCTGTTTTTTCTCCGGCTATAGATATTAGCGGAAATAGTGCAGCTGGAACGATGCTTCTCAAGCAAATATCCAAAGAATTAGATTTCAGCATATTTTAAAGTTTAAAATCATAATAAAAGAAGCTTCCTAATCGTTTTGTTAGGAAGCTTCTTTTTGTAAAGGCTATGTTAAACTCCATTATTGATAACGACTCCAGTCAACCATAAAGAATAACAGAGCCTAGTCAGAAATTAGAAAATGGTTTAGAAAAAAGAATTCATTTTTCTTTTCATTTTCTTCATAGTCTTTTTAGAAAATTTTTTTGAGCCCATTAAACTTGCAGTCATCATTCCTGCACCAAAGCTCATTAAGGAAGAAACTGACATCCTTCTCATCTTGTACACCTCTTCCATCTACCCGTTTTCAGGAAACTTAAAGGGGCAATTTATATTGCCAATACATCTGATTACTCACGTAAACAAATGTAATCGTTCCTTTTAAATCGTATAGCGGCGATCGTCTTCAGAAAACAAGTCATCTAATGAACTTAGACTTCCATCTTCTTCGACTTGATGAGTATGAATAACCCCTTTGCCAATAGACAATTCAATTAAGCAATTCCAACAGTAATATTGATTGACACCAATTTTGCCAATATCTTTACTTCCGCAATTTGGACACTTCATTAGTATTGACACCTCACTGAAAAAGTGTGAAATTTCAGCGGTATCTTTTCCTAATGATAGAGGTTTCAGCTTATTTTTTTCTACTCAATCTAAAGGGGAGAAGAAAACCTCGAAAATTTCATCTGGTATGAGTGTGCCCAAATCAAAGCAGAAATATACTTCATTATTCTGAATCCTTCTCCTTGAACATTGATCTTTATTGGTAATTGCTCGCTGATTTTGAAGAGAATATACCTAAATCATGATTCAAATAAGAATTAGAATAACAAGAATCGCTTAAAAGATGTCTAGACAAAGGGGCTAGCTTCTTGATTGTGTAAAGCAAGAAGCATTAATAAAGTTGGCTATAAGTTGATAGGAAACAATACTAAAAGTATCGAATCATTATCATCTATAACCACTTTAAAACTTGTTCGAAAGGACACCCAACCTATTCGAACATTAATAGTATGGTTTTAAATTCGTTTATCATTAGCTGTAAGATTTTCATAATGAATAAATATTTCCCATTTTATGAATAACTCTCTTCCTATCCAAACACAAATAAATACTTATTTACATTAAATTCACTTTTTATACATTTTTTGTATATAAAATCAACGAAAACAAGTTAATATAGAGGTGTACGATTATACGTTTTATAGGGGGAATTTATTTGAATAAAAAGGTCATCTTTTTTGAAGTACAAGGTGGAAATGACAAGGAAGCTGATGGCTATAGAAAAGATACGATGCCGATGGTAACAGCATTACATAATAGAGGCTGGCAGGCTGAAGTAGTATTTTTCAGTATTGAAAACAGAGAACAAATTTATAAATATGTAAAAGAACACGCAATTGCTTATGTCTCTAGAATTAATCCTGGAAACTTAAAGGAAGAATCAGAGTACTTCGACATGCTTCGTCAACTTTGTAAAGATGGCATTATCGGAATGCCTCATCCTGATGCTATGAAAACCTACGGTGCAAAAGATGCTCTCACTAAATTATCGGGCCTTCCTATAGTTCCGGCAGATACCTATGCTTATTACTCCATAGAGCACTTTAAAGAAAACTTTCCTAAAGCGCTAGTTCATAGCGAAAGAGTGCTCAAACAAAATAGAGGATCTGCAGGGGAAGGAATTTGGCGTGTAGAACTTTTGGATGTACTTTCAGCAAATGTGACCAGTGTCCCAGAAACAGCAAAAATAAAATGTACAGAGGCAAAAGATAATCATGTTGAAATATGGGAATTAGCTGCCTTTATGGATTTCTGTAATCAATATATTATTGGAGAGAACGGAATGCTCATTGATATGCCTTTTTTACCACGAATAAAAGAAGGGGAAATTCGATTATTCATGCTTCGAAATAAACCGATAAATGTAGTTCATAAAAAGCCAAAAGAGGAGAAAGATGCATTTAGTGCTACATTATTCTCAGGTGCACAATATAGATATGATTCCCCTAACGAATGGAAAGAATTGATCGAACAATTTTCAGATCAATTACCAGATATTATTTCTAAACTAGGGAATTTCGATTTACCTTTAATTTGGACAGCTGATTTTATTTTAGATTATGATGAACAAATGAATAACAAATATATTTTAGGTGAGATGAATTGTTCATGTGTTGGTTTTACTTCTCATTTGGAACTTGCTGAAAATATTGCAGATGAAATCATCGACATTATTGACTCGAAATCCTTCGCAAAATAAAAAGATATCCTTTACAGTAAGGATGGATAATTCTTTCGTTATACATCCTTACCCTATATAAAAAAGAGTACATCCCTGTACTCTTTTTAGCATTCTTCATTAGTTGGTTTTTTCATTCATGAAATCATAAGGAGTAATCCCTTCCATGCCAATCATTGGATCCGTACGTTCTAGCTCTAATAGATAAGAGACTACTGGATTGTCATGATTTTCATTATCCGAATCCTCCGTAACACTTACGTCTAAAGAAAAAACTTCTTTCAATTTTTTTACTAGTGTTGTGTTTCTTTCATGATCCTGCGTTCTTTCCACACCTATTCTAAGAGCTTCTTCTTCTCCACATAAAATTAAAAATTGCTTACTTCGAGTTATACCTGTATAAATAAGCTTTCTTCTTAGCATACGATAATAACTTTTAACTACTGGCATAATAACAATGGGAAATTCACTTCCCTGTGATTTATGAATAGAACAACAATAGGCATGTGTAATTTGTGTTAAGTCTTGCTTTGTATATTGAACCTCTATTCCATCAAAAGAAATATAAACAATATCTTGTTTTTCTGTATTTTCTTTAGCGAATGATATAGAAATAATTTCTCCCATATCTCCATTAAACACATTGCTTTCAGGCTGATTTACAAGCTGTAATACCTTATCACCAACCCGATAAATACTATCACCAAATGTAATTTCTCTTCTATTTCCATCGCTGTTCGGATTAAATATCTCTTGCATTAATTTGTTTAAGGCATCAATTCCTGCAGGACCTCGGTACATCGGAGCTAACACTTGAATATCTTTCGCTGTATACCCTTTTTTCTTTGCATTCGTCACTACTTGATCAACCACTTGCATAATTTGAGAAGTTGTACATGGAAAAAATGAACGGTCTTTTTGCTGAGCTGTAATATTAGCGGGTAAGCGCCCTTTTTTTATTTCATGTGCTAATTCAATAATAGAGGAACCATCCGCTTGTCGATATATACTTTCCAGTCTTATCGTTGGTACACATTGAGAATCTAATAAGTCCTTCAATACTTGCCCTGGACCAACAGATGGTAACTGATCTTCATCGCCAACTAATATAACCTGTACATGATCAGGCAACGCCTTTAATAATTGATGACCTAGCCATGTATCAACCATTGACATTTCATCGATAATGACGATTCGCCCTTCAATCGGATTTTCTTCATCATGGCTGAATCCTTCACTTCCATTCCATCCTAACAGCCTATGAATCGTTACAGCAGGTAGGCCAGTAGATTCAGTCATTCTTTTGGCTGCTCGACCTGTTGGAGCCGCCAAGACAAATGGAAATGGGTCCTGATCCTTGTATGCATGAACATCCATTGAGACGCCATGGAGCTCGCTATAAAGTTCCACTATTCCTTTTATCACCGTTGTCTTCCCTGTTCCTGGGCCACCGGTTAATATCATCATAGGGGACATTAACGCCGTCTGAATTCCTTCTTTTTGCGCAGGTGCATATTCAACTTGTAGTCTTTCCTCTAGTTCACCTAACGCTAGTAAAAATTCTGATTCTGGGAATGCATTACTATACTCTGTTTGTGCAAGAATACGTTGAATATTCGTTGCTATTCCTTTTTCAGAATAATACAAGGAAGGAGGATAAACCCTCTGATCTTCAATCACAACTTTACCTTCTTCAGCAAGTTGCAATAGTTGCGTAGAAATAGAAGTAAATTCGATTATATCTCGTTTATTACCTTCAAGAAGTTCTTGAACACTTTTTAACAACTGCTCTGCTTCTATGTATACATGACCTTCTTGTAAGCATTCCGTATCCAATGTAAATAAACAGCCCGCCTTAATACGATCAGCATGACTCCCACTAATACCTAATTGAAATCCTAGTTCATCAGCTCTTGCAAAACCAATTCCTTCGATATCTTCAACCAATTTATACGGATTGCTCTGTATAATACTAAGCGTATCTTGCTTATACACTTGATATATTTTCATTGAAAGCTGTGGCCCAAAACCATATTGATTTAACGCAATCATAACTTGTTCCAATCCTTGATGCTCAACAAGAGTATCATACAGACTCTTTGCTTTTTCTCCTGATAACTTAGGAACAGAGTCAAGTAATGAAGGATTCGCTAGAATCTTTGAAATTGCGTTATCCCCAATTGATTCAACAATACTTTCAGCCGTCTTTTTCCCAATGCCTTGGAATAATGTGCTTGATAAGTAACTGACGATACCATCCTTAGTTTGAGGAAGATCCTTTTGAAAGTGATCCACTGCAAATTGCTGACCGAATTTAGGATGTTCCTTTAATTTCCCATAGAAAATATATGTTTCATGTTCGTGTATAGGAGGAAAATAGCCAACAATAACCGCTTCTTTTTCATCATAAACAGCGTTTGTTTCATCGACTCGAATACGAACAACAGAATATAAATTTTGCTCATTATGAAATATTGTGACAATATGTCTCCCTTTCATATACGTCTTTTTCGTTTCTTCAAACAAGTTTAATTCATCCTGTTGCACGACACTTTCCTCCTTTCTCTATTATTGGTTAAGTAATTGTTCCATTAATTTCTTACCGTTAGCAGCTAAAAAGTGATCCGCTTGTACTTCAATCGCTTTATTAAAGCATTCTAGCGCCTTTTCTGCATCTTCCAAATGGGCTGCATAGGCTACCCCAAGGTTATACCAGGCATCTGCATGTTTAGCATCATGCTCTATTACTGTTTGTAATTCTTTAATTGCTTCCTCATACATTTCTTCATTTGCTAAACATAATGCATATTGAAATCTTGCATCATCATCTTCAGCATTTAACTCTACGCTTCTTTGTAAATATGGCATAGCTAATTTTGGTTGGTCCAGTTGCAATAGTGTCATTCCTAACATGAAATAACAATCACTATTTTGTAGACCTGTTTTTAGTGCCTTTTCAAGTAAATCCTTTGCATCTATATATTGTTCACTTTCATAATATAAATTACCTAAAGCATAAAAAGCAGCCCCTGCATTTTCATCAATCGTAAGTGCTTTTTTAAAGAAATTTACAGCCTTTTCTCTTTCACCTACAGCTGTCAGTACATTACCAAAGTTTATGTAAGCTACAGCATCATTTGGATTTTCTTCGATTGCTGCCGAGAAGGCTTTGGCCGCCTCTTCCCAATTACCTTCTTGCATATACTTGATACCTAATTCATTATGATTCATTGTATTCACACTCCAAATTTTCTATAAAGAGTATATCATATTTCCAAATATTATTAACAAAAAGCGTAAGTGCCTTTCGAAAGAAAAACAAAGACAAAAAAATGTCACTTTCTACGACAATGCCTTTGTAACTTGCATACTCCCTGACCAGCATAAGAAAAGCTGACTAGATAGGTATTCTTTAATCTTCTAGTCAACTTAGTCTATTGTTGATTCTTCAATATTCTTAGCTACGTTCTTGAAAAAACTGCTTTATTTTATCTGGATTATTAACAATTCCTTCTTCTATTTCTTTTTTCCATAGACTCGGTTTGTCTGCAAATTCTGTTACATCTTTACCAACAAATTTTTCTATTTCTGTACGTGTAACACTAAAGCTTTGTGGCTTTGTTGTTTCAACATTAAAAGTAATAACGTCTACGTTTTTCACTAAAATAAAATAGGCAATTGCGTTATTTACAAAAGCTTTACGAGCATCCTTCTCATTCCACAATTTATCTAGTTCTTCTTTTGTAAGATCTGAGCCTTCTTTAAGTCCATAATCTATGGTAATACTATATGGTTTCTTTTCAGTTTGCAAAGACACACGCTGAACATTCTCCCCCCCTGGAAGAATATAACTAATATTCACAACGGCGCTACTATCACCAACATACGAGTCTTTATATGTAATTAAAGCATCTATAGGATCTTTTCTCTTCTTTTCTTGGACCGATTCACACCCTACTAGTACGCTTAACATCAAAACTATCGTACTAATCATCCATAATGATTTCTTCAATTATAAGCACTCTCCTTCTGTCTACAACAAATTGAAAACCTCAGTTTATACATAAACTGAGGTTTTCATTATAATATAGTAGGATTTATAAAACTAGTACTACATGGATTCAAGAATTTTCCTTATCCTACATAAGTTAATTGCTTACCGTTATTATATACCTTATCAATTGTACCTCCACCAAGACATTCTTCACCATCATAAAATACAACAGCTTGTCCTGGTGTTATCGCTCTAGTTGGCTCCTTAAAAATCACATCTACGGTTTGATCATCAATTACTTTAACTGTTACTTCATTATCGGTTTGACGATAGCGAAATTTAGCTGTACATGTAAACTCTTGTGGCTTAGGCTTATCAGATACCCAGCTAACCTGAACAGCTTGTAGAGACGTAGAATATAATTTTTCATGATGGAATCCTTGGCCAACATATAATACATTACGCTTCAAGTCTTTTCCGATTGCAAACCAAGGCTCACCACTTCCACCAATTCCAAGTCCGTGTCTTTGACCAATTGTATAATACATTAAGCCATCATGCTTACCTACTACCTTACCATCGAAAGTTTCCATATTACCAGGTTGAGCAGGTAAATAACCACTTAAAAACGTTTTAAAGTTTCTTTCTCCTATAAAGCAAATACCAGTAGAATCTTTTTTAGTAGCTGTCGCTAGACCAGCTTCAGTTGCAATTTCCCGAACCTTTGGCTTTGGTATATGCCCTAACGGGAACATAACCTTTTCTAATTGACTTTGAGTTAATTGATTTAAGAAGTACGTTTGATCTTTATTATCGTCTACTCCACGTAGCATCTTATACTCGCCATCGCGATATTCAACTTGAGCATAATGACCAGTTGCTAAATAATCTGCTCCAAGACTAATCGCATGTTCTAAAAAGGCTTTAAATTTAATCTCTTTATTACACATAACATCAGGATTCGGGGTTCTTCCTGCACGATATTCATCTAAGAAATACGTGAATACCTTATCCCAATACTGTTTTTCAAAATTTACCGCATAATAAGGAATTCCTATTTGGTCGCACACTTTCATTACATCTTCATAATCTTCTGTTGCTGTACAGACGCCATTTTCGTCTGTATCATCCCAGTTTTTCATAAAAATTCCGACCACATCATAGCCCTGCTGTTTAAGAAGCAAAGCTGCTACAGAGGAATCAACTCCTCCAGACATTCCAACTACAACGCGGGTATCTTTTGGTGCTTTTTTCATTGATATTAACCCCACTTTATTTATTGATTCGTCAGTCGCTGAACGATTTTTACCATTTCACTCGCAGCTCTTTCTATTTGTTCCATCGTATTATTTAGCCCAAAACTAAAACGAATGGAGTTTGTTGTTTTATCATGATACTTACCAAACATGGCTACTAAAACATGTGAGGGATCAATTGATCCTGCTGTACACGCTGAACCACTTGAAGCTGCTATACCAGCTAAATCTAGATTTACTAACATTGCTTCAACATTAGTTCCCGGGAAACTAACATTCAAAATATGAGGAAGACTATTTTCAACACTACCATTCACTTCATATGCAATCTGGTTTGTTGTAAAAATATCAATCATCTTTTCTTTAAACTGTTGATACTGTTCTTGTTTTTCTTGCATGGTCTTCTGAGCAATAACAGAAGCTTTAGCGAAACCAATAATAGAAGGAATATTTTCCGTTCCAGCTCTTCTCTTTCTTTCTTGTTCACCACCATGAAGAATTGGAGCCAGAGATATAGTTTCACGGCAATACAAAAACCCAATCCCTTTTGGACCGTTTATTTTGTGAGATGATACAGAAAGTAAATCAATTCCTAATTTATTTACGTCAATTGGTACTATTCCATATGCTTGAACAGCATCACTATGGAGAAACGCTTGGTGATTTTTCAACACATCACCAATTGCCTGCATGTCTTGTATAGTTCCTACTTCATTATTACCAAACATGATAGAAACAAGAATTGTATCTTCTCTTAATGTCTTTGTTAGTGTGTCCAAAGATATTCTTCCTTGTTCATCGACAGGTAAATATGTTACCTCAAATCCTTGTTTTTGTAAATTTTGAAATGTATGGAGAACAGCATGATGTTCAATACTTGTTGTTATAATATGTTTCCCTTTATGTGCATAAGCATTGGCAATTCCAGTTATAGCATGATTGTCTGCTTCCGTTCCACCACTCGTAAAAATAATCTCGTTTTCCTTTGCTCCTATCGAATTAGCAAGCTGTATACGAGCATGATTTAATAATTTTCTTGCTTCCCTACCAAAAGCATGAATGCTTGATGGATTACCATAATTCTCTTGCATAGCGGACATTACTTCTTGCACTACTTCCTGATGCACAGGAGTTGTAGCGGCATGATCGAGATAGATTCTTTCCACTACCTCTCCTCCTATCTATAATTGTTTTTCATTTATCTAGTTCAAAACCGCTTCTACGGCTCATTCTCGAAAACACAGGGAATACTAAGTATTTTTAACGGTCGAATGATACTATTGTTTATCTATTCGTTTGAAAAATAGAAACAGAAATTCCACGCATTGCTGTTTGACTATAGGCTCAATTGAATTTCACTCTAGGACGCTCGCTTCCACGGGCGGTGAGATTTCACCTATCCAGCTTTAAACGCAGAAGTCTCGTACCTGACTCGCAATTGATCTTTTGCGCTAATTTGTTCGCCGAACTTATTTAAAACAACCTAAATTAAATATAGAACATATATGAATCTGGAGCATTTTCTTCTTTATAATTAGCCAAGTCTTCTAATGTCGTTGTATCTAATACATCCTTTACTGCATCACGAATTCGAATCCAAAGAGATCTTTTTGCTGGTTCTTCATCTTCAATTCCTTCTACAGGCGTTATAGGTCCTTCTAAAACACGAATTATATCTCCTGATGTGATTTCGCGAGGCTCTCTAGCTAAAACATACCCTCCATACGCTCCACGTATACTTTTTACCAAGCCAGCATTTCTTAACGGTGCAATTAACTGCTCTAAATAGTGTTCAGATAAATCATGAGTTTGGGCAATTAATTTTAACGAAGTTGGACCTTCCCCATGCTTCTTCGCTAATTCAATCATAATTGTTAAACCATATCGTCCTTTTGTAGAAATTTTCATATCAAAACACCTCTATTAGTTTTATTGCAACTTTTTATATACATATATTTTTTAGCAGTAGATAATCTATTTAATCTAGTATTACATTTCAATTTAACTTTTGAAATTATAGCATACAACATGTTGCAATGCATATTTTCTTACTATTATACATCATTCTAATCTCATACAGACACTTTAAACTCAAAGTATTCTTATATGAAAGAAAAGTATATAGGTAGAATGCAAAGCTCCTATGTATCAAAATTCCTTACAATTGCCTATCCCACTATTCAAAATAAACTTATGAAGTTATTATCCTTCTAAACGAACTGATTTCTGACCTTATGTAGCTAGGCGTTACAGATTATTGTAAATAATCATCTTCCAAATGGAATATCCTTACCATTTCTTATATAAACAAAAAAGTCTTTACAAAAACGATTGATTTTTGTAAAGACTTCACACTCCATTACTTGTGATCAAGCGCTCTTACAACAACAGCCGCAAATTGCGCACGAGTTACTTTTCCGTATAGATCAAACTTGCCATTCGTTCCACCTAGCATAATCTTATTAGTCGCCACAGCTTGTACATATGGATACCCCCAATATGAAGCTGGTGCATCTTTAAACACAACAGGATTATCAACAGCTTCTAAATTATACGAAGCTGCCACTACTTTAGCTAGTTGGACTCTTTGAAGAGAATTGTTAGGGTTAAATTTAGTATCTTTTGTAAAAATTTCTTTCTCCGTTAAAACAGCGATGGCTTTATAAGAAGGATGTGTTTTTGGTATATCCTTAAATCCAGGATTTATAGGATCAAACGATGTTTCTCCTAAAGTTTGATATAAAATACTCGCCACTTCTGATCTTGTAATTTCTTTGTTTGGATTAACTTTACCATTCTTATCTACAGATAACATTTTATGGTTTACTAAATATTGAAGCTCTTTTTTAGCCCAATGTTTTTCAATATCTGTTACTTTAATAGACTCTACAGGTAACTGCTTAACAATTTCGGCAAGAAGCGCGTCTGCCATCGTTTTGTATCCCTTTTCATTTGGGTGAATGTTTAATGGATTTGGAACAAATTCTTTAGGTTCATCGCCAAATTTGCTATAAACCTCAACAAAATTCACGTCATTTGTAACTGCAACACCAGAAATCGTTGAATTCAAGCCTTTTGCTAATTTAATAATTTCAGGCTTTTGCGAATCATTTAAAAAAGGATAAGGGAAATAATAACCCATTACGTATATTTTCGCATCTTTATTTAACTCTTTTATCGTATTTAATATAGCTGTATAATTTGTTACGATTTCACTAAGCTTTGGTAAGATTTTGGTTTGATCTATTTCTAACATTTTTGTTTCACTATTAAATTTTGCTAAAGATAAAAAGTCATTAGCTCCAGCTGAAATAGAAATAACATCGGCTTTTTTTATAGCTTCCTGTAAATTCTCTTTAGATTTTAGATCCGCTAAAACTTGGGTAGTCATATAACCCGATTTAGCAAACTCTTTTGAATAGCTACCCAATACTTTTTTCTCTTTTAAAACTTCGGCTGTATAATCAGAGAAGCCTTTTTTTCCAGCCACTACCCCATTTTGATCCATACCTTCTGCTAATGAATCTCCTAATGATAAATAGTTTACTAGATTTGTTTCCTTTGCTGAAGCAGGGGCACTATATAAGCCCACTAATAAAGCAAGAACTAGAGCCAAGCTCCAAAACTGTCTAAAAACACGCTTCATTTCTTCTCTCTCCTTTTCTACTAATCTCTAAGTTATTCTAGGAAAAACCCTACGCATTAACATATTTTAACAAAAATTTTACAATTATTATATAGAATTTTCAGAAAAATACTCTTATTCATATAACTACATTTTACGAATAATATGGTAATGAACTATATAAAAATGGTTTTGGGGTGATGTAATATGGATAGAGTAGATAAGAATTCATTTGTTTCAGGCTTTGTACCAAATCATAATCACGGATCAATCGACTATACATCTTTAAGTGCCGGACATGTCCATCAATGTTTAGACGTTACTTCTCCACCAATTAAAACCTCGGATGATAACCATATCCATTACACAGAAGGTTACGTTTTATTTGAAGATGGGCATAACCATCATTATCAAGCCTATTCTGGACCTGCTATTCCCGTCGGAAACGGCATGCACGTGCATTATTATGATTTTTATACGTCAGAAGATAATGGTCATCGCCATCGTATTATTGGTGTTGACCAACCCGCCCCTGGAAACAAATAAATGAGGTTGATTCAAAGAACGTTCCATAACAATTCTTTGAATCAACCTCATTCTCTTATTGTTTTCTCAAATTTTCTAATCTCTCATGAATTTTTGTTAAGAGCTTTTCATGTCCACTATCTTTTGGCTGATAATACTTCCTATCCTTTAGTTCATCAGGTAAATATTGTTGCTGTACCCATGAACTTGGATAATCATGTGGATACTTATAACCAATTCCATGTCCCAATTCTTTTGCTCCTTGATAGTGAGCATCTTTTAGATGATCAGGAATATCACCTGTTCTTCCTTTACGAACATCTGCTATTGCTTCATCAAGTGCTTTATATGCCGAATTGGATTTTGCTGACAGGCATAACTCAATGACGACATTAGCTAATGGTATACGAGCTTCTGGTAATCCTAGACGTTCAACAGTTTGGACGGCTGGCAATATTCGCGCACTAAGTTCTGGATTTGCTAATCCGATATCTTCATATCCAATTACTAATAGCCTTCTACATATTGCAACCAAGTCTCCCCCCTCAATAAGGCGAGCTAAATAGTGCAAGGCTGCATCAACATCGCTCCCACGTATACTTTTTTGGAAACTAGAAAGGAGAGAATAATAGATATCTCCTTTTTTATCATGAGAAAATCCCTTATTCTCTATACTTTCAACAACCGTTTCCTTATGTACAACAACTTTACCATCCTGCCCTCGATCAGAAGCCATGACAATATCCTCAATTAAATTTAAAGCTGTTCGCCCATCACTTGTTGTTTGCGCAATCATATCAAGTAGTTCTTCTTCTATCTCAATTTCAAGCTTTCCAAGCCCTTTATCCCGATCTGTGATTGCCCTTTTTAGAAGTACTTTAATGTCTTCGGGCAACAATGGTTTAAGCTGCTTGATTTGCCCACAGCGTGAACGAATAGCTCCATTTACACTGTGAAATGGATTTTCCGTAGTTGCCCCAATTAATACAAAAATTCCTTCTTCTAGGGCTTTTAAAAGTGAATCTTGTTGACTTTTATTAAATCGATGAATCTCATCTAAAAAAAGAATTGCATTTCTCGTGAGTCTTGCTTCTTCAATTACTTGCTCTACATCTTTTTTTCCAGCCGTCGTAGCATTTAAAGCATAAAAGTCCTTTTTTGTACTACCTGCAATGGCAAAAGCTAAGGATGTTTTGCCCGTACCTGGTTCTCCATATAAAAGCATCGAGGGTACGTGACCATTTTGGATCATCTTATATAAAGCTGAATTTGGGCCAATAACATGCTGTTGACCCACGACTTCTTCAATAACAGTAGGACGCAATCGATGTGATAAAGGTTCTTGATACATTTGAACAAAACTCCTTTTTGCCGTATTTTCACCTTACATAGAACCTGCTGGTCTCTTTGGTGTAGCTGTATGGTATATATACTTTTTTATGCTCTATTTCCTTTTTACTCATCGAGCAAATCTACGAGATAAAGAGTAAAATCCACCTTTATTTTGACTGATTGAAGACATACTATCTAGAATCTTCATGCTTCTAAAAAGTATGTCTTTCATAATTGTATAAAACAACAGCTCTTTATCTCTTACAAGTACTTAAAGATAAGAAAACCTATTTAACAACGATAGGATTTTAGCAATCATCACTCATCCTAGAAATCTTAATGTCTTTAACGATTTCCCTTACAACCCAACTAGCAGCAATTAGGCCTGCAACTGATGGTACAAATGCATTTGATGAAGGTGGCATTTTAGCTTTTCGTATTTCAGCCTCATCATTTCCAACTACTTTACGCACATCTTCACGAATAACGATAGGACTTTCATCTGAAAAAACAACCGTTATTCCTTTTTTGATTCCCTCTTTTCGCAGTCTTGTTCGAATAACCTTTGCAAGTGGATCTGTGTGTGTTTTGGAAATATCAGCAATTTGGAATCTCGTCGGATCCATTTTATTAGCTGCCCCCATACTCGAAATGATAGGGATATTTCGATTTAAACATTCTTTCATTAGATGAATCTTATATGAAATCGTATCAGAAGCATCAATTACATAATCTGGTTGATAACTAAAAAACGTTTCATAAGTCTCCTCAGTATAAAACATTTTAAGCGATATCACTTCACAATCTGGATTGATATCAGCAATTCTTTCTTTCATTAAATCTGCTTTAAACTTTCCAACTGTCGATAAAAGTGCATGAAGCTGACGATTCACATTGGTAATATCAACATCATCCTTATCCACTAATATTAATCGTCCAACTCCTGAACGTGCTAATGCTTCTGCTGCGAAAGAACCTACCCCGCCAATTCCTAAAACAGCAACGGTTGTATTTTTTAATAATTGTAATCCTTCTTGTCCAATTGCTAATTCATTTCTCGAAAATTGATGTAGCATTTTTTCAACTCCATTTATTTACTATCTATGTTATACACGAAAAAGAGAACGTTTATCAACTTTAACAAAACAAGCGTTCTTCTTATTGATTATAAGATATTCTTTAAATTAGTACAAACCTATCTGATAACTATGTTTTAAAGCTATCTCATTTGAGACAGCCTTAAGCTTCATACCGTATGATTTTTATATCACTCGTTATGTACGAGTGTATTTTTATCTTCTCATAAAAACTGATGTTACGCTCTTTTATATAAGAAACGGTATTTAAAAAAGAAATTTTCCAGAAAAATATCCCAGCCCTTCTTATTTTAGAAAATCTATAAATACAAAAAGGAGCATCCCGTAAATGAGATACTCCGTTATTTATACGTATTATGATTGATAAGATTAAGACGTAAAAGTCCCAATCGTGCCGTTTTTCGCCTTGGTTTTGAACCCGCTCTCCGCAGGTGGGTACTCTGTTCATAAATTTGTAAGTCCACTATGAATGAGGCATATACGCATTTATGAAACGTAAGTTCCCGTAACTATAAGTGTTCGGTCAAAACTTATAGGTTTAGACTACGTACACATCAGGACTCTTACTTGTTACATGTATCTTATCATATTAAATCATTCTTTTTCAAGCGAGGATATATAGGTAATTAATCCTTTTTTGTACCAGTTAAAGCTAAGCGTAATTCAACAAGTTGGTCAACACTTACCCTACCAGGAGCATCTGTTAATAGACAGCTTGCACTAGCTGTTTTAGGGAAAGCAATTGTATCACGAAGATTTGTTTTACCCGCTAACAGCATAACAAGTCGGTCTAATCCAAGAGCAATTCCGCCATGTGGAGGAGTTCCGTATTCAAATGCATCTAATAAGAAACCAAACTGTGCTTGAGCTTCTTCTGGAGTAAAGCCTAGAACTTCAAACATTTTTTCTTGAATATCTCTTTCGAAAATACGTAAAGATCCACCACCAAGCTCATAACCATTTAACACAATATCATACGCTTGTGCACGTACATTTTGAGGCTCAGTATCTAACTTATCAAGATCCTCTCTAAATGGCATTGTGAATGGATGATGCGCTGAGAAGTAACGTCCAGCTTCTGGATCATACTCAAGTAGAGGCCAATCTGTTACCCATAAGAAATTGAACTGATCTTGATCAATTAAATCTAAGTCTTTACCTAATTTAACACGAATAGCTCCAAGTGTATCAGCAACAACTGTTTTATTATCCGCTACAAAAAGAAGTAAATCTCCTGCTTGTGCTTGTAATGCTGTTGTTAAAGCATTGCCTTCTTCACCTTCAAAGAATTTAGCGATAGGTCCTTTAAGTCCCTCTTCGTCTACCTTTAACCAAGCTAAGCCTTTTGCACCATATACAGCTGCATATTTACCCAATGCGTCTAACTCTTTACGAGAGAATTTTTCAGCAGCACCTGTTACATTGATTGCCTTAACTTGTCCACCACTAGATACAGCACTAGCAAACACTTTAAAGCTAGAATCTTTCACAATTTCCGATACATCGACTAACTCAAGCCCAAAGCGAGTATCTGGTTTATCAGAACCATAGCGGCTCATTGCTTCATCATAAGTCATACGAGGTAAAGGCAGAGTAATATCAATTCCTTTTACATCTTTCATTACTTTTTGCATCATTCTTTCCATCATGCTCATAATGTCTTCTTGACTCATAAAGCTAGTTTCGATATCAATTTGTGTAAATTCCGGCTGACGGTCAGCACGTAAATCTTCATCACGGAAACAACGCGCAATTTGATAATAACGTTCAAAACCTGACACCATTAATAGCTGTTTAAATAATTGTGGACTTTGAGGAAGAGCGTAAAATTCTCCTTCATGTACACGACTAGGTACTAAATAATCACGAGCGCCTTCAGGTGTGCTTTTTGTTAGAATAGGTGTTTCAACATCCAAAAAGCCTTCAGAATCTAAGTAGTTTCTTACTGTTTTTGTAATGTCATGGCGCATTTTAAACGTATCATACATCGATTGACGACGTAGATCTAAATAACGATATTTTAACCGAAGCTCTTCCGATACTTCCTCTTTACCATCAATGACGAAAGGAGTTGTTTTTGCTTCATTAATAATTGTTACTGCTTCAGCTAAAACTTCGATTTTACCTGTTTTTAAGTTTTTATTAATCGTACCTTCTTGACGAGCAACTACAGTACCTTCTACACTTAATACAAATTCATTACGAATTTTTTCTGCTGTTGCTAGTGCTTCTTTAGAAACATCAGGATTGAATACAACCTGTACGATACCTGTACGGTCACGAAGATCGATGAAAATTAATCCACCCAGGTCACGTCTTTTTTGAACCCAACCTTTTAATTTTACTTTTTCTTCAATTACCTTTTCCGAAACTTCTCCACAAAAATACGTTCTGCCAAACATCCCTAACTTCCTCCCTTATTGCTGTTGCTTTTTAAATTCTTCAACAAATCCTTGTAAATTAAGCTCTTGCTGCTCACCTGATTCCATATTTTTTAAAGTAATCTTATTATTACTTAACTCATCATCACCGAGGACAGCAACATATCTAGCTTTCGCACGATCAGCCGCTTTAAATTGAGCTTTCACTTTACGATTGCTATAATCTTTATCTGCTGAAAAGCCATTAAGGCGTAATTCATTCACTAATTTAACACTGTAATCTTTTGCAGCATCACCTAGTGCCACAACATAAATATCTGTGCTTTGTTCAATTGGAAGCGTAATTCCTTCCGCAGACAAAGCTGCAATTAAACGTTCAATGCTCATCGCAAATCCAATTCCAGGTGTTTCTGGACCACCAAATTCTTCTACTAATCCGTTATAACGACCTCCACCACAAAGTGTTGTAATGGCACCAAAGCCTTTAGCATCACTCATGATTTCAAATGCCGTGTGATTATAATAATCTAATCCACGTACTAGCGTTGCATCTACCGTATAAGGAATGTCCATAGCTGTTAAATGTTGAAGTACTTTATCAAAATAAGCTTTAGATTCTTCGTTTAAATACTCCAAAATCGAAGGCGCAGACGCCATCAAATGATGGTCACGATCTTTTTTGCAATCCAATATTCGAAGTGGGTTTTTCTCTAAGCGATTTTGACAATCGCTACAAAATTCACCAATATGCGGTTTAAAATGAGAAATCAAAGCCTCTCGGTGCTTCGTTCTACTTTCTTTGTCCCCCAACGAATTGATAACAAGCTTAAGTTCCTTAAGTCCAAGCGTTTTGTACACATTCATGGCTAAGCTAATTACTTCTGCATCAATAGCTGGATCAGCACTTCCTAATGCTTCTGCACCAAATTGGACAAACTGACGGAATCGCCCAGCCTGTGGTCGTTCGTAACGGAACATAGGTCCGTAATAAAATAATTTAACCGGTTGATTCGCCCAACCGAACATTTTATTTTCTACAAATGAACGGACAACAGCCGCAGTCCCCTCTGGTCGAAGCGTGATACTACGATCACCTCGATCAGTAAACGTGTACATTTCCTTTTGAACAATATCAGTAGTCTCACCCACACCTCTTGAAAAAACTTCTGTATGTTCAAAAATAGGAGTGCGAAGCTCGTTATATTGGTATCTCTGACATAAATCTCTCGATACATTTTCGATATACTGCCAAATTGCAGTCTGCTCTGGAAGAATATCTTGTGTTCCTCTAGGAATTTGTAAATTCATTACAACGTCCTCCTTATAAATTTTTATATATCCAAATAGCAAATTGAAGACTCTTCTCTCCATTTGATTACGATTTGAAAATTTCTAGTCATAATGGCTCCGATGGATTCTTAGTACTATACAAAAAAGCTCTCGTCCCTTGTAAATATATTTACAAGGGACGAGAGCTTATATTCCCGTGGTACCACCCTAATTTAAAATGCACAATGCATTTCCTTCAAACAGTTAACGCCTGCTTACGTTCATCTCCTACTAAAAAGTATTTTTCAGAGAGAAACCTACGGAGTGTTCGTTCATTAAGCTTCGATGTAGGAAAGCTTGCAGCCTATGACTTTCCCTCTCTTTACCCGACATTCTCAACTACTTTTCTCCCTCTTCGGTTTTCTTATTTGGTTATGTATTATTATTTAACTAATAATAATTGTCTGCACGAAGAATGTCAAGGTGTAGAGATTATTTCATATATTGTATACTATTCTAAGAGCGTCCCAACCGTTTTTTTAACATTTTCACATCACGAACGTGTAACCCAAATTCACTAGCTAACTCAACCATATTACTATTTTGCTCTTTTTGAATAAAATCGTGAAAGTCAACTCCAAATAATTGATTAGCACCAGATTGACTCATTCCGTTTTTTTCATTAAATTTCACAGCTATTCCTCCCAGGTTGTTTTGATCGACACTATTTATCATTTCCTTTTTTCATGATTTATTTCAAAAGGAAAAAGGAATTTACAAAATATCAAAGAATAACAAAGTACCTACCTTAAAAAACACTGTTATACTTTGTTATAGATTGACTGTTTTTAAAAGATTATAAAAATATAGTCAAAGTACATAGCAAAACATCAATAAGAAAAGAAGCAGGTCAAGTATGATCTATCCAAAAATAGTTAAGCGAGAAAGCTTACAAGCTACATGTGGATAGCAAGCGTTTTTCGCCATCTTCAACTAGTAAAAAAGAATTGACGGTGCTTATTCCAGACTATCATTACGTGAATAGTTAGAAAGTTTAACACCAAGTCGTATCAAAGGTGGTCATTTCCGTTGAAATACAAGATATTATTCATTACATTATTCGTGCTTTGTCTTACCTCTATAAAAATTGGTTATGCAAAGGAAGAAATTATCGTTCAAGATGAATATTTAAATGCCCGAAGCGGTCCAGGTACAAACTATGAAATTGTTAAACGACTTAAACAAGGTGAATCCTATTCAGTCATAAAAAAACAAGATGATTGGATTAAAATTCGTTTAAACAATGATAAAAAAGCGTGGGTAGCAAGTTGGCTTGTATCAGAAATTAATAGTACTGAAAATGAAGGTAGAGTTACGAGTGAAAAATTACGTGTAAGAAGCGGTCCAAGTACATCTGATGAAGTGTTAGGTAGCCTAAAAAAAGGCGAACAAGTAAAAATAGTGAAACAAGACGGAGAATGGTTACAAATTTCTTTTAAGGAACAAAAAGGTTGGGTTCATCATTCCTATATTTCATTTGAAGCCAATAAAAGCGAGAATCAAGAGATTTCTCCTCCTTATGCAACCATAACCGCTTCTCAATTAGTCGCTAGAGCTGAACCCTCTTTCAATGGAAAGCACGTGATGACACTTTCAAAAGAAAATAGTTATACACTTTTAAAGGAAAAAAATAATTGGGTACAACTTCAACTCACCAAAAATAAAAAAGGCTGGGTTCCTAAATGGTATACAGATATAACACCTAAAGAAAAGCAATCTACCCCATCCAATAGTAAAGTTGAAGTTCTATATGACAATGTTCCCTTACGTGAGACAAGCTCTGCTAAGAGCGATATTATAAAATACGTATCTAAAGGTGATAAATTGTCTGTTACAAGTATTAAAGATCACTATTATGAAGTAAAATTACGATGGGGTAAAAAAGCCTATGTTGCTGGTTGGCTAGTGAAAGCAGATAGCCATACTCCACAAATCAAAAAGCCGAATGACGCTTATACATTTCATAACAAAACGATTATCATTGATCCTGGTCATGGAGGAAATGATAGCGGTACAGTTGGAGCTTTAGGCACTTTAGAAAAAGATTTAACGTTAGAAACAGCATTACTTTTACAAAAAAAACTCGTAGCTTCAGGAGCCGATGTCATCATAACGAGAGCAAATGATGACTATCAATCGTTATCAGCACGAGTTCGTATGTCAAACTTTCGTCAAGCTGACGCATTTATTAGTATTCACTATGATAGTGCTGAGCAAAATGATGTTCGAGGGATTACGCCTTACTATTATCATAGCTATCAACAACCTTTAGCAAATAGCATTTATGAAAGTTTAGAGAAGGAAGAAAATCTTAAAATTCGCCCCGCAAGATTTGGCGACTATCATGTATTAAGAAACAATAGTCAGGAAGCTGTTCTTTTAGAATTAGGATATTTAAGTAACCCTAACGAAGAAGAGATTGTTATATCATATGATTATCAAAAAACAATTGTACAGGCTATTTATAATGGATTAGGTACCTTTTTTCAAATAGTCAATAATGCAAAAAAGGCGTCTCAAATGTATTCTAGTTGAGACGCCTCTTTTTTATTTACATCATCTATTTTTCTATGGGTAATGAAAAGGTAAAGGTACTGCCTACACCCATTTCACTTTCTACCGAAATAGACCCGCCATGTAATTCAACTATCCATTTCACCATAGATAGTCCGAGTCCAATATTACCGCTTTCTTTTGAAGTACGGGAAGAATCGACACGATAAAATCGATTCCAGATTTTAGATTGATGTTTCTCTTCAATGCCAATACCATTATCAACGATTTTACCAACAACTTGGTTCCCATCTTTATATAATTGAACAAAAACCCATCCATTTTCTTTTCCATATGATATGCCATTTGTAATTAAATTAATAAGAAGTCTAGTCATTAAAGTTTGATCGGCATAAATGATAATATCAGGCTCTATTTCTGTCTTCATTTCAATTTGTGCTTCATTAGCCATTAATGTTAACTCTTCAACAATAATTTCTGTTAGCTCACTAATATTTACTTTTTCCATAACAATATGATCTTTCTTACGATTCCCTCTTGCAAACATTAGTAGCTGAGAAATTAAAGATGACATTTTTTGAGCTTGTTTAAGAATTATCTCAAATGATTTTCGTGTTTCCGCTGATTGTTCACCATGCGATAAAGCATATTCACATTGTGAAATAATAACAGAAGTTGGTGTTCTTAATTCATGTGAGGCATCCGAAGTAAATTGTTTCTCGCTTTCAAAAGATTTTTGCAATCGGTCGAACATATTATCAAATGTATGAGCTAAATAATAGATTTCATCATGCGCTCCCTTCATATTAATTCTTTGAGACAAATCATTTCCATCACCTATTTTATTTGCTGATTGAATCATTTTTTGAATGGGATTAAACGCTCTTTTGGTAATGAGATATCCACCTAACGCGGCTATTAACACAAAAAAAGGAAACGCAATTAGTGTTATGATAATAATTGATTTTAATGCTGACGAAAGAGGATTTAAAGAGGTTATCCCACGAATCCAAAGCTCTTCATTCCATCTAATATCGTAAACAAGCCACTTTTGATCACCACTATTAACCGTTTGAATACTTTCCGATAAAAATTTCGTATTCTCTTTAAATCCTGACGGAGGAAAACCTTTTACTAGTTCCCCACTTTTATCGTAAATCAGTAAGCTTACTCCATCATCAAATAGCTCCAAATCATCATCTATTTCTACTACTCCATGCTTATATTCGATATCTTCAGCAGCATCCTTTACCACATCCTCTAAAGCGTCCTCTGTATTAAATAATAAAACTTTATCTGCAGATGCCATGACAAACACTAATACAATCGTTAAAATAAGTACGATTAGACCAGTATACCAAAGCGTAACCTTCCATTTAATTGACAGATGTTTCATTTTTCCACCCTCAATACATAGCCGGTTCCACGCACAGTATGAATTAATTTTGTTTCATGTTGACTATCAATTTTTTTCCGTAAATATCGGATATAGACATCGATGATATTCGATCCACCTTCATAATCATAATTCCAAACATGCCGTTCAATCGTATCTCTAGTAAGAACTACCTCTTTATTACGAATCATATATTCTAAAATAGCAAATTCTTTACTAGAAAGATCAATTTTCTGATTCCCTCTCGTAACAATATGCGTATTACAATCTACAATTAAGTCTGCTATTTCAAAAATGTTCGATACATTTCCTGTTTGTTTACGTGTTAAAACTCTTAGTCTCGCTAATAATTCATCAAACGCAAATGGCTTTATTAAATAATCGTCTGCTCCTGTATCTAACCCTAGAACTCGATCCTCAATACTATCCTTTGCTGTTAAGAGAAGTACAGGAGTAGTATCGTGTTCTGTACGCATCTTTTTTAACACTTCTAATCCATTCATACCTGGAATCATTATATCCAGAATAATCACATCATAAGATGTCATATTTATAAAATCAATAGCATCATTCCCATTTTCACAGGCATCAACACTATAATGTTCAGCTGTTAATCTTTTTACAAAAATATCTTGTAAATCCATTTCATCCTCAACAATTAAAATTCTCATACTACTTCCTCCTTACTTGTTGATGTTGCTTCTATCATAGTACAAAAACATTAAAGTATAATGAAAAAATAAGAAAATAAAATGGATTTTCACCTACTTATTTTTGTACTCTACTATACTCCCTTTAGAAACTATGTAGAAATACTTAGTTATTTTCTCAGTTAAAATAAACTATCCTAAAAAATATTCGCTCATTAATCTCACTTTAATGTTTCTACAGTAATATTGCCTTGAGGTTAGAAAACAAAACATAGGGGGTAAATACAATGATGAAGAAATGGATATTTCTTAGTGCATTAACCTTTTTTGGTCTAATTGGATGTTCAAATCAATCTACAGATGAAGCTACCATTCAAAAGCTCGAGAATCAAAATAATGAACTTAAACGAGAAATCAATTCGCTAAAAGATAATCAAGCTGAAAACAAAACAAACTCTACTAATCAAACTCAGCAATCTAATATACCTATTATCAATGAACAAGAAATGCAAGCTATCCAAACAAAAGTTGCAAATATAGTAAAAGATACAAATAGCTTGAAACCAACAGGTACAAAAGAAGAGCAATTAAACCAATTCTTTTCAGCAAAAAAAGAATTAGATTTTGTAGATAACCAAATTGATTCTTATGATGATAATCTTGAGAGTAGCTATCATAACGGACAAATTACCCTAGAAAAATATAAAGCAATTGAAATTGAATTGGACAAACTTGAAGATCAACTCGACATAGCCGAAGATTCGCTCGAATTACTGTTCGGCATAGATGATTAATTAAACTGAAAGAAGGGAATTACAATGAAAGAAAAATTAAAAAATCACAAGAAAAAAATCATCATTTCACTTGTTGCCGTTATCGTACTTTGCCTTGCAGGCATTGGTACTTATTATGGATTATCCTATAATTACGCATTAAAGAACGAGAATTATAATGAAAAAGAGATTAAAGAAATCGCCTTAGCTCAAGTTAATGGAGAGATTATTAGAGTTCAAAAAGAGTTTGAAATTGAGGACGATCAAATATCACTTTCAGAATTTGAATATGAAGTTGAAATTAAGACTCCACAAAATACACTTTCTCATGTAAAAGTAAGTTCTAGAACAGGAACAATTGAACTAGATGATAATTCAAATCACGATTAACAAATCATCACAAAAAGGGTCCTCAGAAAAGTGTTTTACATCACTTTTTCAGAGGACCCTACGCTTTATATTATCTCCATTTTTATAGATATATTTTTTGTATAAGTATAGAAGCTGTCGTATACGTTGTTGTCTATTAACAAGAAATGAATATAGGCTGAGTTGAATTCGTTTCAGGAGTCTCGCACCTTCCGCTCCAATCAACCTTTTAGACTCATTTTATTCACAAAACTTATGATATGCTTTGTCATATACTATATTTATTTTACTCTTTGGTTGCTAAAGGGAGTTAATTACAAATAACAAAAATATAAGAGAGTGTCCACCATATTTAATATTTTGGACACTCTCTTTATGGTTTTGCACCTTACTTATTTCTCTAATATGAGGGTTACTGGACCATCATTGATTAATTGTACGTCCATCATTGCACCAAATATACCTGTTTCTACCTTTACTCCTTTACTAGAAAGAGCCTCGTTAAAAACATTATAAATCTCATTTGCAAATTCTGGCTTTGCTGCTTCCATAAAATTAGGTCTTCTACCTTTTTGACAATCTCCATATAAGGTAAATTGAGAAATAGATAAAATGTCCCCGCCGACATCTAATAGAGAAAGATTCATCTTACCTTCTCCATCCTCAAAAATACGTAGGTTCACTACTTTATCAGCTAAAAATTTGGCTGCATCTACTGTATCTTCATGTGTAACACCAACTAGTAGTACTAAACCATTATCAATTTTCCCTACTACTTTTCCATCGACAGTAACACTAGCTTGTTTTGAACGCTGTAACACAATTTTCATGTTCTACCTCTTAATTCATAATTCTTCGAACAGAATATACATCTGGGATTTGCTTAATTTTTTCTACCACTTTATGCAAATGACTAATATTATGAATAGAAATTGACATATTAATAAGAGCCATATTATTTCGGTCTTTTTTACCCGTAACAGCCGAAATATTTGTTTTTGCTTCATTTACTACTTGAAGCACTTCATTAAGTAGTCCTTGGCGATCATACCCGTTAATTTCTATATCCACATTGTATTCCTTGCTCTCACATTCTCCTGATTCCCATTCAACTGGAATCAATCGATTTTCTACATCTTCACCAACGATATTTGGACAATCTCTTCTATGAACGGAAACTCCGCGACCTTTCGTAATAAATCCGACAATGTCGTCACCAGGAACTGGATTACAACATCTTGACATACGTATTAATAAATTATCTACACCTTTAACACGAACACCAGAATCACGTTTTTTAGAAATTCTTAAGGACGATTTAATATCGGAAGTTGCTTCGGTAATTTTTGTCAGCTGCTCTTCTTGCTCTTTAATTTTACGCCATTTTTCCGTTAATCGATTGGCAATTTGGGCTGCTGTTATACCGTTGTAGCCAACAGCTGCATACATATCATCAGCATTCGTAAAATTGAATTTATCCGCAACGCGCTTAATATTTTCACTTGTTAAAACTTCTTTTAAATCAAACTCCATATTTTTGATTTCTTTTTCAACAAGCTCTCGCCCTTTTTCAACATTTTCTTCACGGCTTTGTTTCTTAAAGAATTGACGAATTTTATTCTTCGCCTGAGAAGTTTGAGTGATTTTCAACCAATCTTTACTAGGACCATAGGAATGCTTAGAAGTTAGGATTTCAATAATATCACCAGTTTTTAATTTATAATCTAGCGGTACCATCTTTCCATTCACTTTTGCACCAATTGTTTTATTACCAATTTCCGAGTGTATTCTATAAGCAAAGTCAATCGGAATGGATCCTGATGGAAGTTCGATGACATCACCTTTTGGCGTGAAAATAAATACCATATCAGAGAATAAATCAATTTTTAATGATTCCATAAATTCTTGTGCATTAGATGTATCATCTTGGAATTGCAAAATCTCTCTAAACCAGCTCAATTTCTTTTCTAAAGGTAATTCGGTTGTAGTTTCCTTGCCCTCTTTATACGCCCAATGAGCAGCAATACCTAGTTCAGCGATTCGATGCATCTCAAATGTACGTATTTGCACTTCAAGTGGATCACCTTTCGGGCCAATCACTGTAGTATGAAGAGATTGATACATATTAGGCTTTGGCATTGCAATATAATCTTTAAAACGACCAGGCATTGGCTTCCAACAGGTGTGAATAATTCCTAGAACAGCATAACAATCTTTTATACTATTTACTTGGATTCTAACAGCCAATAAATCGTAAATTTCACTAAATTGTTTATTCTGTAGTGTCATTTTACGATAAATACTATAAATATGTTTAGGACGCCCAGAGATTTCAGCTTTAATTTGTACTTCTTCTAATTGCTCACGTACTTCAAAAATAACCTCTTCTAAATACTCTTCCCGTTCATTTCGCTTCTTCTTCATTAAATTAACAATACGATAGTATTGCTGTGGATTTAAGTAGCGAAGAGCGATATCTTCTAACTCCCACTTAATTGTGGAAATACCTAAGCGGTGAGCCAAAGGTGCAAAAATTTCTAACGTTTCGTTGGAAATTCTTCGCTGTTTCTCCGCAGGTAAATGTTTTAGAGTTCTCATATTATGCAGACGGTCTGCTAACTTAATTAAAATCACTCGTATGTCTTGCGCCATAGCGACAAACATTTTTCGATGATTTTCAGCCTGTTGTTCTTCATGAGATTTATACTTAATTTTCCCCAGCTTCGTTACACCGTCAACAAGCATAGCAATTTCTGGATTAAAATTCTCTTCTAAATCTTTTAACGTTACATCCGTATCTTCAACAACATCATGAAGAAAACCAGAAGCAACCGTTGATGCATCTAGTTCAAGATCAGCTAAAATTCCAGCTACTTGAATTGGATGAATAATATAGGGCTCTCCGGACTTACGATATTGATCTTTATGAGCATTTTCAGCATAGTGAAATGCTTTTTCGACAATTGCAACATCTTGTGGTTGCAAATAAGACTTTGTTCGTTCTATCACTTGTTTTGAAGTTACTATATGTTCGTTCGCCATGAAACCACCTTAAATATATAATAGACAAGCACGGTCAATCTCCGTTTCTTGTTAACCCCACTAATTTCCGTAGTAAAAATTCACCTATCAATCAATCGACAATACGACAGTGTATTGTTACTATTATCAAAAAAAAATGAAAGAAAGTAAAGTGGTTAATCCTTCATTTTTCCTGAAATTTATCCATCATTCGCTAAAAAGTAATCTTAACTATTAATTATATATCATTTTATCAAATTTTATAAGAAAAACCTTGTCATTAAGACAAGGTTACTAATTAAAATTCCATTAAAGTTAAAACATCATATCCGTCTAATTTTGAACGGCCATCTAGCTCAGTTAGTTCTATTAGGAATGCAATACCTGCTACAATTCCACCTAGCTCTTCAACTAGCTTAATCGTTGCATCAATTGTTCCACCAGTTGCCAATAAATCGTCAGTAATTAAAACTCGTTGTCCTGGTTTGATTGCATCTTTATGGATTGTTAACACATCTGCTCCATATTCTAAACCATAATTTACTTTTATTGTTTCTCGTGGCAATTTACCTTCCTTACGAACTGGAGCAAAGCCTACTCCTAAAGAATAAGCTACTGGACAACCAATGATAAATCCTCTAGCTTCTGGTCCTACTACTAGGTCAATTTTTTGTTTTTTTGCATATTCAACAATTTGATCTGTAGCATAACGATATGCATCTCCGTTATCCATTAATGTTGTAATATCTTTAAAAACAATACCAGGCTTTGGCCAATCAGGTACTATAGTAATATATGGTCTTAAATCCATGACGTTATTTCCTCCTTGAGTTCTTTACCATCTAAATAGCTTTGCATTTTGTCATATAATTGTTGATATGACGAGTAAAGAAGCTCATTTTCCAATTTAATTTGTTGTTGTTTCTTTATATATGATGGAGCTTCACTCACATCTCTTTTTTGTGGTTGCTTAATGATTGAAATAAATCCATTGTCCATTGTAACAAAATTTAATTCAAAAAACACCTGACAGATAAACCCTACAGTATCAAGTGACCAGCCTTTATGCTTAGCAATATCCTCTCTATAACGATTAACATCAAATGAGCCTTTCTTTAACAATAAGGCATAAAACCATTTAAAATCGTCTCGGGTTGGAATCGTACTAAAAAAATGCTGTTGATTTTGATAAAAATGAGTATATACACGACTTGGTTTTTTTCCACTTAGCAATTTATAAAGATACTCTTCATTAGAAGGCATGTCAACTAATAAAACATTTTGACTAGTTAAGTCTTCAGCTAATGCCTTATCTTCATTATCAATAATAACAACTTGACGCTTTTCACCAGCTGGTAAATATTGCACGAATTGTTCATTAAAAAATATAATCTTTGTTTGTTTTTCAGGTATATGAGCTAATAGCTGTGAGAGCTTTTTGTTTCCTCTAATATCAAACAACTGCCAGTGATTCACTGAAAGATCTTGCAGAAAAATTTGCGGTTTACGGATATTATTCCATTCATTAATGGCCAATTCTCCAATGACTGAAATAACGGCATTTGGCGTTACTTCATCACTTACATCACCCATTCCAAATCCCACCGCATCCAAAGTATAATCTTGATCTTTCAAAAGTGCTTTTAAATGGTTACCCTCAGCTCCTATTCGTTTCATTGTTGCTAAATGAATATCAGACAATAACACTCGAGGCTTCGGATTAGACATACCGAACGGTGAAAGTTTACCCATTTCTTCAATTGTTTCCAAATTCACATCTTCTAATCGAATAGAAGCGTCAATATTTGTAATAGGAATGAAATCTTCCTCCGATAATACTTCAGTTGCTAATTTATTTAGACGATTTCTTAAATCACTAACGTCCTCAATTTTTAATGTCATTCCTGCAGCCATTGGATGTCCACCGAAATGAGGTAAAATATCACGACATTTTGACAAATTATGATAAAGATCAAAGCCAGCAATACTTCTAGCAGAGCCTTTTGCCAAACCTTTCTCATTGTCATAGCTTAAGACAATTGTTGGACGATAGTATTTTTCTACTAGCTTAGAAGCCACAATCCCAATAACTCCAGCATTCCAGCCTTCAGCCCCTACAATTAGTACATTGTTTTCATCGATAGGAAATTCTTCCTCAACTTGCTTTATTGCTTCTTTTGTAATTTCAGCCACAATCGTTTGTCGCTCTTTATTCATTGAATCAATTTCTTCAGCAATACTTTGTGCATATACCGAATCATTCGTAAGAAGTAAATCAACTGCAGGATCAGCATCTGCCAATCTCCCGGCTGCATTAATACGAGGTGCTATGCCAAAACCAATACTATCTTCGTTTAAGCTTTCAAGTTCAATTCCTGCTTTATTAAAAAGTGCCAGTAATCCTGGGCGACTTGTTTGCTTCATTTTTTGGATGCCCTTTGCGGCAATTAAACGATTTTCATCTTTAAGAGGTACTAAATCTGCAATTGTTCCTATCGCAACGATTTCTAACAAATTTTCAGGAATTTCTCCAAGCAATGCATGAGCTAACTTAAATGCTACCCCAACACCTGCTAAATCTTTACACGGATACGTACTATCCTTTAATTTCGGATGAATAATGGCAAATGCTTCTGGAAGCTCTGGACCTGGTTCGTGATGATCTGTAATAATGTAGTCCATCCCTAGTTCTTTGGCAACATTCGCTTCATGTAATGCAGAAATTCCTGTATCAACCGTAATAATTAAATCGGTACCATGGTCTTTCGCTAATTGAAAAGCTCCTTCATTTGGACCATATCCTTCAGTAAAACGATTAGGAATATAAAAATCCACATTAGCTCCTAATGAAGATAATGTTTCCATCAAAACAGTTGTACTACTTACTCCATCAGCATCATAATCACCGAAAATAAGAATGTTCTCACGATTGTCTATTGCTTCATGAATCCGTTTTACCGCCTTATCCATGTCTTTTAATAGATAAGGATCGTGAAATTCTAGTTGTTCTATAAATAAAAATGACCGGGCAGAGTCCACTGTCTCCATTCCACGGTTTACTAGTAGTTGTGCAACTAACGGTGTTATATGTAATTCATTTGTCAACATTTCCACAGCTTGCTGATTTGACTTTTCTACGTTCCAGCGTGATTTTGACTGTAACATAACTTCACCCCTCAACCTTCCTTATTATACAGAAGTGCTGAAAGGGTTTCAATTCATTTCCACACATCTATTCCTCTTCTCCTAACGGATTAATATGTACGAATACATCTTTTATATTTGATTGCTGTAATAATCGCTTTTTTACCCGTTTACCTATTGCATGCCCTTGCTCTACCGTAATATATGGTTCAACTGAGATTTTCAAATCAATAATGACATAATGCCCATGCTCTCTGGCATAAAGGGAATTAATACATTTTACTTCCTGATCCTGTAATATGATTTTCTTAAAAGGCTCTATCTCTTCCTCATGTAATACATGATCTAAGGTTGTATGAATGGCTTCTTTAGACAAATTAAAAGCCATTTTCAATACAAGGATTGACACGAACAATCCAGCTAAAGGATCACCATATGTTAACCATTCAACTCCTATTTTTCGGCTTATTACTGAGGCTCCTACCCCAATAAGAGCCGCAATTGATGAATACACATCCGAACGGTGCTCATAGGCATTAATAATCAAGGCTTGTGAATTTAATTTTTTTCCTAAATTGTATTTATAACGAAACATCGATTCTTTAACAATAATCGAAAAAATAATGACATAAAGTGCTATTGTTTTCGGAGGTTCGACAATTGAAAAAAAGGCTTTAAACGAAGATATACCTATTTCAATTCCAACTAGAAATAACAATACTCCTACAATAATGGCTGCAATTGATTCAGCCTTACCATGTCCATACGGATGATCTTTATCCGGGGGACGTTTCGAAGCTTTTAATCCAATATAAACGGCAAGAGACCCAATTACATCAGAAGCTGAATGCACAGCATCTGCAATTAATGCTTTACTATTAGCTATTACTCCAAAAATCCCCTTTATTATAGCTAATACGATATTTCCGACAATACCAACCATTGCAGCAAACTCTGCTTGTTTAAATCGATCTTTTCCAGTCATTTATTTATCCTCCAGATTTTATTACATTGCCGATTCATATAGTTCTACAACATATGTCATCTTGAATCAAAAACATATAAGTTTCATCTTATTATTTCCTAAAAAAGAGGAATTAAGAGTATTTTAAGTAGTTATTATCCCATTAACACATAAAGAAAAATGTCATAACAAATCGAAAAATTTACCTTATTTTTACAAATTACTACAAAATATGAGATATAAACATGTTACGATACTGTTGAATATAGTCTCATTAATAAATAGGAGGAATGATCTTGTTAAATAGTAAGCAAAAATCGAAAAAGATTCTCGGTATGACGTTATCTCTAGGTCTAATGGTACCATTAATGATTCCAGTTCTACCTGTGAATGCTGCCGACCAAGATGTCATTAAACTACGAATTATGGAAACGACAGATACTCATACGAACTTACTTAGTTACGACTATTACAAAGGTGTTACATCTGACAAGGTTGGATTAATCAAGACAGCAGAATTAGTTAAACAGGCTAGAAAAGAAAGTCAAAATACTGTATTGGTTGACAACGGGGACACTATACAAGGAACTCCTCTTGGTACATATACGGCTAAAGTGAACCCTTTAAAGAAAGGACAAGTACATCCTGTCATTAAAATTATGAACGAAATGGGTTATGATATGGCAACTCTAGGTAATCATGAATTCAACTATGGCTTAGATTATTTAGATGAACTATATAATGATGCTAACTTTAGCTATGTCAGTGCCAACGTCTATATTGATGACAAGGATCAAAATCCTAATAACGACAAAAATAAGTTCACTCCATATAAAATATTAGAAAAGAAAGTTAGAGATGAAAGTGGAAAAGAACAAACTATAAAAATTGGATACCTTGGTCTCGTTACTCCTCAAATTATGGATTGGGACAAAGCCAATCTAGAAGGAGAAGTAATTACAAAGGATATCGTGGCAACAGCAGAAAAATTCGTACCAGAAATGAGAGAAAAAGGAGCAGATTTAGTTATTGTTATGGCTCATTCTGGATTTAATAGTTCTGCTGAAGCGAATAAAGGTGCAGAGGATGCCATTTATCCTTTAACAAAAGTAAAAGGTATTGACGCTCTTACATTCTCACATACTCATAAAGTATTTCCTGCTGCGGATATCAAATCATTGGACGCGTTATTCAAAGATAAAGACGGCAAACTTTTATCAGGAGTGGATAATGAAAAAGGAACGATAAACGGGGTTCCTGCAGTCCAAGCAGGATATGGAGGTGAAAAACTAGGATTAATTGATTTAGACATTCAGAAGGTCGACGGGAAATGGAAGGTAGTGCAATCTCAATCATCCACCAAACAAATTTATGATGCTACAACGCAAAAACCAACAGTTGAAGCTGATTCTAAATTAGTCAATCTAATTAAACAAGATCATGAAGCAACTATTAACTACACTATGGGGAAACTAGGCACAACAACTGCCCCAATTCATAGCTATTTCGCCCTTGTTCAAGACGATCCATCAGTTCAAGTAGTAACGGCCGCACAAAAATGGTATGCCGAGAAATACATTAAATTAAATGCTCCACAATATAAAAATGTTCCTATATTATCAGTAGGAGCACCATTCAAAGCTGGTCGAAATGGAGTCGATGAATTTACAGAAATAAAAAAAGGTGATTTAACCATTCGCAGTGCCGGAGACTTATATTTATATGATAATACATTGAAAGCCATTTTAGCAAAAGGCTCCGTAGTTAAAGAATGGCTAGAAATGTCTGCAGGTAAATTCAATAAAATTGATCCGAACAAAACAGAAGCACAAGCACTTCTAGACCCTAGTTTTCAAGTATTTAACTTTGACGTCATTGACGGGGTAACGTATCAGGTTGATGTAACAAAAACGGCAAAATATAAAGCAGATGGCACCGTTAACGATGCTAACTCGAGTCGAATTTTCAATCTGAAGTATAACGGTAAAGCTCTAGATTTAAAACAAGATTTTATCGTTGTAACAAACAATTATCGAGCTGGTGGCGGAGGAAACTTCCCAGGAATTAAGGGCAGTAAATATATCATTGATTCTGCTGATGAAAACAGACAAATACTAATGGATTACATCTCAGAAGTCGAGGAAATAAATCCGTCAATTGATAACAATTGGTCCATATCACCTATTAACGATAAAGTAAAAGTAACCTTTACTTCTAATCCTAAAGCTGAAGAATATGCGAAAGACACCAAAAATATCACATATACAGGGAAAAAAGATGATAAAGGTTTCGGAATTTTCACTATTGATTTGAGTGCTAATCAAGGAGAAAATCCAGAACCACCTGAAGAAACCATTCACTTTACAGATGTACCGACAAATCATTGGGCTAAAGCTTATATCGATTACTTAGTTAACAAAAAAATAATAAGTGGTAAAAGTAATACTATATTCGCACCGGAAGAACAAATTACACGAGGACAATTTGTCGCCATGCTGGTTCGTTCACTAGGACTTAGCACAGAAAATGCAACTGTTAGAAAAGATATCGAAACTGCTTATAAAAATGGGCTAACAACGATGCCTCCAGCAAAATTTGGAGCCAATAAAGTAATAACCCGAGAGCAAATGGCCTATATGATTGTTCGCGCCTATGAAAAGAAAATAGGTGAGCCATATAAAGCGAAAAAAGACGCAGCATTTAATGACCGGAATAAAATTTCCAAAAATTTCATTCCTTCAATAAATGCTGCAAATGAATTAGGATTTATTAGGGGCTATAAAAACGGTACTTTCGATCCTAAAGGAGCAACAACTCGTGCTCAGGCCGCTAAAGTCGTTTCTGAATTTGTAAAGAAATAAAAAGACTGTAACTCAGTGACAAAATTAAATGGCAGCATGACGTATCATCTTGTGCTCAACTAATATAAAAA
>NZ_CABKRX010000075.1 GCF_902374955.1 Bacillus massilioanorexius
TCTGAAAAGTGATAAAAAATCACTTTTCAGAGGCCCCTTCTTTTTGTTATTCTTTCACAGCAACAAACATGATTCGTTCACTTTCAGCTTGAGGCTCGTGATTTTCTAAATCTGCAAGCACTTCTTTCACAGTAAAACCAATCTGTTGAAGCCAATTTATAAATGTTTCAATTGGATAGGTTCGTTGATAATGATCTTCTTCAAATCGTTCGAATAGATCAGATTCTTCATCTACTTTAACAAAAAAGGTTAATTCATGATCAACACTATATCTTTCTTTACCTTCAAACGAATTCCAGATATAAGATACATCATCCGTTACATCCGCGAATGTTGCATTTGCAAAAATATGCTCCATCTTATAAATAGAATGCACATCAAACATAAATAAACCACCATGATTTAAATGCTCATATATTTGGCGGAATGTTTCTTGAACTTGCTCTTCTTCCTCTAAATAATTTAAAGAATCACAAAAAACAACAATGCTATCAAATTTATCACCCAGCGATAATTCAATCATGTTCTGATGAAAGAAAGGAACATTTATTTGATGCTGATCCGCCTTCACTTTAGCAATTGCTAGCATTTCTTCTGACAAATCAACTCCTGTAACGTTATAACCTTTCTCTGCAAGTCTTATCGTAAATTCACCTGTTCCACAAGCAACATCTAACACTTTTTTCCCTTTGATGTTGTATGCTTGCATTTTTTCCATAAAGCGCTCAATCCACTTTTCATATGGAACATCTTGCATCAGCGCATCATAAACAAATGCAAATCGTTGATAACTCATTGTTGAAGCTCTTTTTCAATTGGTACTAATGGAGCATCTCCCCAAAGACGTTCTAAATTATAATAGCTTCTTTCATCGCGATGGAATACATGAGCTACTACATCTCCTAAATCAACAAGAACCCATTTAGCCTCATCAAAACCTTCTAAATGTTTGATTTCAAAACCATTTTCTTGTGCTTTTTCTTTCATTTCACGCGCTATTGCTTGAACCTGTTTATCTGAGTTACCATGACAAATTACAAAATAATCTGCAACTAATGATATTCCTCTCATATCAAGCGCCATTATATCTTCTGCTCTTTTATCATCTGCAGCCTTAGCTACAGTAAGTAATAATTCTTTTTCGTTTAACAATCTTATTCCTCCATTTTTTTAACTAAATCGTTATATGCAAGAAAAGTATTTGGATAAATCGTTGTACTTTTCGACAATAAAAACGTAATCGTATTTCGTAGTGCATAAACAACTGCCGTATTTAAGTTTTCTTTCGCTTTCTCTCTTACCTCTTCTACGCCAGGAAACGATCGTCCAGGTTCAATATAGTCAGCAAGAAAGATAACTTTTTCAAGTAAAGTCATATCTACTCTACCCGTTGTGTGATACGTTATTGCTGACAAAACTTCTTCATCTTCAATTCCACATTCGTTTTTTACTAAGTATGCCCCAACTGGTGCATGCCATAATTCATGGTGAAAGTTTAGTAAATCTTGTGGCATATGCTGATCAATAATAATTTGTTTCATTTCTTCACGATTACGGAACTTAGCGTAGTCATGAAATATGGCAGCCAATTCCGCTTGCTTTACATCTGCTCCAAATCGTTCAGCCAAAATAATAGCTGTTTCCATTACTCCTATTGTATGCACATAGCGTTTCTCTGTTAAATGCTCCTTAACGATTGATAATGCTTGTTCACGATTCATACAAAGCGTTCTCCTCTATATATTTCTCTACGGTTCGTGGAACTAAATAGCGAATCGTTTCGCCTTTCTTCACTTTATCTCTAATCATGGATGATGACAAATAAATTTGAGGAACGTCAATTAATACTATAGGATATGATGTTTCAACTGTATATGGTGGTCTTTTTACTCCTACAAATTGTACCATATTAACTAAATCATCCACACGGTACCAATTAGGTAAATATTCGATCATATCCGCTCCAATGATAAAATAAAATTTCGTATCAGGCTCTTGATTAATCAATTGTTCAATCGTATTGAATGTATATGAAGTTCCTGGTGAGTCCAATTCAATAGTATCTAATACAAATTGCGGATGATCTTCAATCGTTAATTGTATCATGTCTACCCGCTCCTCATTAGAAACACTTTTCGTTTTCTGTTTATGAGGAGGCGTATGATTAGGCATAAAGCGAATTTCATCTAATTGTAGCGCCGATAATACTTCATTAGCAATGATTGCATGTCCGATATGCGGAGGATCAAAAGTCCCACCAAGGATACCTACTTTTTTCATTTTGATTTTGGCAATTCGATTTGCTTGTTTTCTTTTGATTCTTTATAAAGAACTACCGTGTGCCCAATTAATTGTACTAACTCTGCTTTCGTGCCCTTTACTAACTCTTCCGCAACAGTATGCTTATCTACATCACAATTTTGTAAAATACTGACCTTTAATAGCTCTCTTACTTCCAATGCTTCAGAGATTTGCTTCGTCATATTTTCATTTACTCCACCTTTTCCCACTTGAAAAATCGGTGATAAATGATGTGCTGTAGCACGTAAAAATCTTTTTTGTTTTCCTGTTAACATTGTTAACCTCCTAATTTATTTAAAACAATATTTTGCATTCTTTCCAAATCCGGTTCAATCCCCGTCCATATGTGAAAAGCAAGTGCTCCTTGATGAACAAACATTAGCAATCCGTTCTGAATGAATGCCCCCTTCTCTTTAGCTTCTCTTAAAAATCTCGTTTCTAACGGATTATATATGATATCACTTACAATTGTATTTGGAATCAATTTTTTTAAGGATAATGGACTTTCTTCAACTTTCGGGCTCATACCGATAGATGTCGTATTAATAATTAAATGGTATTCATCTAGTTTATCTTCAGCCTCCTCTAAAGATAATGCCTTAGATTGTACCTTTGTCCGATAAGGATTTTCTTCGATGAGAATCTTTGCCTTCGTAACTGTACGATTTGCTAAATCCACATTCACTAATCCTGCTTGTATTAGTGAAAAGTATAAACCACGAGCAGCGCCTCCTGCACCAATTAACAAAGCTTTGTATGAAGAAAGTGGATTAGACAATATAGAAAGCAAACCTTTTACATAACCTGGACCATCCGTATTATACCCAACATAATCACCATCTTCATACTTCACAGTGTTGACCGCGCCAATTGCCTTAGCAAGTGGATCAATTCGATCTAATAACGGAATAATGTTTGTTTTGTGTGGGACAGTAACATTGAAACCTTGAACTCCAATTGCTTTCATCCCCATGACAGCGTGTTTCAAATCTTCTGTACAAACCTTAAAAGCATGATAGTACGCATCTATTCCTTGATTGGCAAAAGCATCATTCTGCATATCCGGAGACATAGAATGCGCAATCGGATTACCAATCACCCCAAATAATTGTTTCATCCTTCCACCCACTTTGTAAGTATCTATCTATAAGACGTTATTTACTTATGTGCTCAACTTTCCATTCATAATAATGCTTTATTAAACTAAAGATCTGCGTATCATGACAGATACACCTTTTGGAACATGTGCTACTATTTTGGCACCTGGTTCATTAATTGTAACCCATCCTAGTCCAGAAAAAACGATATCTGTTTTTCCTTCTGTTATCGAAAAAGAATGAGGTACCAAATCTACGACTTCTCCATCGACTTCTACGCTTGGTACTAATAATTCTCCAGCATGTTCTTTATATAGATTATCTGCTTTTTCTAACTTTGTACGATGGATATTCAACTCGTTTGAAATATAGCATGTAAATGATCTTCTTCCCCCTGAAATATAATCAAAGCGAGCTAGTCCACCAAAAAATAAAGTTTGTTCTTCATTCAATTGATAAACTTTAGGCTTTATTTCTTTTTTAGGTGTAATAACCTTTAGATCTTTACCCTCTACATAATGTGCCATCTGATGATGATTAATAATACCCGGTGTATCCATTAACGCATGACCATCATCCAAAGGAATTTCAATAATGTCTAAAGTTGTTCCCGGAAAATGAGAAGTTGTAATAACATTCCCTTCCCCACTTACTTCTTTTATAATACGATTGATGAATGTTGATTTCCCCACATTCGTACAACCAACCACATACACATCTTTACCATTTCGATATCTTTCAATGGCCTCAACGGCTTCTGAAATACGGGATCCTTTTGCTGAACTAACGAGTAATACGTCTATCGGCTTTAAACCAAGTTCTTTCGCACTTTGTTTCATCCAATTTATTAATTTATTTGGCTTTGTTGATTTAGGAAGTAAATCAACTTTGTTTCCAATAAGTAATACTGGATTTTTCCCAACAAATCGGTGTAAACCAGGCAGCCAGCTTCCATTAAAATCAAAAATATCTACAATTTTTACAATTAAAGCATCATTACGACCAATTTCATGTAATATTTTCAAAAAATCATCATCTGTTAATGAAATATCTTGTACTTCATTATAATTTTTCAAACGAAAACAACGTTGGCAAATAATTTGTTCTTTTTCTAGTGCTGATTTAGGTGCGTATCCAATTTCTTTCGGATTATCCGTTTGAATGTCAATACCACATCCAATACATGATATTTTTTCTTGATTTGTCAATTTGCATCCTCCCATGTAATCATACCTTTTTTTCTTAAAATTGATAAAATACGTCGTTCCAACTTACGATTAAATTTAGTGGCCCATCCATCTGATTGAGCAACTGGGACAACTAAAATAGTGTGAAAACCACTTCGGTTACCACCAAGAATATCCGTCATCAATTGATCTCCAATTACAACAGTCTCTTCCTTTTTTAGTCCCATTTGTTGAGCCGCTTGCTTAAAAGCTCGTCCCATCGGTTTTTTTGCACGATGAATAAAGGGTAACTTTACAGGATCTGAGAAGCTTTTAACGCGTTCTTCATTATTATTCGAAACAATAGTAATTCGAATTCCATTTTCATTCATTTCTTCAAACCATTTAATTAGCATGGGAGTAGCAGAAGGTCGATCCCATTCTACTAACGTATTATCTAAATCCGTAATAATCCCTTTTATTCCACGCTCTTTCAAAATACTTGGCGTTATTTCAAATATATTTTTCACATGTTCACTTGGTAAAAAAAGCTTGAGCATTATTTACACCTCTACCTATTCCGTTAAATTCACCGTAATACATCATACCTAATTTTCTCTATTCTTTCAAAACAACTATTATTTATTTTCCTAAATAACAGATGACATTTTACATTTCTCTTTAATTTTCAATAAAACTTTTCGACAAAAATCTTCCGCTTCAAAATTGTGGATAAAGTTATTCACAATTTTCGCAGTGTATTTCTTGAAAAATTAAAACTTTATAAACAACTTAACCACAACTTATCCACTATTCATTGTGGATAATAGGAAGATTGTTCCATCTACCTTTTTTTGGTAAAGTAGGATTATCAAATCTTTAACTAATCATTTTATGCAAGTTTTCTTACCCTTATTACAACAAATTTGAGATGGAGGTGAATAGCCGAGCGGCTAAAAAGTATGAATAAATTATCTGATGAACTGTTAATTGAATCCTATTGCAAAGCTAAAAAACTAAATCTCAACAAAGAATTTATTCGCTTAATTGAAGTCGAAATTCACCGACGTTCATTAACTCAAAGGATCAAAAAATCATCTTAAACATGTTCAAACCCATTCAATCCAAATGCAAAACACTGTCATTCAGCTTTTCAAAACTATATCTAACATGTTAAGAAAAGAATAAACTAACTCCATTAACCAATACGTAAAGGCATCTCTATTAGTGACATCCGCACTTTGAGATAGCCTTTTTTATTTTTCTCGAATCTTATCTAACATAACCAAGAAGCTCACCGTATTTTATCTCTGAATGCTCCTTTAAATTTGGATTAGGCTCAAACGTGTCTTTCTCAAAAAGGAGTACTACAGTAGAACCAAAACTAAAGTAAGCGAATTCTTCTCCTTTATGTAGCATATCACTGCTATTCGTTATTTCAATACAATTTACAAACATCGCCCCAACTTTTACAACTGCTATCGAGCCTTTTTCATGCTCCATTTCGGAAATAACTCGAAAATTTTTAGAAAGGGGTGCTTTTCCGTATTTCATACCTAGTTTGTTTACAGGATATGAGTTTTTTCCGAGTGACCATCTTTTTACAACCCTTCCAGAGATAGGAGAATGAATTCTATGGTAATGACTTGGGCTTAAATATAATAAAATATAATAACCACCTATATATTTTTGAAGCACTTCATTGTCACCAAGCATTTCTTTAATCGAGTATATCTTACCTTTAACAGTAATTTTCTCATCCTGATCAATTATGCCACTTTCTTCATATACAGCATCAACGGGACTAACTACACTATCTATTTCTTCATTAATCTCCCGTGAACCATGTTTTAACTTTCTTGTGAACAAATGGTGTAATGTTTCAAAATCTCCTTGTTTCTGTTCAACTTCTTGCCAATTTAGCTTATATTGCTTGCTATAAGATGGAATAATCCATTTACTGATTTTCGATTGACTGAACTTCATTAATAGCACTGAAAGCAATTTATGATTCGTTAATTCAATAAAAAATCTATAAAAATATTTCTTCAAGATGCGCCCTCCACAAATAAATTATTACTATTATCTCTTGCATAATGTGCAGAGAATAAAATATTATTATACAATAAGCTTTAGTTTTATGTCTCATCCCATCCGGCTAAAAAGGAGTGAGGAGAATGTTCTTATCGGATGTATTAGATCAAACTATAAAGAAATTAAAATCACAAACCGCTAATTTAATGACACTAACAAACCTAGGATTAGGTGGATTTGCAGTATTAACTGGAATAAACGGTAACTTAAATATTAGTTTATTGTTTATCTTTTTAGCAGCTCTTGCAGATCGTTTCGATGGCATGATTGCAAGAAAGTTTAATTGCGAATCAGAACTTGGAAAACAATTGGACTCTATGAGTGATATTATATCATTTGGAGTAGCACCTGCACTTCTTATTTATCAATCAGTCCTTATACATATGGGAGCACCTGGTATGTTTTTTACAGTATTATACATTGGTTGTGGGGCTTTTCGTCTTGCAAAGTTCAATATTACTGAAAGTAACGGTTATTTCACAGGATTACCTATTACAGCAGCTGGCTGTTTAGTAACTCTTAGCTATTTAGGTATCCCTGCTTTCCCACCTGTCTTTTATTTAGTATTAATGTGTTTATTGGCATTATCCATGGTTAGTCCGTTTAAACTTAAAAAAATCTAAAAAAGAGGGTGTCCAAAAACAGTGATGGACACCCTCTTACATTTTATTTTTATATTACTCCTTATATCAACAATAGAGCACTTGATAAAGCTTAGGGGCCTCTGAAAAGTGATAAAAATCACTTTTCAGAGGCCCCTTTTTCTTTACTGTTTTATCATTCTGTTAATTCTAAAAATAATTCAATATCTTTTACACAAGAGCCAACAGCTCTTTGCCAAAAATCCATTTTAGTAATATCTTCTTGTAAATGCTTCATCGCTAAATCTTCTGAAGTCATACATCCAGTATCCTTCAACAACGCCATATATTTTTCTTCGAAGCCTTCTTTGGATTCTAACGCTTTCTCGTATATACCAAGAGAGAATAAATACCCAAAAGTATATGGGAAGTTATAAAAAGGTGTATCAGAAATGTAGAAATGTAATTTTGATGCCCAGAATAAAGGATGGTAATCTTCAAGAGCATCACAATACGCTTCTTTTTGCGCTTCTGTCATTAATTCATTTAATCGCTCAACAGATACCGTTCCACTCTTTCTTTCCTCATAAAATCTAGTCTCAAATAAGAAACGAGCATGAATATTCATCAGTAATGCAATCGTTCTTTGAACTTTGTCTTCAAGCATAGCAATTTTTTCTTCTTTAGTACCTGCTTCATTAACTGCTGCGTCAGAAACAATCATTTCTGCAAAAGTAGAAGCTGTCTCAGCAACATTCATTGCATAATTACCATTTAATGGGTGAACATCACGTAATGCATACGAATGAAATGCATGACCCAATTCATGAGCTAATGTAGAAACATTATTTAATGTACCTGAATAAGTCATAAATATTCTTGATTGTTTACTATCCGAAAAGTCCGTACAAAATCCGCCCGGTCTTTTATTCGAACGATCTTCAGCCTCAATCCAACGATCCTCAAATGCTTTTTTAGTAAACGCTGTAAGTTGTTCTCCAAAACTAGAGAAATGTTTTAGAATGAACGCTGCACCTTCATCGTACGAAAGCTTTTGCTGTTCAGTCATACTAAGCGGAGCATCTAAATCGTACCAACTTAACTTTTCTACCCCTAATAATTGAGCTTTACGCTGCAAAAATTTCACGAGATGCTCTTTATTCTCTGTAATAGCCTGCCACATGCTATTCAAAGTGTCTTGTGTCATTCGACTAATAGCTAGTGGTTCTTTTAAGACATTATCCCAGCCTCTGTTTTCATATACACTTAATCGGAAACCTGCTAAATGATTTAATGCATGAGCAAACAATTCAGCTTTATCCGCCCAAGCTTTCTCCCATTCCATGAAGATTTGCTTACGTACATTACGATCTGGATGAGAAAACTTATTAGCCGCTTGTCCTACAGATAGTAAAGATGTTACTCCATTTTCTTCAAATGGAATCTCTACTGTTCCTACAACAGTATCATAGAGTTGACTCCACCCATGATACCCATCAATACTAAGCTTTTGAATAATTTTCTCTTCTGAAACAGAAAGCTTTTCTTTAGCATTTCTTCTTGTTTCCATTAAAATAAAGGATAATTCTCGAAAAGATGGATTTTGAACTAAATGTTCAAAGAAGTTTTCATCCATAATCATTAATTTTTCTTCTAATATTGATTGGATTCCATCCAATGTAGCTGAAATTTCTGTTAGTTTAGCATTCCATTTCTTAGCTTCCAAATCTTTTGTATTTTGTGCTTCAAGACATTCAACAAATGCGATACTCTGAAATAATTTCTTTTTAACATCAGAAAGGATATCCAAAATCTCTTTTAATATTTTCATATCTTGCTCATCAGATGCTACTTGCCACGAATTTACCTTACTGTCTAATTCACTAATTTCTGATTTGATACCTTCTACGTATGTAACAAACTGAGGCGATTTACTCCCACCTTCAAAAAACACCTCTAAATCCCAAACTTCTAAATAAGTCATACTATTTCTCCTCCTTCCAATATGGAGATTTTACCACTCTCCGCAGAATATTTCTATTCTCGAAATAATAAACTACTCGTCATATTTCTACAAATCACAAAAAGATAGGGAGTCTAAACTCCCTAATCACAACAACAATTATTCCAAACCCCATTAAAGAACCACCAACCACCAAAGATTAATACGATAATGAGCAAGATAATAAAAAGTGCATATGCACCTCCTCCCCCATAATACGATGGAGGTAGTGGTGGTGGATAACCACAAAGTGGATATCCGTATCCATAGCTCATATAAAAACCTCCTTATTATTTTCTACTAATAAAATATGTAACAAAAAAACGACAGGTTCTTTTTTTCGCTTGTCAATTTTGTCTATTTATTCTACAAGCTTATTCTCCATTTAAAGCTACTCGTCTTTTCATTTTAAAAATTATTGACCTTCTAATAAAAATCAACTAAAACTAATAAATTTTTATTGAATTAAATAGTACAGACACGATTTCGTCCCCGCAACATAGAATTGATTATAGGCGAATGTCTGAATAAAGCGGGGGTGATCAATTGTCTGGATTGTTACTAGCACTTGGATATGTGGTGAAAGAGATTGTTGTGCTTGTATCATATGTTAAAAATAACGCCTTTCCTCAGCCTTTATCAGCAAAGGATGAACAAAAGTACTTAAAGCTCATGAGCCAAGGAGACGAAAATGCCCGGAATATGTTAATTGAGCATAATTTACGATTAGTTGCACATATTGTTAAAAAGTTTGAAAACACAGGTGAAGATACCGAGGACTTGATATCAATTGGAACAATTGGATTAATAAAAGCTATCGAAAGCTACTCTGATGGCAAAGGGACAAAACTAGCCACATATGCTGCTCGTTGTATAGAAAATGAAATTCTTATGCATTTAAGAGCTACAAAAAAAACAAAAAAGATATTTCGCTTCATGATCCGATTGGGCAGGACAAAGAAGGAAATGAAATAAGCTTAATTGATGTACTGAAATCTGAATCCGAAGATGTCATTGACACCATTCAATTAAATATGGAAATTGAGAAAGTAAAAAAATATATCGATGTCTTAGAAGAAAGGGAAAAAGAAGTGATTGTCAGTCGATTTGGACTAGGTGTTTTTAAAGAGAAAACACAAAGAGAAATTGCAAAAGAATTAGGCATTTCCAGAAGTTATGTCTCACGTATAGAAAAGAGAGCACTTATGAAAATGTTCCATGAATTTTATCGTGCAGAAAAAGAAAGACGAAGACAATAGTAAACAGACTATCATTTCATAGAAAAAAACAAGTTAAGTAACAACTATAAGGACCTCTAAAAAGTGATTTTTATCACTTTTCAGAGGTCCTTTTCATTTGAATAATAAATAAAAAGCCGTTAATTTCCTATGCTTGCTCTCCCTCAACAGTTACTTCCGTTGCGATAACCACACCTATTACAGACGTTATAATTAATGACATAACTATCATAAACATCGTAATCCCTCCGTTTCATTGATTCTCTCGGAAGAACATTACCATATAAATCCAACAAATCACGATTGCATATTTGAACAAATTGGAAATTTTTCAAAAATAACCTCTCAACATCATTAGATTCAATTGTTAGCCACTATCTGTCTGAATCCATAACTTTAGTAAACTCTTCATAATAATCTTTTCCATAATAATCTCCACCCTTCCTGATTTTATAAGTAACTATTACATAAAATGTCTATATTGACATATCTTTGAAGCATTTTCTTCATAGATTTTCTTAACTTTTTCTTGATGAACAGCCTCTTCCTTTGTCATCTTATTTAACTTCAAAGTAACTGTAAAAAATAATAAATTGATCGTCATAAACTACCACCTCCCTTTCATTTCCAAACAAAAAGCCGCAGGAATCATGCTCCTGCGGCTCAAACAAGCAATTGTTGATTTACTCGACAATTATCCCGTCTTTAGGCATAACAAAGCCGCAGGAAATAACATTCTCCTACGGCAATAATGTAAAGGTTAATTATAAAAACTGAATCCTTAACAAATTTGTAACCCCGATAGGTCGAATGTAGAAGTATGAAATTGTAAATCATTTACGTCTAATGAAATATGAAGTTTCATCATGTTCCTCGACCTCCTTAAGGTAAATTTGTTATATTGGTAAGTATAGCCAAAAATTAGTAATTTGTAAACCTTTTTATTTGACTTTTTTTACTTTTCAATAAATAACAACAACTCTGTTGTTAGATACCCATAATACATAGAAAACAGCCAAATAAAAAACGACTATTTAAAAGGGATGGTAAACCGCTTTTAAATAGCCTTAAGTTTTATTCCATTTCTATTGTTCTATATGACTATCCGCATGTATGGCTTTTTGTTTGTATATACTAGAAAATCTAAAGAAGACAATAGATGCTATTAAAGTTATTAACGTCAAAGTAATCATTATATTTTGATTAGCTGTTTGTTTACTCAAAGAAATCAGTGTTCCAATATATGAAAAGGTACTGACACATAGCAGCAATAGGGCAAAACGTTTATAATCCACCATTTTTTCTCGATATTTTTTAGCCAGTTTCATTCCCCTCCAACTATAGAATAATAAAGTTTACTCATACACCTTAACACAACTAGATAGAAGTCTAATCATGTAATAGATGGTAGTATTTCCATCAAAAATCTCCTAAAAAATTCCCAATAAAAAAGATAACCAATAATGAATTGGTTATCTTTTGGGACTGTTATAGATTTATTTACTTAAAATCTTCACCATATTTAATACAAGCTGTGATGAATTTACTGCTGCTGTCTCTAAAAATTGATCGAACGAAATATTAGACTCTTTCCCTGCAATATCAGATAGTGCTCGAATAACGACAAAAGGTATTCCAAATTGATAGGATACCTGTGCAATAGCTGCAGCTTCCATTTCAGCAGCTTGCAGTTTTTTGAATTTCCCTCTTACAAATTCAACACGCTCAGCATCATCCATAAAAGAATCTCCTGTTGCAATTAGTCCTTCAACTACGGTAAGTTCAGAGACTGCATTTGCTGCTTCCTTTGCAACTTTTATCAAATCTTCATCAGCTTTAAATGTTGCAGGCAACTGCGGAACCTGACCATACGCATATCCAAATATTGTAACATCAACATCGTGATGTACAACTTCTGAGGAGATAACAACGTCTCCCACTTTTAATTCAGGTGAAAAACCACCTGCAGATCCTGTGTTAATAACAGCTGTCGGCTTATATTTTTCTAATAAGATGGCTGTAGACATTGCAGCATTTACTTTACCTATTCCAGATTTTAACAGCACAATATCTACACCATTTAGTGTTCCTACATTAAACTCGCAACCTGCGATTACTTCCTGTTGAACTTGGTCCATTTTACCTCTTAATATTGTTACTTCTTCTTCCATTGCTCCGATGATTGCGATTTTCATATTTTAACACCCTTCTTTATTCTTTAATTGCTTCGAATATCCAAACAAATTTATTGCAACGTTTAAACGAAACCGAATAGCCATTTTCTTCAAAAACACTTTTTAAATATGGAATAGTTGGATAATATTCTGTTTGCAAGTCTTGAGCTAAATTCATGTATCCTGCTTGTTCCGCTTCATGAATTGCTAATACATACGCATCCAAACTTTCATACATTGTGTCTGCAAACACTATTTTACCACCTTTAGATAGCAACTTTCCATACTCTTTAATTGCGCACGCTTTTTCCTCATCAGTTAGATGATGAAAAGCAAGTGTGCTAACAATCGTATCCACTTTTTCAAGTAGAGGAAAGTGTAAAAAATCCCCCTGTACAAACCGAACCTGATCTCTATTCAATATTTTCTGCTCGGCTATTTTTCTCATAGATAAAGAGGGCTCTACAGCAATTACATGATGACCACTTTCAAGTAATTTTATTGTTAAATTACCTGTTCCTGATCCAAATTCCATTACCTTACCATTGGTTAATACTACAACTTCGTCTAATATATCATGATACCCTTCAAATACCTCTTTATATTCAATGTCATTCCCTAACACAGATTGGTCATAAGAGTCAGCCCATTTTTCAAATACATGTAAAAATTCTAAACCCATCTTCCATCCTCCTTATCTAATTATTCTTATAAATATAGTATGTTTTAATTTTGAATCAGCTACTAAAACTTTTTTAAAAGTAGTGATATAATAGCCTTTAGTAAATATCTAGGAGGAACATATGAATATTTCTTTCGATAAGATTGAGGATAAAGTCGAGTTTTTTGAAGCATCAAACATTAAAGAACTTGAACAAAAAATTCAAAATCAAATTGACGTTAATAAAACGATTTTATTACATGTCCATTCTGTCTCTCATCAAATGTTTGTAAGCGAAGATGGAAGAAAATTATATAGTGCTGTCGTTCATTTTAAATATAAAAAAG
>NZ_CABKRX010000076.1 GCF_902374955.1 Bacillus massilioanorexius
GTGTCTTTTTTCATGTGTTTATTTTCGGTTTTTATTAATAAGATCTATTACTGTATTGGCTGTTTCCTCAATTGCTTTATTTGTTACATCAATTACCGGACAATTTAATTTACTAATGATGCTTTCAAAATATGTCAATTCTTCTTTAATTCTTTCCAAATTAGCATAGATGGCATGATCGCCTAGACCAAGTGTTTTTAATCTTTCTTTGCGGATATTATTTAGCTTTTCTGGACTAATTTTAAGGCCGATGCATTTTTCTGGTGCAACTAAAAATAATTCCTCAGGAGGTTCTACTTCTGGAACAAGTGGCACATTTGCCACTTTATATCGTTTATGAGCTAAAAACTGAGAAAGAGGAGTCTTACACGTTCTAGATACCCCTACTAATACGATATCTGCTCGGAGGATACCCCTTGGATCTCGACCATCGTCATATTTAACAGCAAATTCTATCGCTTCAACTCTTTTAAAGTAATCTTCATCAAGTTTTCTAACTAGACCTGGTTCATAAACCGGTTCTAATTTAAAGCTAGCTTGAAGCATATCCATGAGCGGACCAATAATATCATAAGTCGTAATATTTTCTGCTTCTGCTCGCATCTTCATGTATTCTCGGTCATGAGGGCGAACTAACGTATAAGCAATAATCGCTTGGTTTAACTTCGCTAATGCAATTACTTCATCAATATGTTCAGGATTTTCTACGTAAGGAATTCTTTTAATTGTCACATTACTATTAATAAATTGGCTTACGGCTGCTTTTGTCACCAATTCAGCGGTTTCACCTACTGAATCAGAGACCACATAGATTAATGTCGAACCCATAGCTTAACCTCCCCAAAACTTTACAGTTCTTCTGTTCCTAGAGCAACTAGTGCTTTTGTTATATTTGTTTTTGTAATTCTACCAACCACTTCATAGCCTTCATCATTTTGTTTCACAACTGGTAAGGCATCAATCTGTTTAATAATCAATTGCTTTGCCACATCGATTAACAAATCATCCCGTGTACACATCGCAATATTTGGCATTCTTGTCATAATAATATTGACAGGAATAGTCGTTAAATCTTGTGAGCCAATACTCGCCCTTAGTAGATCTTTTCTAGAGAGAACCCCAACAAGCAGCGATTTCTGATCCACTACAAACAGTGTACCAACGTCCTCAAGGAACATCGTACAGATGGCGTCATAAACTGAAATGCCGTCATTGACTACTACCGGGATTGATGAATAATCTTTTACAAAAAGCTTTGAAAGATTATCAGTTAATAGTTGTGTTCCTGTTTTTCCACTATAGAAATAACCAACACGTGGTCTAGCATCTAAATATCCCGCCATTGTTAAAATAGCTAAATCAGGTCGTAAAGTTGCACGTGTTAGGTTAAGCTGTTCAGCAATATTTTCGCCCGTAATAGGACCATTTTCTTTAACAATTTGAAGAATATGTTCTTGTCTTTTATTCAGTTCGATGATAATCACCGCCTTACCACAAATATTCTGAAAATAAGATATACTATATATAAATATTATATACTATATATTCTGTAAGCAAAAGTACATGTATAAAAATGGTTAATAAAAGAAAAACCGTCACCGGTCCTTTTTAGATAATCGCTTATCATGAAATAGGAAAGTATTACTTATTTTTCTAAATTTATTTCGACTATTAATCAAAAAGGAGACATGCAGCAGAAATAAGACAGATCTTGTAGAAAGTTGGTTTTTAACTTTCGAAAAGAGATGGGTTATTTCCGAGCATGGCAGGTGTAAGGTTAGACATAGAAATACGTATCTATTAAACATAATGTGCTTAAGTTTAAAATTTTCACTTCCATTGACAACGCTTTTGTAAGCTAACCGACCAGCATAAGACGAGCCGACTAGAAAGTCGCTCTTTGACATTCTAGTCAGTTTGAATTATGACCTCGAGGGGCTAGGCGCTGAAGCTAGACAACACTTTGATTCATACTAAAAACCGTCACCAGTCCTTTTAGGATAATTTCTAATTTAGAAAGGCTGTTTTTTTCTTCCTACTTTGTTCAATTCTTCACTACTATTACTAATAATCAAACAGAAAGAACAACTGGAGACATATTTTTAAAGAGACTGTTCAAATTGACATATGAACAGTCTCTTTAATTCTTATCCTAGTCACTAGACAACACTAATGGAGAAAAATCTCCACAATATTAGCAGTTTGTTTAAATTAAATAGATAATATTTTATTTACGTGAGCAAAACTGCTTATTTCATCACTTATTTCTTTCATTAATGATAAACGGTTAAAACGTAATGCTTCATCATCTGCCATAACCATTGTGTTATCAAAATATGCTTCAATAGCTCCCTTAAGTGATGTTAATAAGCTAAATTTTTTCTCTTCATTGTGCAGTGTTTCGTATTCTGATTTTACCGCTACAAATTGGTTATATAAAGCTGTTTCGTATTCATTCTCGAACAACTCTGTATTAACCTTAGGAGCAACCTCTAACTTTACAGCGATGTTCATAACACGACTCAATGCTTCAATACTAGCTTTAAAGCTTTCATCATTTTTCACTTTTTCAAGAACAAGAGCGCGGTTCACAAGTGAAGCTACTTCACCGATTTCACCACTTAGTACGGCATCAATTAAATCGTATCTAACTTCTTTTTCGCCTAAATAATGCTTAATACGAGCAGCAAAGAAAGTAATCATATCTGCTTTAATTTCCGCTAGATCTCTTTTCGCAATTCCTTGTTTTTCGACTAAGTCTAGTGCAAATTGTACGATCGTTTCTAAGCTTAACGTCCAATTTTTTTCTAGTAAAATTTGTACGATACCGCTTGCTTGACGACGTAAAGCGTAAGGATCTTGAGAACCAGTAGGAATATTTCCAATCGCAAAGCATGAAGCAATTGTATCCATTTTCTCTGCAACGCTCACAATTGCACCAATTTGGCTTGAAGGTACATCATCTTCTGCATGACGAGGCATATAATGTTCATTAATCGCTACAGCAACCTCTTCCTTCTCGCCTTTAATACGTGCGTAACGTTCACCCATATAGCCTTGTAGCTCTGGGAATTCATATACCATTCCCGTTACTAAATCAAATTTAGCAATTTCTGCTGTACGGTCTGCCAATTGTTTTGTTTCTGCATCCACTTGCAAAGCATCACTAATGCTATTTGTTAAGCTTCGGACACGACTTACTTTTTCTGAAAGAGTACCAATTTCTTCATGATAAACAATACTTTCTAGTTTCTTTAAGCAATCTGCAATTTCTTTTGTTTGATCTTCACGATAGAAGAAGGCTGCGTCTGCAAGTCGTGCACGAAGAACTTTTTCATTACCTTTAGCAACGATTTCAATGCCTTTGTCATTACCATTTCGAACTGTTACGAAGAATGGCAATAACTCACCGCTTTGATTTTTCACTGGAAAATATCTTTGGTGTTCTTTCATTGACGTAATTAGTACACGATCAGGTAATTCTAAGAATTCATCTTCGAATTTTCCAAATAACGCTGTAGGATATTCTACTAAGTTATTTACTTCTTCTAACAAATCTTCATCTACAGGAATAACCCAGCCATTTTGCTTCTCTAACTCTTGTAATTGAGTACGAATCAATTGTTTTCTATAGTCTGCATCAACAATAACAAATTGCTCTTTCATTTTTTCTTCATAGCTTGTTGGTTCTTCAATCGTTACTTGTTTCCCTAAGAAACGATGTCCGAGTGATGTCTTGCCTGTCCCCACATTTGTAATAGAGAAAGGAATAACTTCTTCTCCGAAAAGAGCAACGATCCATTTAATAGGACGAATGAATCTTAAGTCATTATTTGCCCAACGCATATTTTTCGGGAAAGATAATGAAGTAATAATATCTTTTAATTCTACTAACAAGTCTTTTACTTCTTGACCTTTAGTAAATTTTTGAACGTGTACATATTCAACACCTTTAATTTCTTTAAAATAGATGTCTTCAACCGCTACACCCTGACCTCTAGCAAAGCCAATCGCTGCTTTAGACCAATTTCCTTCTGAATCAAGAGCGATTTTTTTAGCAGGACCTTTTGCTTCTTCATTCTTATCTTCCTGCATTTCATTTACACCTGTCACTAAAATGGCTAAGCGTCTTGGAGTTGAATATTTTTTTATCTCAGAATAGCTAATATTTTTTTCTTTTAACCAAGCCTCCACTTTGTTGGCAAGCTGCGCAATCGAATCGGTTACAAAACGAGCTGGAAGCTCTTCTAGTCCTATTTCTAATAATAAATCTTTCTTATTCATGGCTGTTTTCTCCCTTCTGTTTCAAGATTGGGAATCCTAATTTCTCACGCTCTTCATAAAACGTTTTTGCAACTTTTCTCGCTAAATTTCTACAACGCGCAATATATCCTGTACGTTCAGTAACAGAAATGGCACCTTTCGCATCAAGTAAGTTGAAAGTGTGTGAGCATTTTAGAACATAATCATATGCTGGATGCACAAGTCCTTCTTCCATTTGTGTATGAGCTTCTTTTTCATACATGTTAAACAATTCAAATAACATCTCTGTGTTACTTGTTTGGAAAGTATATTTGGAGTGTTCAAATTCTGGTTGACCAAAAATGTCTCGAACTGTAAATCCTTCTGTCCATTCTAAATCAAATACATTTTCTTTATTTTGAATGTAAGAAGCTAAGCGCTCAATCCCATAAGTGATTTCAACTGAGACAGGTTTACATTCTAAACCACCAACTTGTTGGAAATATGTGAATTGAGTGATTTCCATTCCATCCAACCATACTTCCCAACCTAAGCCTGCACATCCTAAAGATGGATTCTCCCAGTTATCTTCAACAAAACGAATATCATGCTCTAAAGGATCAATTCCTAATGCACGTAATGAGTCCAAATATAATTCTTGAATATTATCTGGAGATGGTTTCATTATTACTTGGAACTGATGATGTTGATACAAACGATTTGGATTTTCTCCGTATCTACCATCAGCAGGACGACGAGATGGCTCAACATAAGCCACATTCCATGGCTCAGGTCCAATAGCTCGTAAGAACGTATATGGACTCATAGTTCCTGCACCTTTCTCCGTATCATAAGCATTCATCAAGATACAGCCTTGCTCTGACCAATGTTTTTGTAATGTTACTATCATATTTTGTATATTCATACGGCACCTCCACCTAATTTTATTATGCTAATGGCATAGATGATAAAAGAGAAACAAAAAAACTCTCATCTCTATGCTATTAGCTAGCATAGGGACGAGAGTTACCCGCGGTTCCACCCTAATTGCTGTTAAGTAAAGTTAACAGCCTCTTTTAAGTTACTTACTTGCTCCGAAACGCCTTCACCAACTTTTTATAACCCGGCTTACACCAATCCCAGGCTCGCTTTTATAAAGGGAGTTAGCTACTACTTTTCATCATTGCAATATTCACCTTAATAATACTTTGAATTTTATACAACAGTTTTAGCAATGTCAATATGACTAAACTAAATTATGTGTAAAAAATAATAATTTTATACTTCATGAGGCTATTTTGTCATATTAGAATAAACCTTCTAGTTTATTCATTTGCTGTAAAAATTTCTTGGATTTCAAGTGTAAACCAGAGTATTCCTCGTAATAAGCATCTATGACAAAAGATAATTCCTTCTTCGTTTCAGCTTTTAAGGAAATATTTCCTAATCGTGACAAATCAAAATAATAAAACAAACGTAATAATTTTATAGATTTTGCACTAATGTTGATTCGATAAGGATCATCATTTTGACAACGATGACATAAAAAACCGCCATTTTTCACTGAAAAAGAAAACTCTCCTTCTGTTTCTCCACAGTTGACACATCTATCAAGCATAGGAGGAATCCCTAGAACAGGAAGCATTTTCATTTCAAAAATAAATTTCAACACAAGTGGATCATAGTCTTCATCGATATAATGCAGTGTTTGATACAGTAACTCAAATAAAAAAGGATTAGGCTTTTTATCTTCAGTTCCTTTATCAAGCAATTCAATTATGTACGATGCATATGCGGTTTTCATGATATCTTCTCTAATATGTCGAAAAGATTCAATAGACTCTCCTTGTGATAAGCTTCCTAAGCCCGAGGAGGTTTGTACAAGAAAATAACCATAATAAAACAATTGAGTGACGGAAGAGAGCCTGCTGTTTGGCTTATTGGCTCCTCTTGCCATCACTCCGATTTTCCCCCATTCACGTGTATAAATGGTAATTATTTTGTTATTTTCTCCATAATCCGTCCGGCGAATGACAATGCCCTCACATTTTTGAATCAAGACAAGTCACCTTCTTTAGACGGCAAGACAATTATTAGGAGATTGGAAAATTCATGTCTGCTAGTTCTTCTTCGACATTTTCACATGGGTCTGGTTGATCCAACTGAATTTCTTTAAACAGGAGATACGTATCAATATTACCCGTTTCCTTAAATATACTCCAGGTAAAATCCAACATACTAAACCCCACCTTTCAGTTTTTCACTAGCAAGTTGAAATCCTAACTATACTATTATCTTGACCGACCATAAAATTTTCATGTACTACAAAAATTACTAATTCGATGTGCAAAAGAATCAGACTTACGAAGAACGTTAAACAGCCCTTATTGGAAATATTCTCTGGATTTTCGAAAAGGATCTAACCTATTCTCCGAGCCCGATAGTTCTATAGCTAGACCATTTGAGATGCCTTCAGCATGAAAAATTTAACCACGTCTATTAATAGTCATCGTTAAATCCGTAATCACGCAATACTGACATCTTATTACGCCAATCCTTTTGAACCTTTACCCATAATTCTAGATAAACCTTCGAACCTAACAATAATTCAATATCCGTTCTAGCTCTTTGGCCTATTTCTTTTAGCATGCTTCCTTGTTTCCCAATAATAATACCTTTTTGGGAGCTTCTTTCTACCACAATCGTTGCCATAACATGTATCATATCTCGTTCTTCTTTTTTCTTGATAGAGTCAATCACAACGGCAATCGAATGCGGTACTTCTTCACGTGTTAAATGTAACGCCTTCTCACGAATCAACTCAGAAATAATAAATCTTTCTGGGTGGTCTGTAATTTGATCAGCCGGATAATATTGTGGTCCCTCGGGAAGTTGTTCTTTAATTGTTGAAAGTAGCGTTTCAATATTGTTTCCTTCGAGTGCTGATATTGGAACAATTGCTTGAAAGTTTAACTTTTCTTTATACTTTTCAATTAATGGCAATAAATCATCCGGATGTACCTCATCAATCTTATTTACAACAAGAAAGATTGGGGTCTTTAACCCTTGAAGCTTCTCAATGATAAATTCATCACCACGCCCTATTCCTTCAACAGCATTAACCATAAATAATATGACATCTACTTCACGCAATGCGTTAGTTGCACTTTTCACCATAAAATCTCCAAGCTTATGCTTAGGCTTATGAATTCCTGGCGTATCAATAAAAATCATTTGTGAATCATTTGCTGAAAGAACACCTTGCACTTTATTTCGAGTCGTCTGTGGTTTATCACTCATAATGGCAATTTTTTGTCCGATTACTCGATTTAAAAAAGTTGATTTTCCTACATTCGGTCTTCCAATGATTGAAATAAATCCCGATTTATACGCCTTTTCATGTGTTGTATTATTACTCATTTAAATCCTCCGGTGAAAATGCTCCAGGCAATAGTTCTTCTACTGTTAGTTCTTGAACATCACCTTTTAAATTTGTTAAGATTACTGTCATGTCCTTTGGACAAAGTTCAGATATTACTTGGCGACAAGCCCCGCATGGAGCACATGGCCCTGGCGTATCTGCAACCACTACTAATTTCTCAAATTCTCTTTCATCATGTGCATATGCGCTGAACAAAGCTGTTCTTTCTGCACAATTTGCCATACTATAAGCGGCATTTTCTATATTACATCCATGAAATACTTTTCCATCTTTCGTTAACAAAGCCGCTCCTACTTTAAATTTTGAATAAGGAACATATGCTTTTTCACGAGCTTTTTTAGATTCTTCGATTAATTGTTTTACTTCCATTCTTAACTTCCCTTCACTTAGACCATAGCTTTATTTTACATCAAAAAAGCTTGTCAGAGATTCACTTAAAAAAAATGTAATACACTTGTTATAAATTACAAGCATAATTGTACATTTATTTTATTTGTTCTAATAGTATGTTCAATATTTTCGGTAAAAATATAATGATACCTACAATTATTGAATAAAATGTATAAATAAGTACAGCTCCCGCACTTATATCCTTCGCCATTTTTGCTAACGGATGATAATCATTCGTCACCAAATCGACTACTTTTTCAATAGCCGTATTCATAAGTTCTAAAGCGAACATACCTGCAATACAAGTTATGATAAACAGCCATTCTACACGAGATATTGAAAAATATAGACCCGCTATAATGACCAAAACAGCTACACAAAGATGAATCTTTACATTTCTTTCTTGCAAAGAAAAACCAATTCCTTCAAAAGCACATTTCACACTTTTGGAAAACGGAAACTTTTTGTTACTGCCTCGATAAGCCATAACCGGCTAAAATCTCCTTCTGTCTAGAGAACATTTTTATCTCATCTTCTTTTTCAATATGATCATAGCCTAAAAGATGTAAAAAACCATGTAGCGCTAAAAAACCCAATTCACGATGAAAGCTATGTCCGTACTCTTCAGCTTGTTCCTTCGTACGATCAACAGAAATGATGATATCCCCTAATACTCTTGGCATGTCTGCTCCAATGACTTCGATTTCATCTTCTCCCATTTCTTCCATAGCAAATGAGATAACATCAGTAGCTGCATCCTTATTTCGATACTGCTTATTAATCTCTCGTATCGCTTCATTATCTACAAATGTGATAGAAACTTCACATTCCTCTTTAATTTCTTCTGCCTCTGCAGCAAATTGCAGCAACTGCTCAATAAGTTGAGTATCCTGTGCTTCTACAGCATTTGTTTCATCAATAAAATCAATTAGAAGCATTAACTTCACCTACTATCCTTCATTTTTAATATCTGGGTACTCTATGCGAGAGTGAAAAATTCCATTCAATGTTTCACACAAAGTTCTTTCAATAATTTCTAGCTCTTTAAACGTAATGTCACACTCTGAAAATTGATTATCATTTATTCGATCCCGAATGATATTCTTAACTAATACTTCGATTTTTTCTTTCGTTGGATGACTCATAGAGCGAACAGCGGCTTCCACACTATCCGCCACACCAATAATAGCTGATTCCTTCGTTTGCGCTTTAGGACCAGGATAACGATAGTCTTCTTCCTTCACATCTTCTCCTAATTCTTTTGCTTTAAAATAAAAGAATTTTAAAAGAGTCGTACCATGATGTTGTTCAGCAATATCGATTATCTCCTTAGGCATTTTATGTTTTCTCAAAATCTTTACCCCATCAGTAACGTGAGCGATAATAATATCTCTACTTGTCGCAGGCTTCAATTTATCATGTGGATTTTCAATATTCATTTGATTCTCAATAAAAAACTGTGGTCTCTTCGTTTTACCAAGATCATGATAATAGCAGCCAACCCTTGCCAATAACCCATTTGCTCCAATTGCCTCACTAGCTGTTTCAGCTAAATTAGCAACCATAACACTATGATGATACGTGCCCGGAGCTTCGGTTAATATTTTCCTAAGTAAAGGATGATTTGGATTAGAAAGCTCAATTAGCTTCATAGTAGACAATATACCAAATCCCGCTTCAAAAAACGGTAAAAACCCAATCGTTAAAATAGACGAAGCTAGACCAGCCGTAAATGCTGCAAAAATATAAACGAAATAATCAATACGATCCAATTGCATATCCATTGTAAAGACAAGCGCGAAAATAATAATGATATGTACAAAGGATAATAAAATGCCCATCTTAAAAAGCTTAGATTGTAAATCTCGAGTTGATAGTAACAAAAGAGCGGCTATCCCACTTAGCAATATATACAAACCTGCCGAAAGATTAAAGTTCGTTGTCATATTCTCATTAAAAATAATGGCACCGAATATGCTCATAATAATTGTAAAAGCTATCGCATATCGCCCATCTAATAGTATTTTCAAAATCATGGTTCCCATTGCCGCTGGTACGAAAAAGCTTAAATCATAACTTTCAACAGCGGAAAGTAAACTTAGTGTTTTCATAATTGAAAGGGCAAGTATAAATACTAAACTAAAAATTAAAATATGACTATGTCTTTGCATATTTTCTTTTTCAAAAATTCGATAAAAATAAAACATCAGACCAAATGTAAAAGTGACTAGTAATGCCAATCCTATAAATGGCGAAAATGAATTTTCATTATTCAACAAACCTACTAATTCTAAATTATGATACACGTCTCGATCAACAAGTTGTCCTTTTTCAACAAGAATTTGACCTTGAAGAATCATGACAGGTTCAACACTTTCTAATTCTTTCTGACGCTTCTCATCCGTTTTCTCTTGATCTAAAAAATAATTTTGCGTGATAGCATAACGAGCTAACTCAACTGATGAACTGCGTAGATCAGAGCTAACCGCTGATGATTTTATCTCATCTTCAATTAGCTTTTTAGCATTTTCTACTTCATTAGATGGTATTTTATTTTTGCTCATCACATCATTGATGGCAGTAACCGTGATATCTTGAGCAACTAATAAATCATTTTCATTGGCTCTTAAAAGAGCTCTATAAGTAGATTCTGGTATTGCTTTATTAACATCATCCGTTAGTTTACTTTTTAATGAGCTTAGTTGTTCAGCCAGTTGTTCGGACTTTTCTTGTGCGGTTAATGTTTTTTTCTCAGAAGTAGATTGTTCCCTAAACTCTTTCTTTACTTCAAGCACAGAATCAAATATAGAGGAGATTAAATCCACACGATTTTGAGCATATTCCTTCTTCAACGTATACTCTGCTGTTACTTGATTCAACACCTCTTGCTTTTCTTTTTCTGTTTTCTCAACGTCTTCTACCGTTTTGGGTGACCTGATCGTTGTATCTGATACTTTAAGTAGTTCTACATCAATCTTTTCAGGTCGCACATTCGAAAACATCACGCTATATGCTAAAAGAGCAAGTAAGGCGAATAACAACACTTGAAAAAAAGTATGTTGAAGTAATTGTTTAACTTGTGACAAAAACTGATTTATTTTCATAATCGGACTTTCCTCCAAATCATACATCGTTCTTTCAAGGACCTAATAAGTAGCCTGATTAGCTATTATAAAAATCATAGCAGTTTTTAATACAACTTTCACCCTTTCAAACAAAAAAACCGTCAATATACCCTGACGGTTTCTATTATTTCTATGCACCATGATTTTCATAAGCTGTGACGATTTTCCCTACTAAAGGATGTCGTACCACATCACTACCTTCTAAGAAGATAAAGCTAATCCCTTTTACTTCACTCAATATTTCCGTAGCTGCCACTAATCCTGATTTCGCATTTCTCGGCAAATCAATCTGTGATCGATCGCCCGTAATAATCATTTTCGAGCCAAATCCTAATCGAGTTAAGAACATCTTCATTTGTGCTTCAGTTGTGTTTTGTGCTTCATCTAAAATAATGAAAGCATCATCTAATGTCCTACCACGCATATAAGCAAGAGGAGCTATTTCAATAATGCCTCTTTCAATTAATCTTTGAGTATGCTCAGATCCTAATACGTCATGCAATGCATCATATAATGGTCTTAAATACGGATCCACCTTTTCCTTCAAATCACCAGGAAGAAAGCCTAGACTTTCACCAGCCTCAACGGCAGGTCTTGTAAGAATAATTTTATTCACTTTACCACTCTTAAGAGCGGCAACAGCCATAACAACCGCTAAATACGTTTTCCCTGTACCAGCTGGTCCAATACCGAACACGATATCATGCGATTTAATAGCATTAATATATTGTTTTTGTCCGAGTGTTTTTACGCGAATCGGTTTACCTTTAACTGTTTTTGCAATCTCTTCATCATACATTTCTTCAAAATATTCTAAAGCTCCTTTTTCAGCAAGAGATACAGCGTACACAACATCTCGTGCACTGACCTTTATACCTTTTCGTATAACAGATAACAGAGCCTTAATTACATCATATGCCGCTTCAACATTAGAAGCATCTCCACCAATTGAAATTTTTTCTCCACGAGTAATAATCGAAACTTTTAATTCTTCTTCAAGAACTTTTAAATTGCTATCAGATGTTCCCAATAGAGCTAATGCTTCATTTGGTGTTTCAAACTGTATGTCTACCATTTTTTGTTCTAATGTCATTCGTTAATCTCCTTGGATAATTGGTCGTTCAATCGCTATATTTTCTAGTACTTGGTAATGTATTGATAATATAACTTTACCATTCTCAATTCTTTCGTGCAAAACTTTTTCTCCAACGATATCACTATTTTTAGGTAGAATTTTTTTCAAATCACTCTTTGCTACTTCAAGTCCTTTTTCTATAGCTTCTTTCTTTGAATATTCCCTTACAACCTCTTCTTTATCACGATAAGTTACACTTTTATATGATATCGGTAATTTCCATCCTAAAAAGTAAAACGGCTTCTTCGTTACTTCTTTTCCGTAATTTTTATAAGGATTTTTAGAGAATCCCCAAATAGGAATCGAAAACTGATTAATCGTAATGTAATGTTTCATTAACTCCTTACCCGTTAATACTGAGAACTGAGTCTCTAGCGGAATTTCCACGTTAGACTTGTACCATATTTCTCCTAACACAATTCCTTTTGCTGGTACATGTACACTTTTTTCATCTTTCCCTATATTGCTTGACACAAGCAATTGCCCCTTATGCACATACTCATTCACATTAACTTTCGCCTTACCTTGTTCGACCAAAACTTTACGTATAATGGCTTTTTTATTAGCAACCAAATTTTGTATATCATATACTTTAGCTTTTTTAGGCTCCTTCTTTTCAACAACTTGAAGATGGTAGCTCGTTCCTTTTAATTCTACTCCTACCCAAGTAATTTCATCAATTTCCTGTGATAAAATGCGTTGAATGGCATCGGAATCTTCCATAAAAAATTGAAATTTCCCTTTTTCTACACCCATTTTCGCAAGTTCTTTTCTTATTGCATGTTCTGTTTCAGGCTTGGCTCCGGTAACTTCAATATTCCATACTACGTTAGATAAGAGAAATAGGCAGATAAGAAAAACGAAAAAACCTACCAAAAATCCACTATTTCTTATAAGCCTTCTTGTTAAAAAGGGAACACCAGATCTTTTGAGAAACTTAACTTTGCAATCATATTTACGGAGTATGACACGCATTTTCCCAACGTCATGAAGCGGTATTGAAAAAACAATATGCTGTTCACCCATTCTTTTCATATTCCAGATTTTCACTCTTTTTTCAACTAAATCATTTAAAAAGCGTTCTATATGCAAACCGTATACTTTGACCTCTACACTACCCGTATAAAAATTCAACCATTGATTTCTCATAAACATCACGACCTCCCACATTTATACCGATCAAACTGGTCTTAAGACTCCCATTCATACTAGAAAAATGTAATAAAAGAACTGCATCAATATGAACCGAATCAGCATTTTAAACCATCAATCAAACAAAAACATCAGCCAGAAGTTCTCTCTTATTCTGCAGTAATGAACACCGATAGCTTGTACACATTTTATTGAACACCATTAAGTAAAGTGGTGATCATTAATCATCTGACCTATCAATACATCCCTTACATATAAAAACAAAAGTCAAACTCCCGTTTCATTCAACAAACGAAACAGAAGTTATAACTCCTTCTAATAGAATTTCTTCTGGTAATATCGTTTTTATAACAAAAGCATTGCCTTGAATTGATAATTGACCTTTGCTTAATTGCAATCGGATTTCATTTTCTGTAAAGGCTATTAACCCTCTATGGTTTTCAATATATATATGTAATTGTCCGATCATCGTAATTCTCGGGAGGTCCATCATGACATCTTTAGGAAAATCAGTGCTGTTTACAAATAACTGTTTAACTTTTTGACTCCACTTTTTCGCCATAAAAAAAGAACCCCCTTTCACTCAAATGTATGAGTGATAAGAGGATTCTAGCACTTGTTTATCTAAACTTTTTCTTAGATCTTGGAGGACCTAAAATCTCATGCATAATAAGTCCATTTACTAAGTTATTCTTGCTGAATGTCTTTAAAGTTTTATGATGCTGTTGATGAGGTAAAGAACCCGTTTTTTTAAGTGACGTAACATTCATTACCGTATGTTCAACTTCTCTTTCCATTTCAGCAATTTGCCTTGCATATTGGTCATACTTATTAGGATGATGCTCCTCCACTTTACTAGGAGCAGAACTCATCACTTTTTTCATCTTTTCCGGATGAACAGTATCCAACGCTTTTTTCGCTTCTTGAGGCAATTTCTTAGCCATATCTTCCATTTTTCGTTCTATCGTTTTAATGGTCTGGGTACGCTCTGGTCTTTGGTGTCTATGCTGCGTTTCTTGTGTCGGTCGATTTGTTTTATTATTTTTCTTCTTATCTTCCTTGCCAAATAGCGAACTAATAATACCAATAATGATAAAAACGAATATAAAATTATCTGTTACAAACTCAAATAATTTTTCAATCATAAGGAGTCATCCTCCTTTCTAGACATTTTATAAGAAAAACCGTCATCAGGCCTTTTTAACGTAGCTCTTATCTCGAAGAAAACTATCGATCCATTTACATCTTCAATCGCTAATATGTCTCTTTTCAGAAAGGAGACATACAAGTTCGTAAGAGATGACTTACAGGAAGCAGTGGTATTCAACCTCCTAAATGGAACGGCTTATGACCTAGCGTGTCAAGTGTAAATTTAGACAGTATGCTAGGTGCAAAATAAAATACTTCTTACCTTATAAAGAAACGCACAAACACATTCCAAGATTGATCAAAGGTTATAACTGAGATATCAGCTTTAAAGTATAATCTTGTACATCTCAGATAGTACCCCTAGATGGTTAATCCACCTTCTAGAGGTACTTCTAATCAATAGAGATGAACTAAGACGCCGAAGCTAGGTAACCAAATTGTTCAGACTGAGAGTCTTTCATAGCTTTTCACACACGAAAAGTTATGACCAAACATCTGATATCAATAACGTTTATTTTTTCTCTTCGTCAGACATCTTGCTAATAGAATCTCTCATCTCCGTATCAGCTGTAATGTTTTGTAAATTCATATAATCCATTACACCCATATTCCCCTTTTTCAATGCTTCTGCCATTGCAAGAGGTACTTCAGCTTCCGATTCAACAACTTTCGCTCTCATTTCTTCTACACGCGCTCTCATTTCTTGCTCTTGGGCAACAGCCATTGCACGTCTTTCTTCTGCTTTCGCTTGGGCAATTTTCTTATCTGCCTCTGCTTGGTCTGTTTGAAGTGTAGCACCAATATTTTTACCTACATCCACATCAGCAATATCAATCGATAGAATTTCGAACGCTGTTCCAGAGTCAAGACCTTTAGCTAAAACGGTACGAGAAATCATATCTGGATTTTCTAGTACTTGAGCATGGCTATCTGATGAACCTATTGTTGATACAATACCTTCACCTACACGGGCAACAATAGTTTCTTCGCCAGCTCCCCCTACTAATCTTTCAATATTTGCTCGTACTGTAATACGAGCTTTCGCTTTAACTTCAATCCCATTCATAGCCACACCTGCAATAAATGGTGTTTCAATTACTTTTGGATTTACACTCATTTGAACCGCTTGTAAAACATCACGCCCAGCAAGGTCAATTGCTGCTGTTCTTTCAAAACTTAATTCAATGTTTGCCCGTTGAGCAGCAATCAAAGCATTTACAACACGGTCAACATTACCACCAGCTAGATAATGACTTTCTAGTTGGTTAGTTGTCACATTCAAACCAGCTTTATGTGCTTTAATAAGCGGGTTTACTACACGACTTGGAATAACACGACGAAGTCTCATACCAACTAAAGTTAAAATGCTAATTCTTACGCCAGCAGCTAATGCTGAAATCCAAAGCATTACTGGTACAAACGTGAAGAAAATGGATAGAAAAACAATACCGACAAATACAGCTATAATTAGCGTAACTGTTTCTGGACCCATAAATGAAATCATCCTTCCTTACTACTTAATTTCTCTAACTACAATTCTTGATCCTTCTGTTTTAATAACTTTTACTTTACTATCTTTCGCTATGAAGCTACCTTCTGATACAACATCCACTCTCTCGTCATCAATGACAGCTATACCTGAAGGACGAAGATCCGTATATGCAACACCTATTCTACCAATTAAATCTAATCGATTAACATTTGACACATATCCACTTTCACTACTTGTTGAATCGGTTAAAATCATTCTTTTTAGGAATTTCATCTGTTTTCCAAACACCTTTACCATTAAGATAGATACTGATAAGGATACCACAAGTGCAATTAATATTGAAACAGCCATATGTGTATTATTATCACTTACCAGAAATAAGCTACCGATTACTGCAGCAAACCCAATTGCTCCAGCAATTCCCCCCGGTAAAAACAGCTCTAATATGAGTAAAGCCATACCTAATAGGAATAATATGATGGTTTCATAGCCGGTCAACCCTGCTATTAAATGTCCAAAGAAAAATAGCATGAATGCTGCAATCCCAGTTAATCCTGGTAGACCAAATCCCGGTGAGAACAATTCAATAACTAAACCTAAGCATCCAATTGTAAGTAAAATTGGAATCACAACGGGATTAGTGAGAAAACGAGCAACTTTTTCCGCAAAGCTTTCATCTATATTCCTAACATCTGTGTTTTCATATCCTAATGTTTTTAATAACTCTTCTTTATTTTCGACAGTTCCCTCACTATACCCAACCTCTTCAGCTTGCTTTTCTGTTAACGTTAACAATTTTCCAGGACCAGCGCCAAAGGAAGTTAAAGTATTATTATCATCGGCCATCGCCATTGCGTATTTAGGATCTCTTCCATTTTGTTCTGCAGCTGTTTTCATGGCTGCCAACCAATAGGATTGTGCTTTTTTATCCGCCGCATTTCCTGAACCATCTATAATAGCCGCAGAACCCATTGTTGAACCTGGGCTCATATAAATTTCATCAGCATTTAATGAAATGTATGCACCTGCTGATAAAGCCCGATTATCTACCCATGCTATTGTACGGATATTTGAATCAGTAAATAATTTTCCTATTTTCGTAGCCGAATCTACAACTCCACCCGGTGTATTCACATGAAATATAATTGCAGCTGCATTATTTTCTTCTGCTGTAGATAACGCTCTTTGTAAAAATGCGTATAAACCATCTTCGACCGTATCTTCAATTGGAACAATATAAACCTTTTCCTTACTCGCTTGTGCATTATGCGGAAGAAACCATGAAGTAAATATTAGTATCAGTAGTATAAAGGAGAACCATTTGCGCACGAATTTCCCTCCTTTCGATATTTTTATTAAGCGATAACTGTTATACGATTCACATCACATATGGTTTCAAAAAAATATGTGTTTTCTTCATTCTTTTTCTAAAATTTATTGAGAAGTATATACAACTATTTATACAAAAAGAAAAAACACGAAACCAGTAATGAGTATAGATTGAATTCTGCTTCAGGATACTCACTTCCTTCGAAAGCCAGCAAGGTATATCATGAGCCAAATTTAAAAACCACAAGCAAATGCTTGTGGTTTTTAAACGAGTTTAAGATAGATGTTGTTGTACTAATTTATTTACAAGAGAACCGTCTGCTTTACCTTTTACTTTAGGCATTAGCGCTCCCATTACTTTACCCATATCAGCTTTAGAAGTAGCTCCAACGCTTTGAATGGTTTCTATTACAATCTTACTTACTTCCTCTTCCGTAAGTTGCTGAGGCATATATACTTCTACGTATTTGATTTCAGTTTGAATCTTTTCAACGAGGTCTTCACGACCAGCATTTGAAAACTCTTGGAGAGAGTCTTTACGTTGTTTCAATTCGCGAGAAAGGACTGTCAAATCTTCCGCTTCTGATAATTCGTCTTTCCTAAGCTTTAATGCTTCATTTTGTAAAGCCGCCTTAATCATACGAATAACAGATAGCTTGTCTTTTTCCTTGTTCTTCATCGCTTGTTTCATGTCATTATTTAAACGATCGAGAAGACTCATGCTTCCACCCTCTCTTACCATTTACGTTTTCTAGCAGCTTCAGACTTTTTCTTACGTCTTACGCTTGGCTTTTCATAAAATTCGCGCTTTCTTGCTTCCTGCAAAGTACCTGTTTTAGATACAGAACGTTTAAAGCGACGAAGAGCATCTTCAAGTGATTCGTTTTTACGAACTACAGTTTTAGACATCTCGATCCCTCCCTCCGAACACAACACACTAACTCAAGATGTAACATAATTCACATCATGTACTTATCGATTATAATATAAGGATAATATAAGGTCAACTACTTCTATAAAAATGATTGAATACAATAGATATTTCTCCTCCTGTAAATATATCTAACTTTTAGAAAGTTTTATGCATGTCCATAAATATCAACAATAAGATATTTTTAAGGGGGATAAGCTATGCGAGAAGTAATATTATTTACATTGTATATCATCGTCTTTTTGGTTGCGATTGCATTATTAAGAAATGGACTTTTTAATTTGACTGGTGAGAAATTAAAATCTAGGTTGCATTCCTTAACATCTACTCCGATAAAAGGCTTTTTCACTGGAATGATATTTACAGCCCTTTTACAGAGTAGTTCTGCAGTAATGGTAATGACTGTCGGCCTAGTTTCAGTTGGAGGAATTACCTTTCAACAAAGCATAGGGATTATTTTAGGAAGTAATATCGGAACAACTGTCACAGCTGAATTCTTATCTTTTTCCACTGATACATATGTTATACCTGGACTTATTATTGGATTTCTTCTCATGCTCATACCTAAATCCTCCATTCGATATCTTGGCTTTTCCATTTTCGGATTATTTATGATTTTTTACGCTATTAATGGATTTACTTCCTTGGCTGAGCCTTTCTCACAGTATCGATATTTCACAGCAACCGTACAATCCATTGAAAATCATTTAATATTGGCTGTTATTGTTGGAGCCCTGTTCGCTGGTACAATTCATTCTGGCACAGCTACAATCGCCATTGCAATGGGGTTTATAATGGGTGGTCAATTAACAGTGGATTCAGGTATTGCCATCATGCTCGGTTCTAATATTGGCACTTGTATAACAGGATATATTGCTAGTCTTGGCGCTGGCAAAGAAGCGAAACTTACTGCTTATGCACATATTTGGCTTAATGTATTAGGCGTTCTATTATTTTTCCCTTTTATTCATCAATTACAAGAAGCTGCAGCCTTTTTCACGGATGAGAAACATGTTCAACTTGCTCATGCCAGTGTTATTTTTAATGTCATTTGTTCTTTATTGGTGTTACCATTTGTTAATGTATTTTCTAAATTTTTACTTACTATACACAATAGAACCTAATAGAATGCATTAGGTGGGAGTCTACCGCCTCCCCCCTTCTTATTTTCGACAACCCTTACTTTTCTCTTGAATATATAGAACTATTTTTTGATTTTCATATTACAAGAACTATTTTCCGAAAAAACCTCAACCTTTTTACTACATAAAAATACTTCGATACCAGAAATATATAGGATGACTCTCTTATTTTCCTTTTTCACCCATTAAATTAACAGAATTTTCAGAATTACAATATGATAGTTTTGTAGTGAAAAATATTAAGAGAAAGCTTTTGATGTGAAACGTACTAATAGAATACTCACATTACTCATTGTTTTTGTATTAATGAGTATATCTTCTACCGTGTACGCAAAACAACCAGGCTTATCTTCATTTCCTAAACCTGTAGATACGCAATCTTGGGTTCTACCACGAGATATGATTTGGAAGGACTATAAACCTATTCCAGGTATTGATTGGCAAAAATCAACAATTGAACCAGAAAGAGTCCTAAGAGGTGCATTAATTATTGTAGATTTTCCGGATCAAGAATTTATTATTAGTCAATCAAAAGGTTCAGAAATCGCAGGAAATCCATAAGGCACTGGTAATGTCCCTCGCGATCAACTAGGTAAGTTTTGGGTCGACTTCTTGAATAAACCTCAAGCATCTAATAACTATAGAACAATCAACGAATACTGGAGAGAAAATTCCTATGGAAAATGGAAAATCAAATTAGATTCCTTCGGCACTTACCGAATGGACCATAACGAATTCCAATATGATCTCAATGAATTTGGACAAACTGTAAACATGCCTGCAGGTTACACTGGTAAAAATTTAAGAACAGAGGCTGTTAATAAAGCACAAGCTGATATTGATGCTTCTGGAAAAAATATGATTTTAAATTTATTTTACATGCAGGATATGATGAATCCGGAGTTTGGCAAGAATTTGGAGAAATGATGTTCCAAGATCCCAACTCGATAGCCGATAGCTTTGGTCCACAAATTCCAGGCATGGAAAATTCAGCAGTTACGCGATACGTACCTTGGACATCATGGTATGCAGCTAAGGGAATTTGGTCATCTGCAAGTGGCGGAACATCGATACAAGGGGAAAATGGTGGTGTGGGTGTATTTGCTCATGAGTTCGGTCATATTATGAACCTTGCTGATAATTATAATAATCCTTATGGGGTCCTTGTGTCACGTACATATTCAGGACCATGGGAGTTAATGAGGAGAGGTAGCTTTAATGGTCCTGGTGGCCCACATACAAGATGGATGGTACCTTCCACCCTTGGGTCTTCAGCACCATCACATCATATGCTAAGAAATAAAATTAAACAAGGATTCCTATCAAAAGATGAATACTTAAATATTGATAGAGATGAACTAGTAAATACTGGTCCAGTATTCGCTGATATTCTCGCAAGAAAAATACCAATCGGTAAGCAATTTAACCGTACTGAGCTCCATGGTATTAATATCAAAATGACAGACTTGACTCCAGCCAACTCATTAAAAGATGATTGGCGTGCTGATATGCAAAGAGGAGAAAAATGGTATAACAATTATACCGTTGAAGTAGTAGATCGAATAGGTTTTGATTCCTTTACACCTGATTCAGGAGTCCTATTAGCTAAAACAAAATATATAGAAGCATCTCCAATCATTTGGGTTATCGATTCTCATAAAGAGGACATTAACAAAGTTGACTTTAAGAGACCTGATGGTACTACATCTATGTCATCTAAAAGGGATTTCCAACAATTAGCAGATTCCTTATTCAAAGCAGGAACTGCAAAAGATGTTGTAAGTGAATATCAAGATCCATATAATAAATTACATTTTTATATTTTAAACAAAAAATATAATAAAACAAGAGCACTATCTTACCGAGTAGCTATTCGTAATACAGACGGATCTGGTAATTATAAACGTGGGGTAGCTGCAGATTATTCGAATACTGCTACACCTGGAAGAGTAGCTGTTTATAATTTCAATGTAAAAAATACTGGAAAAGCCACAGATTTAATTCGACTGTCTGCAAAAACTAAAGCAGGATGGGAAATCATGCTACAAAATAATGTAATTGAAGTACCTACTGGAAACTCTGTAAAAGTACCAGTTTACGTGAAGATTCCAAAAGGAAGCAATAAACACCTTAATCCAAGTCCAACTACTTTATCATTTACAAGCAGTTCAGAAACAGATGCAAGTAAAAGTATAACAGTCACTCGCAAAATTGGTGCGGGAAATAAAAAATAAAAAGAAGACATAGTTCAAAAGAAAAACTTGATAGACACCCTTTTTCATCATCAAACAAAGTTAAAATAAAGTTACACTGGAAAAAGATCGTAACCTCAATTTAACGGATTTATAAAAAAGTAGATAACAAAAAGCTTAGGGGCCTCTGAAAAATGATAATAAATCACTTTTCAGACAGCCCCTCTTGCTTCTTAATTTAATAATCACTATCCACTGTTAAACCTTTGATAATTGAAACTCCGGCACTTGCACCAATACGAGTTGCTCCTGCTTCAATCATTGTTTGTGCATCTTCCGTATTTCTCACGCCACCTGAAGCCTTAACACCAATATTAGGCCCTACTGTTTTTCTCATAAGCGCAATATCTTCTTTCGTTGCACCACCTGTTGAGAATCCAGTTGACGTTTTAACAAAATCCGCACCTGCTTTTACGGAAAGCTCACAAGCACGAACTTTTTCTTCATCAGTTAAAAGACAAGTTTCAATAATAACCTTCGTTAAAGCTTTTCCTTTGGCTGCATCTACAACAGCTCTAATATCACGCTCTACTAAGTCATTATCGCCATCTTTCAAAGCTCCAATGTTAATAACCATATCAACTTCAGTCGCTCCATCTTTGATGGCTTGAGTTGTTTCAAATGCTTTTACTTCTGGTGTATTGGCACCTAACGGAAAACCAATAACTGTACAAACATCTACTCCTGATCCTTGTAACAATTCAGCTGCTTTTTTAACCCAGGTAGGATTAATACATACAGAAGCGAAATTATACTCACGAGCTTCTTGGCATAGCGTTACAATTTGGCTTTCTGTGGTGTCAGCTTTTAATACAGTATGATCAATCATCTTTGCGATTTTTTGATTCATAATATCCTCCTTAAACCATTTTTATGCTTCTAATAAAGAATGATCTTCTGGACTCATGACTTTTACAAATTGTCCTTCATTATAAGGATAACCAGCTTTTGTGATTTTTACTTTTATAAGTTCGCCTATCATATCTTCATTACCTGAAAATACCACTTTTAAATAGTTATCCGTATAGCCAACATATAGATTTTCTTGATCATTTTCAGTAAAACGTTCTTCTGGAATGATTTCTAATACTTCTCCTTCAAACTGAGAAGCATACTCTTTTGCCAATTGCTCACTTAATGCAATCAAACGATGAACTCGATCGTTTTTCACGTCTTCATCTACTTGATCTTCCATTCTTGCTGCAGGCGTACCAGTACGTTTGGAATATGGGAATACATGTAGCTCAGAAAATTTATGTTCCTTAATAAAGTTATATGTTTCCATAAATTCTTCTTCCGTTTCACCAGGAAAACCAACGATAACGTCAGATGTAACCGCTAATCCAGGGAGTGCGTCATGCAATGCACGCAATCTATTACCGAAAAACTCCATTGTATATTTTCGACGCATTCTTTTAAGAACAGTATCTGAACCTGATTGAATTGGAATATGAAGATGTCGAACTACTTTCGTTGAACTTTTTAAAACTTCAACGACTTCATCTGTAATTTGACTAGCTTCTATTGAAGAAATACGAATTCGTTTTAGCCCTTTAACTTGTGATTCTAAATCACGTAGTAGCATAGCTAGGTTATAGTTCTTCATATCCTCGCCATAACCACCCGTATGAATCCCTGTTAGAACGATTTCTTTATAACCAGCATCAACTAATTGCTGTGCTTGATGTATAACTTCTTTTGGATCTCTTGAGCGCATTAATCCACGAGCCCATGGAATAATACAAAATGTACAGAAATTGTTACAGCCTTCTTGTATTTTTAATGAAGCACGAGTACGATCTGTAAAAGCAGGTACATCTAATTCTTCGTAAACACGTGATTTCATAATATTTCCTACACCATTAATTGGTTGGCGCTCGTTTTTATATTGTTCAATATACGGAATCATTTTTGTACGGTCTTGTGTACCAACAACAATATCTACTCCGGGAATAGCTAGTATTTCTGCAGGGGACGTTTGTGCATAACATCCTGTAACACAAATAACCGCATCTGGATTCTTACGAATAGCGCGTCGGATGACTTGACGACTTTTCTTATCTCCAGTATTTGTTACAGTACATGTATTAATAACGTAAACATCTGCAATTGCTTCATAGTCTACTCGTTCATAATTTTCCGCTTTAAATAATTGCCAAATTGCTTCTGTTTCATAATGATTTACTTTACAACCTAATGTATGAAAAGCAACAGTTGCCATTTTTTCCTTCACCCCATTAATTCTAAATGATACGAAACAGCAGATAACACATATAATGGCGCTGTTTCAGTACGTAATATTCTTGGTCCTAAACCACATGCTACAAAACCTGCAGCAATCATTCTTTCCACTTCTGACTCAGTCAAACCACCTTCTGGTCCAAAAACAACTAAAAGAGATGCTCCAGGCTTTATCCCTTGTAACGTTTGACTTAGCACACTACTTTCATTCTTTTTAGCTTCTTCCTCATATGCAATTAAAAGATAATCATAGTTCTCTGCCAAATCTATTAATTGCTTAACATTTAACGGAGATTGCACTGTTGGTACGAATGTTCTATGCGATTGCTCAGCCGCTTCTTTCGCAATCTTTTGAAGACGTTCTACTTTTTTTGAGGTCTTTTTTACATCCCATTTAACAATGGAACGATCAGCAACCAAAGGAATAAATGAGAATGCACCAAGTTCTGTCCCTTTTTGAACAATATATTCTAATTTATCCCCTTTAGGCAACCCACTAACAATCGTTACTTTAACAGGCAATTCCTTTTCCTCATCCATCCATTCTATAACAGAGCACTCAATCTGTTCATTGTCAATATTTTCAATTTTGACTAGTGCACTACGTCCATCTTCTACAACACAAACGACTTTTTCTCCAGGTCCCATTCTTAACACGTTCGAGATATGATGACAATCGCTTCCAACAATCTTTATTTGTCTATCATTTACTTGCTCGTTTGCTACGAAATACCTTTGCATAATGTCAGCCCCTACTTCATGTAAAAATAACAATCTTATTTCTTTTTATAAGGTTGTTTTCGCATACTTCGTTTCCTATGAACGAGTCGTGAATATAGGCTGAGTTGAATTCCGCTCAAGTGCTTGCTCCAACCGACCTGTTTATGCTAACTTTATTCACCGAACTTCTTTAAAAACAACAATCTTTTTGGAAAACAGCCTTTTATAAAGCTCGTTAAAATACAAAGTTATTTCTCCATTAATTAGAGTTCCATTTGTTTACTTTCCACAAAGAAGCATACTTGAATACTTATTGATTTTACAATCCACTTGCTTTACCAATATGAGTCTCGCTCATTCCACTCTAAGCGTTCAAGTCGCAAATAACAACCGTATAACATAGCTTTTTCATAAAAAAACCAAACTAGTGCCTATGCCCTATTCCTTATTATTAACACTAAGCAGTAATTTACAAAATAAATTTGCCACGCCTTCAACATAAGCTTTAAGCAAGTACTTGACTTCGATGCTTATATTTTAGCGTGGCAATCGAGAATAGTCGATTCTTTAAGAGCTTAGTTTAATTTTTTAGCAATAAACGCAACCCAATCCTCCATTTGAATTGTCTCAACAATCTCAAATCCAGATTCAATAATACACTCTTTTACATCATTTTTCTTTTGTTGAATAATCCCTGAAGAAATAAAATATCCACCAGGTTTTAAAGCTGTAGCGACATCATCGGTAAATCGCATAATCACTTCTGCAAGTATATTAGCTACCACTACATCTTGTTGCTCAGTAATACCATCTAATAAATTGTTTTGAGAAACGTTTACCACATCTTGAACTTTGTTTAATTTAATATTTAACTTCGCAGCCTTAACAGCAACAATATCCAAATCTAAAGCTTCTATTTTTTTAGCACCTAACATGGCAGCAGCTATACTTAATACACCTGAACCAGTTCCTACATCTACAACTTGATCGCCTTCTTGGACAATTTTTTCTAATGCTTGTATACACATTACAGTTGTAGGATGTGTTCCTGTTCCAAAAGCCATGCCTGGGTCAAGTTCAATTATTAATTCATCACTATTCACAGGAGTATATTCTTCCCAAGTAGGAACTATTGTAAATCTTTCAGATATTTTCACAGGGTGATAATATTTTTTCCAAGCAGTTGCCCACTCTTCTTCATTGACCTCACTAATGGAGACATCATTTAATCCTAAATCTATATCATAAATAATTAAGTTGTTAATGGCTTCTTTAATACCTTCCACCGTTTCTCCTAAGAAACTTGTTACCGGAAGATATGCTTTCATCAAAACACCTTCTTCAGGATAATCATCAGGATTAAGTTGGTAAATCTCGCCAAACTGATCTTCTCTGTCCTTGAAAAGATCTTCACGATCTTCAATTACTACACCGCTAGCACCTGCTTCGTGTAAGATGTTTGAGATCGGTTCTACCGCCTCGTTTGTTGTATGAATTGCAATTTCAGACCATTTCATAATATTACCAACTCCTGTTTGAATTATTCTCCTTTAAAGGCACGCTTCATTTTAGCAAAAAAACCTTCTTCTTGCTCATCTGCTGATTCACCACGAAGATCACCAAATTCTCTTAATAGTTGCTTTTGCTTATCTGTTAAGTTTTTAGGTGTTACAACTTTAATTATAATGTGCTGATCTCCTTGACCATATCCACGTACATTTTTAATACCTTTTCCTTTTAGTCGGAATCTAGTTTCCGTTTGTGTACCTGCTGGAACTTTTAATTGTACTTTACCGTATAAGGTAGGAACTTGAATTTCGTCACCTAGAGCAGCTTGCACGAAAGTGATAGGTACTTCACAATATACGTCGTCTCCATCTCTCTCAAAGAACTCATGCGATTTCACATGGAATACAATGTATAAATCTCCTGCTGGTCCTCCATTTTTACCCGCTTCTCCTTGACCAGCAATACGAATTTGTTGTTCATCGTCAATTCCAGCTGGAACTTTAACAGAGATTTGTTTTCTCTTCTTAACTTTCCCAGTACCTGAACATGTTGAACATTTATGGGGTATTGTCTTACCAGTACCTTGACAATATCTACATGTTGTTCTATTTACAATGCGACCAAATGGTGTATTTTGTTCAACACTCATTTGTCCAGAGCCATTACAGTGCGAACATGTTTCAACCTTCGTTCCTGGTTTAGCTCCTGTCCCTTTACATGTATCACAGTTTTCTTCTCGAGGGATTTCAATAGTTGTTTCTTTACCGAACACAGCATCTTCAAATGAAATTGTCATTGTATACTGTAAATCGGCACCTTGACGTGGAGCATTAGGATCTCTTCTAGCTCCTCCACCACCAAAGAATGTGCTAAAGATATCTTCGAAACCACCGAAACCTTGGCCGCCAAAGCCACCGCCACCAAAGCCCTGGTTAGGATCCGTATGACCGAATTGATCATATTGTGCTTTCTTTTGATCATCACTCAATACTTCATAGGCTTCTTTAATTTCTTTAAATTTATCTGCTGCATCGTCAGCCTTATTAATATCTGGATGATATTGCTTTGAAAGTTTACGATACGCTTTTTTAATCTCATCTTTAGAGGCACTTTTCGTAAGTCCCAATACCTCGTAGTAATCTCTTTTACTCATAAGCTTTCAACTCCCCGTTCTTTCACATAAAAGTTATTTTATCATTTATTTTATATTGGTTGCAATCAGAAAAACTGTTTGCTTTTCTTTTTGATACAACTACGAATATCAAGAAATAATGGACTATAAAACAGAATTTCTCTATAGCTTTATTCAAGATGTACCCAAGATGCATGCAGCTTATAGGCACAAGACAAGCCTTTTAGGAAGTCACTATTTGACTTCCTAAAAGGATCAGCTTGTGACATAAACCATGGCCACCGATTGCTAAGTCAAATAGTTCTAAGCTTGTAAAAAAGCCAAAGCCTTATAAAATGACTTTGACTTTTCTACATAAATGAATTCTATAAAGAGTGAATCTTATTTATTGTCTTTATCGTCAACTTCAGTAAATTCAGCGTCTACAACGTTATCGTCAGCTGGTTTACCTTCTGGTTGTCCTTCAGCACCTTGAGCTGCTTGTTGAGCTTTAGCTGCTTCTTCATAAAGCTTCATCGTTAAGTTCTGAACGATTTCTTGAAGAGCGTCTTTTTTAACACGCATTTCTTCTAGATCGTTTTTCTCGATTGCTGCTTTTAGAGCATCTTTAGCCGCATTTGCTGATTCAATTTCAGAAGCATCTACTTTACCTTCTAAATCTTTCATTGTTTTTTCAGTAGTAAACACTAACTGATCTGCTTCATTACGAAGTTCAGCTTCTTCTTTACGTTTTTTATCAGCTTCAGCATTTTCTTCCGCTTCTTTAACCATACGTTCTACTTCTTCATCAGATAATCCTGAAGAAGATTTGATTGTAATAGCTTGTTCTTTGTTTGTACCCAGATCTTTCGCACGAACGTTAACAATACCATTTTTATCGATATCAAATGATACTTCAATTTGTGGAATTCCACGTGGTGCTGGTGGAATATCAGTTAATTGGAAACGACCAAGCGTTTTATTATCAGCTGCCATTTGACGTTCACCTTGAAGAACATGGATGTCAACAGCAGTTTGGTTATCTGCAGCAGTTGAGAATACTTGTGATTTACTTGTTGGAATTGTTGTATTACGATCAATAAGTTTTGTAAATACTCCACCCATTGTTTCAATTCCTAAAGATAGAGGTGTTACGTCTAATAGTACAACGTCTTTAACATCACCAGTAAGTACTCCACCTTGAATAGCTGCACCCATTGCTACAACTTCATCAGGGTTTACCCCTTTATGAGGCTCTTGACCTGTTTCTTTACGAACAGCTTCAACAACTGCAGGAATACGAGTAGATCCACCAACAAGGATTACTTTATCGATTTCAGATGTACTTAATCCAGCATCTGAGATAGCTTGACGAACAGGACCCATTGTTCTTTCAATTAAACCATGTGATAACTCTTCAAATTTAGCTCTTGATAGACTAACTTCTAAATGCAATGGTCCAGCTTCACCAGCAGTGATAAATGGTAGTGAAATTTGAGTAGAAGTTACACCAGATAAGTCTTTTTTCGCTTTTTCTGCTGCATCTTTCAAACGTTGCATAGCCATTTTATCTTTGCTTAGATCAATGCCATTTTCTTTTTTGAATTGTTCTACTAAATAATCGATAATAACTTTGTCGAAGTCATCTCCACCTAAACGATTGTCACCAGCAGTAGATTTTACTTCGAATACTCCGTCTCCGATTTCTAGAATAGAAACGTCAAAAGTACCGCCACCAAGGTCAAATACAAGAATTGTTTGATCTTCGTCTGTTTTATCCATTCCATAAGCTAGAGCTGCTGCTGTAGGCTCGTTTATAATACGCTCAACTTCAAGACCAGCAATTTGACCAGCATCTTTTGTAGCTTGACGTTCTGCATCATTGAAATATGCAGGTACAGTAATTACAGCTTTTGTTACTTTTTCTCCAAGATATTCTTCAGCATATCCTTTTAAATGTTGAAGAATAATAGCTGAGATTTCTTGAGGTGAATATTCTTTACCTTCAATTGTCTCTTTATGGTTTGTACCCATATGACGTTTAATAGAAATGATTGTATTTGGATTTGTAATAGCTTGGCGTTTTGCAACTTCCCCAACTTGTCTTTCACCATTTTTAAAGGCAACAACTGAAGGAGTTGTACGATTACCTTCTGGATTTGGGATAACTTTTGCTTCTCCACCTTCTAATACTGAAACACAAGAGTTTGTAGTACCTAAGTCAATACCAATAATTTTACTCATGATAAAATACCCTCCTCAAAATATATGTAACATTCGTCTATTGATTTACTTTAACCATTGAAGGACGTAATACACGATCCTTAATCATATAACCTTTTTGGAATTCTTCTACAACAACATTTGAATCGAAATTATCATCATTTACTTGCATTACTGCTTGATGGACATTTGGATCAAATTGTTGTCCAACTGCTTCAATAGCCTTTACGCCTTCTTTATCAAGCGCAGATATTATTCCCTTATAAACCATTTCTAAACCTTGAAGCATGCTTGCTGTTTCTTCATTTTCTGTTTTTATCGCTAGAGCTCTTTCAAAATTATCAAGAGCTTGGATTAAATCTGAAGATAAGCTTTGTACACGATACTTCTGTGCAGATTCAAGATCCAGCTTAGACCTTCTTCTTAAATTATCATAATCAGCTTGAAGTCGAAGATAACGATTATTCATTTCTTCCACCTTAGCTGATAAAGTTTGAATTTGTTCATTTGCTTCTGTGAGTTGTTGTTCACAAGATTTCTCTTCTTGCTCAACTTCTTCAGATGGTACTTCTTCAGCAAAGATTTCTTCTTCGATCGTTTCATTGTCAGTAGATTCTTCATTTAGATGAAGATCCTTTTTAGTTTCTTCTGACATACGAACTCACCTCCCTAAAAAACTGCTATATATACTATTAATAATGAAGAATAAATGTGAAAACAAAAGAATGATATCCTTTATTCAATATCTCCACTTCTATTCTTTTTGATACAACTTTGATAATACAGATGAAAAATCCCGTGAAAATTGCGTTAATAATGAAATAACTTTTGAATAATCCATTCTAGTAGGTCCTAAAATGGCAATTGTCCCAAACTGTTCTATACCAACCGAATATGTTGCCGTAATTAGACTGCAGTTTTCCATAGCTGGGTCATCATTTTCACTACCAATCTTCACATGCACACCTAAAGGGTTTTTTACTATTAATTTATACAACTCTTTTTCATGTTCGATCATCGTTAGAAGCATTCTAACTTTCTCAATATCATGAAACTCAGGTTGTCTTAGCATATTTGTTTTTCCACCAAAAAACAGCTTTTCTTTTGGTACAATTTGAAGTGTATCAGCCAGCGCTGTTATCATCTGATCGTAATTCGTAACATGCTTCATGAATAAAGCTGCTACTTCATTTTGAATTTTTGAAGCTAACTCTACTAACGGGACACCTACGAGTTGATCATTTAATATATTGACCATTTTCTCAATCTGATTGACATCTATCGTAGGTGGTAAAGTTATCAATTTGTTTTCCACATGACCAGTATCAGTCACAATTATAGCTACTGCTGCTTCCTTATTCAAAGGCACTAGAGAAATCTTTTTAAGTTTATTATCTCTAACTTTTGGACCCAAAACAATCGCAGTATAATTCGTTATTTCAGATAAAATTTGTGCCGATTTTTGAACAATCTTTTCAAGTTCATAAAATCGATCGACAAATACAGAATTAAGCATCTGTATTTCTTCATTACGAACTAATGGTGGAGTTAACAAATGATCAACGTAATAGCGATATCCCTTTTCAGATGGTACCCTTCCTGAAGACGTATGTGTTTTTTCAATAAAACCCATTTCTTCTAAGTCAGCCATATCGTTACGAATAGTCGCCGAACTAAAAGTAATATCACTTTTTTTCGACAAACTTCTTGAGCCAATCGGTTGTCCAGAACGAATAAAATCATCAACAATAACTTGAAGAATCATTAATTGACGGTCTGTTAACATGTATGATCACCTCTGTTAGCACTCTTGTGTACTGAGTGCTAAATCTAATTATTAAGTTATCAAAATGAATACATATTGTCAATCATTTTAAGCAATTCCAATGAATGTTTGAAAAACTTCATTCCCTAATAGTTTCCCCTTTCTTGTAAGAGAAATTCTATCATTTTGAATGTTAATAAGTTCTCTATTCAAAAGATCATTTATTTGGATTTTAAACAATTCCATAACATCGATTTGATATCGTCGCTTGAACCTATTAATTGAAACACCTTCCGTTTTTCGCAATCCTAAAAAGAGTTCTTCTTCCATTCTTTCATTAAGAGGAACTTTATGAACATGAAGCTGTGGCAAGAGACCTTTTTCAATTGGCTCCATATATTTTTTTAGTGGGCCATGATTGGCAATACGTTCACCATTAACATAACCATGCGCTCCTGCTCCAAAACCATAATAATAATCATTATTCCAATATGTTAAATTATGTTTACTTTCATAGCCAGGTTTAGCGAAGTTACTAATTTCGTATTGAATTAGTCCATGCTTATTCATGGTATCCATCAGCATCTCATACATTTCCGCCTCAGAATCTTGTGTTGGTAGCTGTAATTTTTCTTTTTGCATTAAGTTATAAAAAACAGTTTTCGGTTCAACAATTAAGGAATAACTAGAATAATGTGGCAACTCTAACTCTAATGCCAATTTAAGAGTTTCTTCAAATTGTTTCTTCGTTTGCGTAGGTAATCCATACATTAAATCAATAGTTATATTATCAAAACCAGCCTGTCGCGCTTGTTCAATCGATTGATAAACATCCTTTATAGAATGTGTTCTTCCAATTGCCTTTAACAATTCTTCTTGGAACGCTTGTACTCCAAAACTTATACGATTAACTCCAAATTGCTTTAGAATTTTTAACTTTTCTAACGATAAGTCGCCTGGATTCGCTTCAAATGTAAATTCGATATGATTACGGTTGAAAGGTAGCTCTTCTTTTATCGTCTCACACAAATAAATCAACTGTTCTTCATTTAACGATGTAGGCGTTCCACCACCCACATAAATAGTAGAAAGAACATCAGTAGGATTTTGCTGTAGCATCAATTGCATTTCTTTTTTTAGCATCTCTAAATACTGATCAACAGGCTGACCTTTTAAAAACATTTTATTAAAATCACAATAGTGACAAATATGTTCACAGAACGGTATATGAATATATGCACTTTTCATCATAAAAGCTCCTTTATAAAGTTCAAGTTCCAATAAAGCTTAATAAATATTTTGATGATAAGAAAACACACCATCGGTCCTTTTTGGTGTAACGCTTATCTCGAAGAAATCATCAATCTATTTACCGTTTCATTCGCTAATATATCTCTTTTCAAAAAGGAGACATGCAGGAGTCTATAAGACGAGCCTTATAGAAAGGAGTAGGATTCTTCTTTCGTAAAGGAACGACTTATCGCCAGCATGTCAGGTGTAAGGCTAGACAATTGTCTAGGTCTAAAATTATATTCATTCTTATCTTGAAAAAAAAGACTAGTCAAGGGTACTCCTTTTCTAGCCTTTTTACACAAAAATAAACCATATAATTTTTGAAAGATTATCGTATCAAGCTCTTCTTTATGCCCAGACATATAGAGGTAACTTCTGCTACGCCTTAGCTAATTTCTATCATAAGAATCATTAACAAGCTAACCGTACACCAAAGTCACTTGATCCATATTTCAAAAACATTATTTTTTAGTGTTTGTATCATCCATTTTTAATACAGCCATGAATGCTTCTTGAGGAACTTCTACTGAACCAACTTGCTTCATACGCTTTTTACCTTCTTTTTGTTTTTCAAGAAGCTTACGTTTACGAGAAATGTCCCCACCATAACATTTGGCTAGTACGTTTTTACGCATCGCTTTTATTGTTGAACGCGCAATAATTTTTTGTCCGATTGCCGCCTGAATTGGTACTTCGAATTGCTGTCTTGGAATTAAGTCTTTAAGTTTTTCAACAATTACTTTACCACGTTCATAAGCGAAATCCCGGTGAACAATAAAGCTCAAAGCATCAACCGTTTCACCGTTTAATAGGATATCCATTTTCACTAGTTTTGATGGTTTGTAACCAATTAGCTCATAGTCAAATGATGCATACCCTTTTGTTCCTGATTTTAGTTGATCGAAGAAATCATATACAATTTCTGATAACGGCATTTCATAAATAATACTTACTCGCGTTTCATCTAAATATTGCATATCCACGAAAATACCACGTTTTTCTTGGCACAATTCCATAATAGCACCAACATAATCATTCGGAGCCATCATAGTTGCTTTTACATACGGCTCTTCAACTGATTCAATTTTTTGTGGATCAGGCATATTAGAAGGATTATCAACTGTAACCTGTTCCCCATCAGTCATATTTACATGGTAAATAACACTTGGTGCAGTTGTTATTAAATCAATTTTAAATTCACGTTCAATACGCTCCTGAATAATTTCCATGTGCAGCAATCCTAAGAATCCGCAACGGAAACCAAAACCTAACGCTTGTGACGTTTCAGGTTCAAATTGAAGGGCCGAATCATTCAATTGCAATTTTTCAAGTGCTTCACGTAAATCATTAAATCGTGCAGAATCAATTGGATACAATCCGCAATATACCATAGGATTTAATTTACGATAACCTGGTAGTGGCTCTACCGCACCATTTTTAGCATTAGTAATCGTATCACCAACACGAGTGTCTCCAACATTTTTAATGGCTGCTGTTAAGTAACCAACATCCCCAACATTCAACTCATCTACAACTGTTGATTTCGGTGTAAATACTCCCACTTCAATTACTTCGAATTCTTTACCCGTTGCCATCATCTTGATTTTGTCTCCTGCTTTGACAGAACCATCTACAACACGGATATAAGCAACAACACCACGATAAGCGTCATATAACGAATCAAAGATTAACGCTTTTAAAGGAGCAGCTGGGTCACCTTCTGGCGGTGGTACTTGAAGAACGACTTGTTCTAGAATTTCTTCAATTCCAATTCCTGCTTTAGCTGATGCCAAAACAGCTTCAGAAGCATCTAAGCCTATTACTTCTTCAATTTCATTTCGAACTCGCTCAGGATCTGCACTTGGCAAATCAATCTTATTAATAACTGGAAGAATTTCTAAGTTGTTATCCAGTGCTAAATATACATTTGCTAATGTTTGCGCTTCAATTCCTTGAGCAGCATCTACTACTAAAACAGCACCTTCACAAGCCGCTAAACTACGAGAAACCTCATAGGTAAAATCGACATGTCCTGGTGTATCAATTAAATGGAAAATGTATTCTTCTCCATCATTCGCTTTATACTTTAATTGAACCGAGTTCAATTTAATTGTTATTCCACGTTCTCTTTCTAAATCCATTGAATCAAGTAGCTGCGCCTTCATCTCACGTTGAGTAAGTGCTTTCGTCTTTTCTAAAATACGGTCAGCTAAAGTGGATTTACCATGATCTATATGAGCAATAATGGAAAAGTTTCGGATTTTCGATTGTCTTTTTAATCTATCTTCATTATTCATTCTCTTCACTCCTGTAAGTCGACACAATACACTATTTTTCATTATACCATTAAAAAAAACAAACATTCAAGATTGTAAATAAGAAAAGCGTAAGTGCCTGATCAGACCCGACCAGTATAAGCCAATTTAGCAAGAAGGTTGTTCTTCGACCTTCTTGCTGGATTGGCTTATGGCCTCGGGGGCTAGGCGCTGAAGCTAGACAAAAAACTTAGTCCAAAATTATATGCTTTAACTTAATAGAAAAAACGTCACTGATTCTTTTTGGTTAATTCGTTGTCTCTAAGAAATATTTTATTTAAAAACATTCTCGTTTAATGATTCAACATTTATCAAAAAGGAGGCATGCGGAAGCTATAAGACGAGCCTTACAGGAAGGATTTGTATTCTTCTTCCGAGAAAAGGAACGGCTTATAGCCTAGCATGGCAGGTTTAAGGTTAGACATAGAAAAGCATAAGTGCCTAGGACAACTTCGATAAGCATAAGAAAGCTGACTAGAAGTTGTTGTTTGGTCGTCTAGCTGGATTGACTTTACCACAAAAAGAGCGATGGACTGAAGCAAGCTAGTATCTATATTGAAAATGATGGGCTATTAAAACTGACGCACATCTTTTTAATAGAACGCTTTAGAAAGATAAAAACTGCATTCCAGTTGGAAATGCAGTTCTCTCTCACTTTTTCGTTTACTATTTAATCCGGTACGACCAAATCTATTAATTTTTCAAAAGCTTTTTTAGTTCCATTAGCTGTTTTTTTCCCTAAACTCGAAAAAGCATTAAAAGCTTTTATATCCTGTAACTTCTCTTTCTTTTCTTGTAGATCATGACTGTTGATATCTTTTCCTAAAAAGGAGGCATTAACCTCACCGTCTTTATTTTCAATAGATACAGCTCCATACAATTGTGGATCCTCATAACCTCTCATATTTAAAATACCTGTATTCGCCTTTTGCACACCAAGTAAAACTCCTACAAAAAAAACGGCAATCAACAAGATACATTTTAGAAAAAAACGAAACATACAATCACCCTAATACGATTAATTTGCATTCACTGCATTACTATCTTTTTCGCTCCAAAACACTGTATTAAAGGCATCGGAAAAAATATCAATGGTACGATACATTTCCTCAAAAGTATTATCCACACCGCCTACCTCAATCAATATGGCTTTATCAGACAAATCTTGATTATAAACACCATTACTACCCGCGTCTTTTTTTAGAAATATCCCTTTTGAGAGACCTGGATATTTCTTTTGGATTTCATCATGTAGCTTCTTGGCAAAGGCTACATTTTTTTGATATTTCGCATTTTTACCACCAACAACAAAGGATATTTTGGCATAGCTAGTACCATTCATCACTTTGGTCGTTTTATTCTTTCTTAAAGCATCTCGATGTATATCTATCAAATATTTAAAATCCTTATTATTTGCTATGGCCGCTTCAACGACGCTTCTAGATTCCTGATAGGATCTTCCGAATTTCAAACCTTTTTTTACAAGATTGGCATGAATATCAACAGAGTTTAATACAGAACCAATTCCTTTAGTGTCCAAATTCTTTTGTAGCTTTTCTCCTAGTTTTGTTACATTAACCTCTGGATGGTAGGCCCGATTAGAACCTGCAACATTTTTTAAATACGGTAAATACGATTCCGTATTATGAGAAGAATAGATAAACACTTCTTTCTTATCCGATTTTATAATCGGGTCCGATGTACCAGGCTTCTCATCCTTTGCATCAACATCATCCGTATTTTGCAATTGGACATTTTTATCCATCTCAAGACTATCATTCGGTGGTGGAGATTCAAAAGGCATATTTGTATAGTCCGTTCCGTCCCCAGCAACAAGAATTTCTGTATCAAAAATCGAAAACCCCGGAAGCTCTTTTCCTAATAAACTCCTTGGATCATCTAGCGAAATATTAGCTGATAGTTTCAACAGTTGTTTCCCTAGCGCTTCAGGCTTTTCTTCTTTTTTTATCGATGCAGCAAAATACTGATTCTCAAAGGACAGTAACGAAAATAACATTTTTCCTGTAAAAACACTGGTCGCGTCATTTACTGTTTGAGAGGAAATTCGTATTTTTTGATTAGCTGTTGTTAGTAGTCCGCTTAACGAAAAAACAAACAATAATAGAACGATTGTTAAAATAATTCCTTTAACTATTTGGGATCCTTGAATAATTGTTACTTTGTTATAATGGTATTTTTTCATCGTTCCACCCTTTCAAGCATTTCTACTAAATGTGTATGATTCTGCTAGAAAAGGTAGAACTATTAAATTTTGAAAAAACACATCACCATCAAATGAAAGATTTGAAATCTATTTCCTTGGCTAGTCTTATGAACGAAACTATTGAATGAACTTGTTAAAATTCTGTTGTTCGTAAAAACGTAATAGTTCTGTACCTATAAACCATCATTATTTTGTATAATATCCTGTATTACCCTGATTTACCGCTTTATGAAGGGAAGCATTTAATGCATTCGCAATTAAATTCGCACTGTCTTCAATAAAAACATCAACTTCTTTTGGTGTAACCATTAAATTATGACCTATAGGTGCTAACACCTCTTGAATGAACTTGCGTTTTTCATCTTCCGGAAGTGTTCCAATAACCCCCATAAACGTTTTACGCTCTTCCTCTCCTGGCAAATCTTCATCTGTAAGCTGCTTACGTTTTCCAAAAGTCATCCCTGCAGGTGCTAAAGATCTTGAAGGACGACTTCCTTCTTTCAATTCTTTCCCGAAATGCTTCAAAATATAATCAATCGTATCACTCGTTATTGTGACAGCATCTACAACCGTCGGAATACCAATGGCAATCACAGGAATCCCTAACGTTTCTTTACTTAATTCCTTACGTTTATTCCCTACACCTGAACCAGGATGAATCCCCGTATCCGAAATTTGGATAGTAGCATTTACTCTTTCAAGAGATCGAGCAGCTAAAGCATCAATAGCAATCACAAAGTCTGGCTTCGTTTTCTCAATAACACCCGTAATAATATCGCTCGTTTCCACTCCGGTAATCCCCATAACACCTGGAGCAATCGCACTAACTGGTCGATATCCTTCTGCAACCGATTCAGGCTCTAGCTGAAACAAATGGCGGGTAACAAGTAAATTTTCTACAACAAAAGGCCCTAAAGCATCTGGAGTGACATTCCAATTACCCAGTCCAACAACTAATACACTGCTATCATCATGAAGCTGTAATTTATTTAAAAAATATTTAAATTCCCTCGCAAATACCGCTTCTACTCTTTGCTGAGTATCACTATCCCCTGATCGAATACCTTGTACCTCTATTGTTATGTAGTTTCCCGCCTTTTTGCCAATTTGTTCAGCACCATTCTTTGTAACCTCTATAAGAGAAATCGTAATATCATCTTCTGTTTTTTCTTTTATTATCACACCTTCAATTTGTGAAATATTCTTTTCACCAGCAACAGTTCGTTCTTCTATCAGCATTTCATTTGCTTCAAGCGCTAAATCCGTTCTGACTTGATATTTAGCGAAGTCTATTCTCGAATCCATCATCATTCCTCCGAAAAACAATATATATTTTATTTTCTCGAATGAAGCGGTTCTTTATTCGTTTTTGACACATTCTTCATAAAAATAGAGAGACTTGTAATAAATCCTTTTACATACAGTACTACAATAGTGTACAATGCATATTAGTATTGCAATATAAAAGACCGTCTGATAAAATGGTTTTTGTTGCTTAAACTAATTCGAGTTTATAGTACATCTCGATCCCGAATATTGGAGGTGACACCATAATGCCTAACATTAAATCTGCGATTAAACGTGTAAAAACAGCTGAGCAAAAAAGAGCTAACAACATTACTGCTAAATCTTCAATGCGTACTGCTGTAAAAAATGCAGAAGTTGCAATTGCTAACAATGATGAAAATGTAAAAGACGCTCTTTTAGCGGCTACTAGAAAATTAGACAAAGCTGCTTCTAAAGGTCTTATCCATAAAAACGCTGCTGCGCGTAAAAAATCACGCTTAGCTAAAAGACTTAACAAGCTTAACGCTTAATTAAACGATCCTTTGGGTCGTTTTTTATCTGATTACCAAAAGAGGCTGTTTCAAAATCTTTATTTTGAAACAGCCTCTTTTTACATATAATACATCAATTAAATTGTACGAATCACCACTCGTTTACTTTCTATTACTTCCACTTTGTAAAATAACCAATTCCAATAAGAGAGTCGGATCCATTTGCCCCGTTTTCATTTTATAATCTGCATCTGCAATCCGGTTTAAGAATATAAGTAATTCCTTTTCGTGAAAATGCCTTGCTTTTTCTAATGCCAATTTCACTCGATATGGGTGAATTTTTAAATGCGATGCAATCTTTTGCTGACCGTATCCATTTCTCGCTAGTTCTTTTGAAACATACATAATTCTTACTTGTGTAGCCATTGTTGCCAATAATTTCAAAGGAGGTTCCTTTTGTCGCAATAAATCTTGTAATAATTCAATGGCTTGAGCAGTTCTTTTATTCATTATAAAATCCAATAGAGCAAATGCATTTTGCTCTAAAGATTTAGAGGCAAGTTGATTTACTATACCAACAGTAATCACTTTCTCCTCTTGAGCATATAAAGCCATCTTTTCAATTTCATTTGCAAGAAAAAGCATATTTTGTCCAGCTATATCGATCAAATGTATAATAGCTTCTTCTTCGATTGACACTCCGTTAGAAGTGGCCTGTTGGGAAACCCATGAAATTAATTCATTTTCCTTAAGCTTGTTCGCTTCTACGACAGCTGCTTGCCTCTTCAATTGCTTCGTAATCTTTTTACGTTCGTCTAATTTCTCATGCTGTAAAGCAAAGACAACAATTGAGAATGGTGAAGGATTATCAATATATTCTAAAACTTGTTGAATATTATGATCCACCTTTTCTTTAGATTTTTCAGCAGTTAGAAACATCGGATTATGCAAGATGATAAGCTTTCTTTCTCCCATAAAAGGAAAGGTCTCTGCCTCTTCCAATGCTAAATGAATGGGTGTTTCTTCTAAGTCAAAGGTAGACATATTGAATTCCGTCTCATCTTCTGATAACGCAGAATCGGCTAATTTTCTTATTGTTTCTTTTATAATAAATGCTTCAGTTCCATATACTAAATAGATAGGAGCAAATTGCTTATTTTTTATTTGTTTCCATACATCAAACGCCAAACTAATCGCCTCATTTTGCCTTTATTACCCTTATCGTATCTATGATTGTTCTATTTATCAAGTCAAAATCTCAAGGTAGGGGTTCGGACTATTTATATCCATACTTAAAGGGGCCATCTCTGCACCGAAAATAGACGACCCCTAATCTATGTGAACGTAGAACGATAAGCCCCGGGATTTCTTATACCTTCTACGGTAGACCAAACCAAGACCAGTAACGGTATTGTAATCTTATCTTTTCCTCATAAATGCAAACTATTTGTGACAACATATACTAGTTGTGGAAAAACGGTAATAGGAATTGTAGATTTTTTCTAAATATTGGCTTATACTGTAAAATAATAAGAGGAGGGATTAAAATGAATACATTCGAAAAAGATGTACAGTGTAAACGCAATGATGCTACTGATGCAGCCGTTGGATTCATCGTATCATTTGGTTTTTTCGCAACAATGTTTATCATCGGAACAGTTATTCATTATATAGGTTCATAATTAAGTACATAGACCTTCCCATTATGTGGAGGTCGTTTTTTTATTTAATACAATATGTTCTGTAACAATAACGCTGACTTTCAAGCGACTTTTACTCATCTTCCCTTTTATACTATGGGAGCATACCCGAAAAGGTTCCACGTTTAAATAAATAACGATATGTTATGGCTCCATGCCGATCTGTTCTAAGCACTTGAACATTATATTTATTTAATACCTCCAGTACCTCATAGTGCGGATGACCATATCTATTTTTATTTCCTGCCATGATTATAGCTATTTTAGGATTTAATTGATCAACAAACGCCTCTGAGCTAGAATTCTTACTCCCATGATGCCCAATTTTCAATATATCTGTTTGTAAAGAAGGATTTCGCTTCATAAGAGCTTCTTCTCCTGTAAATCCTAAATCCCCTGTAAATAGCCATCTAACACCATTAACGCTCGCAGACAAAACAATCGATGTCTCATTAGAATTATCTTCAAACTTACTTGGATGCACAACTGAAAAAGTATCCCGTCCTACTTTCCAACCATATCCCGTACCGATTAGTTTAATCGGAATTTTCTTTTGAAGAGCTTCTTCCCAAATATCTGTTTTCTCAAATTCCTTTTGTAGAGATTTAGCTATTACTATTTCTCGAATTTTTATCTCTTGTAAAACCGCTTTGACACCTCCAATATGATCTTGGTCATCATGAGTTAAAATTAACTTATCGATTTGACGTATCCCTTTACTTTTCAAAAAAGGAACAACTATATCACTGCCTGGTTCAAAAGAATCACTCTTTTTCATCCATTTTTCTTGGTTGAACATTAGAACACCACCTGTATCAATTAAATACACCCCATTTCCAAAAGGACGTTTAATCAAGACACAATCTCCTTGTCCCACATCAATAAAAGTAACTTCTCCAATAGGCGAAATGCTAACTTTAAAATAAAGAAAAAACAAAATGGAAAATAAAATACAAAGGGATCTTTTGACAGTCTTTTGATTTCTTCTTTCAAAATGAATAAAGCATAAAACAATAATGATCGTGATGATGAAAGCAACAATTAAAGAGGGCTTACTAAAAATTAAGGTAACAAAAGGAAACTTAGCGATTCCTTCTGCCATTCTATTGCTAATATAAAATAGCGAATCAAGGATAAGCATGACAATATTTGAAAAGGGAAGTTGAAGGATTGAGAAAAGAAAAGCGAATAATGTGAGAGGAAGCAAGACAACTGTATACAAAGGGATATAAAGAACATTCAAGATAAACCCCCACAAAGATGTCTCCTGAAAAAAATACAAAAGAATAGGGAAGGAGAATACTTGACAGATAACAGTTACCATAAATGATTGAAGAATAACTGATTTATTCTTCCAACTCGTGATGATCTTTTTGCTCATCAATAAAGCAAAAGTAATGAAAAAGGATAATTGAAAACCGACCTGTACAATATAGAAAGGGTTCAATAACAATAAAAAAAGAAATAAAACACCTAGAAGAGTAACAGGAGAGCATCTTACACGAAAAAGAGATAGCGTAAAAAAAAGCATAACCGTTACACAAGCTCTAACAACAGAAGGTTCTCCACCAGCAATAATACAAAATATAGGTAGTAGAAGTAATAAAATGATCTTCGTCATCTGTCTTGTTAAGCCAATACGTATCCCCATAAAAAACAGGCACCCTGACACGATGGCTACATGTAAACCAGAAATAGCTAATATATGGACAAGAGAGAGCTTTTTATATGATGAATATGTTTTTTCTGCAATCCATTCACTATCTCCAAATAATAGTGCGGCTGCAAAACCTTTTGTTTCAGGGGAAAAATTCCGTTCTATATACTGAAGACCTTTTAAGCGTAAATATTTTATATGTTCAATAATGGTTTTCTTATCTCTTTCACAAAAATCCAAAGGATTCTGTTTACTCTTTAAAATCCAATGTATGCCTTTACTTGCTAGGTATTGTTGATAATTAAAAGCATTTACATTTCGGTTTTTCTCAGGTACCTCCAGATTACCATATATAGAACAAACGGAACCTAATTGAAAAGATTCAACAAACTCTTCTTTCTCTTGCAAAGATTTAAATGTATAGCGAAGCAATAGTTTCTCTCCCTTATCCGTCTTTACAACAGATTGCATTATATTTCCATCCGTTTTTATTAACTCATGAAATCGAATATTCATTTGAGTAGTCGCATTAGATAGAGAAGTTTTCTGAAGATAAGCATGTAGATGTGAAGTGATTACGAAAAGAAGGATCGTTGAAACTATGATAAAAACAACTTTTTTTGAGGTATAGTAAGAAAGGAGCAAAAGATACACAAGAATAGCAAATAACGTGTATATCGAATAGTAGGTCGCAACACCTAAAATAGCAGCTACGACCAATAAGAAATCATAAACGGTCACCTCTTTATCTGTTCTTACTGACTCTATAATCATTACAGATTGAAGCTCGAATGAAATACTTGTAAGTTTAAAAAGAACGATATTTAAAACGATTAAGAACACCATATTAGGAAATAGCAATAACCTAAATGATTTCGTAAAACTTCCGACCAACAAAGAAGCATCTTAGCAGGAAATCAAACTATGATTCCCTGCTACGAGATAATCTAAGCTGTGCCGAAGTATAACACTACGCTGTGGAAGAAATGAAACAAATCTCCCCCCCTAATAATCTTATTTAAATAATTTCTCTGATTGTTTTTGAAAAGCTTGAAACTGTTCTTCATCTATATTCAATTCTTTTAACTCATCTAATAACTCTCCCACAAATTGTTTCTTTTCTTCTTCAGCAGGATCAAGAAATTGTTGTTTAAATGGAACATGCTCAACGACTACTCCAGATTGTTCAAATAATTCAATGGCATAAGGATGATTTTTATAGTCTTCTGCATAATAAACTGCCTTAATTCCTGCTTGGATAATTGATTTACAACATTGCAAGCACGGAAAATGTGTCACATATATTTCTGCATTTGCAGTAGGGACACCAAATTTCGCACATTGTAGTAACGCATTCATCTCAGCATGAATCGTTCGAACACAATGATGATCAATCACATAGCATCCCTTATCAATACAATGATCTCCACCTGCTATAGAACCATTATATCCGCCAGCGATAATTCGTTTATCACGTACAATTGTAGCCCCAACCGTTAAACGTGTACATGTGCTTCTTAATGCCAATAAATGGCTTTGTGCCATAAAATATTGATGCCAACTGATTCGTTTCATTATACTTTCTCCTTTAATTTTATTGCCGCTTAAATATTTATTTGTGTCTGAGTTCATTCTACAATGTTTGCATGATCTTGTGTAGATATGTTCTATCAGATGGAAACTTGTGCTTTCATCTTTTCAAAAGTTTTTTCTCCAATTCCACTAATTTCTTTTAAATCATCAATCGATTTAAATGATCCATTCTCTGTTCGATATTGAATAATAGCTGCTGCTTTCGAAGGACCTATGCCTGTTATTGTTTGTAGTTCAGATTCATCAGCTGTATTAATATTTACTTTTGTAGAAGCTTTTCCACCTTCTCCAGCTGATGACACTTGGGGCACAGATACATGATCTAATACCTCTCCAATTAATGGTACATAAATCAACATTTGATCTTCAACTCGTTGAGCAAGATTTACTTTATTCTTATCCGCTCCATCCGATAATCCACCTGCTTTTTCTATAACATCAAGTATTCGATCTTCAGTATGAGCAATATACACCCCTGGTCGCTTTACCGCCCCTTTTATATCCACTTTCATTACTTTCGTTTCTAGTTCATTACTTTGACTTTTCCCGCTATCATCTTCCTCAAGAGAATTCGTTTGTCTTGAAAAATCTTCTACCAATGCCGTTTCTTCTTTAGGCATAACAATTATAACGATTGTTATGATTAATCCAACAACTAATCCTATAATAGCTAGCAGCTTTTTATCACTCAGCATTTTCATTATTTCACTTCCTTATGATTGATTTTTTGCATATATTTACTCGAACAAGCATATGTTGTTATGAAGTACATGGTTCTAGGAGGGAATTATTTCATGAAAGTAGGAATTATAGGTACAGGCAACATGGGGTCAATACTAATAGAAGCCTTATTAAAATCTAAATCTGTTGATGAAACAGATTTAAATATATATAATCGTACACTTGCAAAAGCTGAAGAAATTAAAAAGCAATATTCTAATGTAACATTATGCAAGTCGGTCGACGAAATCGTTTCAACAAGTAATCTACTGTTTACTTGTATGAAACCAAAAGAAATGCACCCATTTTATCAGGATATCAAGGACAAGGTAAAACCAACTCACTGTTTTGTATCGATTACAAGTCCAATCTCCGTTGAACAATTAGAAACTGTTCTATCTTGCAGCACCGTACGCTTTATTCCAAGTATTACGAATAAAGTTCTATCAGGCGTTACATTATTAACCTTTGGAGCCAATTGTACGGAAGAGTGGAAGGATACAATCCGAAAAATAGCTACAAATATATCAGAAGAAATTGAAATTACAAATGAAGTAACCCGAGTATCCTCAGATATCGTTAGCTGTGGTCCAGCATTTTTCAGCTATCTTGCACAAGAGTTTATTCTTGCCGCTACTAAAGTCACGTCATTGGATAAAAAAACTGCAACGATACTAACTGAGAAAATGTTAATTGGTTTAGGAGATTTGTTAAAAAGCGGTGACTATTCACTACCTACACTACAAGAAAAAGTATGCGTTAAAGGGGGTATAACTGGAGAGGGAATTAAAGTATTTGAACAACAGCTTGGCGATGTCTTCGAGAATGTATTTCGAGCAACACACGACAAGTTTAAAGAAGAAATTGAATTTATCGAAAAGCAATTTCAACATCCATATTAATTCTTTCAACAAAGTTTTTGTTATTCCTTCTACGCTCAACAAAAATAGCTAAATTTCACAAATATGTCAAAAAAAGAAAAAATCATTTTAAATATCAATATATTAATTCCATATATCAACAATAGTAAAGTAAATACGAAAGTGAGAACACAGTTACACAAAAAAGCTCTAACATAAAATGTAGGGGCCTCTGAAAAGTGATAAAAAATCAC
>NZ_CABKRX010000077.1 GCF_902374955.1 Bacillus massilioanorexius
CAGTCACAGATTTTCTACCATGGATTCGCTTAATTACCTAGATAAAAAAGTTTAAATAAGAACCATTTTAACCTTTCTATTTAGCTAAGAATAAAGAAATGATTTCTTTTTTTAAACTAGTACTTCAACGATTTCCGTTGTAAACCGATTGATAAAGACGATCTCTTTTCTATGAATTTATTTGAAAAAATTGATTCTATCTAAAAAAATCTTCCTTCTTGAGTTTCTATATACACAAAATATTTTTCACTCTTATAGATTTCTTTATTAACCTTAAAATCATTCTGTAAAGTAAGGGACTTATATAAAACAATTTACATTTAATTCTAGTTTTATTTGTTAATTTTATATTTTTATTCCTTACTACACTTGCATATAAGCTGTTAAATTGTTTACGTAACAAAATATGTAGTTCATTATTCAAATCCTTCTTTGCATAATAATAATAAGTTATGAGCGTGTTTAAATAACTTTCAATAGCATTAAAATATAGATCCTTATAACCTTTTTCCAAAAAGAAATCCATTCTATCTTCCAACGCTTCAAAAACATCCAATCTTTTAATATTAAATTTTTTTCTCGTTATACTGCTATCTCTCTGCATATAATTATAAAGAGGCAGGCTTGTATAAACTACCGATGTCACTTTTTCTAAAAGTCGATGAATTATAAATTCATCCTCATGTATTTTCCCAACTTTAAATCGGATATTTTCAAATAAACCTTTTCGATATAGCTTATTCCACGCTACTATTGTTATTTCACCCAGCGAATTGTTCATATTCATCATCGATTCAATTTTATTACAAACAATTATTGATTCCTTCATCTTATTAATATTATTTTCATTATTAAAATTCTTGTAACCCCGATTATAGTTACAGATTGAAATATCAGCATTATATTTTTTTATATTTCTGTGTAAAATTTCATACATTTGCTCATGAATACTATCATCCGAATCTACAAAAGCAATAAAATTGCCTTTAGCAAAATCTATGCCACAATTTCTTGCCGCGGATAAACCTTGATTTTTTTGATGTATTACTCTAATTCTTTGGTCCAACTCAGCATATTCATCACAAATTTTCGAGGATTGATCTATAGAACCATCATCCACCAAAATAACTTCTATATTCCCATATGTTTGATTAAGAATCGAATCTACACATCTTTTTAAATACTTTTCAACATTATATATAGGCACTATAACAGAGATTAATTCATCCACTTTGATTACAATCCTTTTTTATAAAATATTTTCGTAGTTAATATTCACCAAAAAAATTCATATGGATAAATACGATTCCATTCTGGTCTAAAAATTTGTATGGTTGTTGCATATAAGAAAAACATTAGCAAAACCACAGTTGTTGTAAATAAAAGTAAATTTTTATCTTTTATCCTAGCCACTATATTTGGTATATAGATAATTGAAAAAACATCAAAATAAACACCTACACGATCTAAAAGATTAAATTTCAATGAAATTATTGATATAACAATGCTAGCTAACAAAAACATTGAAATCATTTCAAACTCTTTCTGATCAAAATTACAAGAATCCAATAGTTTATTAGTTTGACTATTACTCGCTAACTCATTCTTTATCAAATACTTATTTAAAATGCGACCAAAATAAAATATCGAACACACGACCATTATATTCATTATCGTAGCTAACCGTATATTGCCGTTTAAATAAATACTGTCTAAATAATAGTTATAGGAAGGAAATACCACCAATACTGTATTTAAAATTGATTCTAAAAAAATGTAACCACTAATGGCAATAATTAACGCTTTAAATACAGCTTTTATCTTAACTTTGAAGAAAGATAATGGATAAGCTACTAAAAAAACAATTGCGGTTTTATGAAATAATGATGCAACACATACAATACCTATAAACGGTAATAATTTTCTTTTTTTTATGAAGTCAAAAGCATACAATAAAATAACTAAGGCAATACTTTGCCTGATTGTATTCATCATTTGGCCCCAATAACCTAACGAAAAAAAGAGAAATACACTTAACATTGGAATCATAGAGTATTTATAAATAAATTTATAGAATCCGATTCCAATAATGATGCTACTTACAATTAAGATAATCTGTGGATTATCTGATATTAAAAATAGCATTTTATTTAACAATACATAGCCAAATTCGTATCGCATTCCCAATAAACTTAAATCATAGTATTGACATTCTGAAAATATTTTCAAATATTCTACCGTATCATTTCCAACACTAGATCCTCTTACTGCTGATAAAAAGCCTAAAAATCCTATCGTTAATATTAAGTAAATACGTTTAGCATTTTTTAAATTTAAATGACAAATAAATACTAGAGCAATTATATATATAATTAAAGCAAAATATACATTCACAAATATATTCACTCCATATTTAATAAGTTAAGTTCAAATATAAATCTTCCAATTGTCCAGTTTGAAGCTTTATATCATAACCAGCTTTATGTACATCCTTACTACAATCATAACGTTTACTTTTTTTAAAATTCATTAAAGCAAATTCTGCCCATAAATCTGCCGTTTGTTTTAAATTAATAAAAGATACTTGATCCGTTACTTTCACATCTATCGGGACTACATCAGATGCTATACAAGATAATCCCGTACTTTGTGCCTCAATTAAAACAATCCCCAAACCTTCAAACAATGAAGGCAATATAAATGTATCCATTACCTGTAGCAGTTCCTCTACATTAGTTCTTTGCCCTAAAAATAATACGTGATCAGTAATTTTCAGCTTATTAACCTTGCTTTTTATCTTTTCAATTAGTGGACCATCACCAACTAACATAAGTACACTTTTTTTATTTTTATTATAAATTTCAAAAAATATATCAACTAAAAATTCATGATTTTTTTGTTCATTAAAGCGACCAATATGCCCTACAACGAATTTATCCTCAACATTAAATTCCTTACGCTTTTCTCTTCTTACTTCTTCTTTATATCGAAATTTTTCACAATCAATTGCATTTTTAATAACCTTTACTTTTCCCGACTGAACGTATTTCTTTCCATATAGAAATTCACCTGCGGCTTTTGAACAAGCTAAATAAATATCTGTATTATATTTAAGTGGTAAACATAACATCCTATTTCGTATAGCGTTTAACTTAATATCAGAATATTTAGTGGTGTGGCTGTGTGCAATTATATGCTTAATACCGTATTTACGCGCCATTGGGGCTATAATCATATTTAGATAAACTTCATGTAAATGCAATGCTTTATAGTTAGATGCGTATCGCTTAAAAAAATTTTTTATCTCACTATAAGAATTTTTATTAAGCCTTGGTTTCCGAATATAGTATATATTACCTCCTAATTCTTTTATCTCATTTGTGTAAGTCTTGCTTCTTTCGTCATCTAACCAGTAAAGAAAATCAAATTGAATCTTTTTTTTATCAATATTTCGATAATAATTCATTATTATATTCATTACTCCATTCCCACATTCTAGCCCCGATACAACATGTAGAATTCTAATCATCGATAATAAAAGCTCCTCTTCCAATTATATAATTCAGAATGTTTTATAAATAACTCTCAAAGATGAATTAACAATGTTTTTATCAAAAATTACACTAATCATAAGAATAAATAGTTGCTATCTATTTTGGAAAGTTATTCATCAAGCTTTTTCATCCAAAAAGGTAATTTTATTATTCCAACTAGCGTTCCTAAGCCATAACTCAAATGCAATAAAAAATAGACAATAGGTAAAATATAATGAGTAAAACTACGATTGTCATTACGGACTGTTAATACAGTCATAAAAATAGCCATTAAACAATAAACAATCCACATCATCATTGCAGGTATTAAAGACCCACATATAGCAAAAAAAGTGGTCAATACAATCCCTAAAATAAAAGCTAATGGTATAAAATGAAATAAGGATAGACAGCGTGGACATACACCTACTGTCAATCCTATCCAATAACCATTAGCACTTTTTTGTTTTATCATTTTGAATAAGTTACTTCTAACATATTGATACGAAATAATATCTGAATTAAAACAAAATCTATATCCCGCTTTTCTCATACGATAATGAATTTCATTATCTTCCGTTCTTCCTAAATTTTCATTAAAGTAACCTACTTTTTCGAAAACCTCACGTTTATAAGTAGCGTGAAACATTGATTTAACATATGTTTTTCCAGAGTTTCTTCGATAAGGAGCAAAACCACTACCAAACATAGAATTTTCTGCGAGTAATAAAGTGCTGTTCCATGGTGTTTCCTGAACTAAAATACAAGGTCTTGGCCCTCCAGATATACACTCTCCTTTTTTTATACAATCTACATTTTTTTGTACAAAATCAGCAGGGATTGACGCATGAGCATCTATTCTAGTAATAAGATTACCTGTAGAAACTTTAATAGCAATATTCCATCCTGAAGCTTGGTTTCTTTTCGGATTATCTACTATAATGATATCTTTAAAATCATTATTATCCTCTTTAAAATTCTCCATTAAACCCCTAGTATGATCTGTTGACATACCATTTACAAATATGACTTCTATTAAACTATGCGGATAGGTTTGTGAACAAATATCTTTAAACAATCTTGGCAGATAGTCCTGTTCATTATATGCCACAACGCAAAAAGATACGATCATATTCTCCCTCCTCCATTTAAAAGAGCTATCACTCATTTTAATCTTGTTTAAATACCATAACAATCGTCTTAAAAATGATCTTCATCTCTCTTAATAATGAGAAGTTTAGTATACTTTTCAAATTATAGTCCATCTTATCGGGCAATATTTTTTCGATATACATCTGATCTAGATTATCATTTACCTCGAGTAGTTTTGCTTCATTCTTATACTGAATACTAGCTTCAGAAGTTACACCAGCAGGCAATAACAAAGTAGCCATCATTTCCTCAGTATACTGTTCAACGTACTTTACAACCTCTGGTCTAGTTCCTACAAAACTCATATCTCCTATTATGATATTGAATAACTGAGGAATCTCATCTAGTCTACACTTTCTTAATACCTTCCCTACTTTTGTAATTCTCTTATCGCCCTTTATTGTAATTTGTGCCCCCTTATTTTCAGTATTAAAAAACATTGTTCGAAATTTATAAATACAAAATTTCTTACCATATTGTGTAACTCTTTCCTGACAAAATATAACCGATCCCTTTGAATCTATTTTTATTAAAATAGCAATTAATACAAATAGCGGAGAAAGAATGATTAAAGCAAAAATGCTCATTAAAATATCAAATAATCGCTTGAAAAGTAAACTATATCTTTTGTTATACAAAATATCATAGTACTTCCTGACACTATCATTTTGCATATTTTCCGGTAATTGATCCCAATCTATTAAAACTTTAGAAATTATCATAGAATGCCTGCCTTTCTGATAATTTTACTAGATAATTTCTGTTAATACCTTTTTCATATGATAGATTACATACTCTACATCTCTATCCTTTAAAAATGTACCTAAAGGTAAAGTAATTTCGTTTTGATATTGCGCGAATGCGTTTGGGTAATTTACAATATCAAATCCTAATGCTTTATAAGCAGTAAACATAGGAAGTGGCTTATAATGAACATTCGTTGCAATACCAGCTTCCGCCATCTTTACAATTACTTCATTCCTTTGTCTTTCATTTATTTCAGATACTCTAATCATATAAAGATGCCCTGAAGATTGACTACTCTCTTCAAAGTGCTTTAAACTATACAGCCCTAATGGTATCAAAGCATCATCATACATCTCAATAATTTCACGTCTGCGCCTTAACATAGCATCATATCTTTCTAGCTGTGCTAATCCAAGACTCGCTTGAATATCTGTCATATTACATTTATAACCTAGCTGTAGCACATCATATTCCCATGATTCTGATCGCGATTTCGTTAAAGCATCTTTTGATTGACCATGAAGTGAATAGAGCATGTATTGATTATAAAGCCAATCATCATCCAGCCCTTCCCTTGATTTCCACACAGCAGCACCGCCTTCCACAGTGGTTAGATTTTTCACCGCATGGAATGAAAAACAAGTAAAGTCCGCTACAGTACCATTATTCTTTCCTTTATAAGATGCTCCAAAGCCATGGGCAGAATCAGCCAGTACAATAATACGATTAAATAACTTCTGGATTTCACTTGAAGGCGTAAAAAGATTTCTTTTCCTTTCTATAATTGTAAAAATCTTTTCATAATCGCACATCCTCCCCCCAATATCAACGGGCATGATCACTTTCGTTTTTTCTGTAATAGCATCAGCTAACTTATCATAATCTATTTCAAATGAATCAAGAGCTGTGTCCATCAATACAATCTTCGCTCCAACATGATGTATAACTGCGGCAGTGGCGGTATATGTATAAGCGGTTGTAATAATTTCATCTCCTTCCCTAACCCCCAATATACGCAATGTTAGTTCCATCGCAGCTGTAGCTGAATTTAGGGTAACTGCACATGGAGCGCCAATTCGTTCAGCTATTTTTTTTTCAAATAGTTTAGTTCTCGGTCCAGTTGTAATCCAACCAGACTTCAAGGTTTGTACTACTTGATCGATTTCTTTATCAGATATATCAGGAGGGGAAAATGGAATACTTCTCTTTACTAATTCTGTATCATGACATTTCTCAAATCTAATCATTTTCTATACTCTCGCTATCTTTCTAAGCCTTTAACTTTATTTTATATCTCCATTAAAGAAGGATTAAAAGGCTTATTATTTATTTCCTTATCATTAGCCAAATGTAAAATATAATCTTTCACTTCCTCCACCGACATATCACTAAAATGCTTTAAGAAGTAATCTAGTTCATCAGAATGATTCACATCAATATTCCCTATAAATACCTTAGGAAAAACTTGTTTACTGTTCGTTTCTTCCTTATTAAATAATTCCTCATATAATTTTTCCCCTGGTCGTATCCCCGTGAATTTTATACCTATTTCTTCTACAGAATGGCCCGAAAGTTCAATCATATTTTTCGCAAGATCTACAATCTTGACCGGTTCACCCATATCCAAAACAAATATTTCTCCACCTTTCGCAAGTGCACCCGCTTGAATCACTAATCGAGAAGCTTCTGGTATAGTCATGAAATAGCGAATCATCTCAGGATGTGTTACTGTAACAGGTCCACCAGCTTGGATTTGTTTTTTAAATAAAGGGATTACACTTCCTCTACTACCTAATACATTTCCAAAACGCACAGCAACAAATTTTGTTCGACTCTTCACATTCAATCGTTGTATAATCATCTCTGCCGTTCGTTTGGTTGCTCCCATTATATTTGGTGGTTTTACTGCCTTATCAGAAGAAATCATTACAAAGGTTTCAACGTGATTTTCGTCTGCTGCTTCTGCTACATTTTTAGTTCCAAACACATTATTTTTCACTGCTTCACACGGATTATATTCCATTAAAGGAACATGTTTATGTGCTGCTGCATGATATACTACATTTGGCTTATATTGCTCCATAACTTCGAAGATTCGTTTTCGATCTTGGATATCAGCAATTATCGGAATAAATTCAATAGAATCCTTATATTTTTCCCTTAATTCCATGTTAATTAAATATATGCTATTTTCTCCATGACCTAATAACAGTAGTTTTTTAGGTTGAAACGTACTGATTTGTCTACATATCTCTGACCCTATAGATCCTCCTGCTCCTGTTACTAAAACGGTCTTATTTGAAACATAATCAGATATAGATTCAATATGTAACGAAACAGGTTCTCTCCCTAATAAATCTTGTACTTCAACATCTTTAAAGTTACTAATTGAAACTTTTCCTACCATGATATCTTCAAGCATTGGTAGTGTTTGTGTTTTTATTCCCGATTTGGCACATTCTTGATGGATATGCGTTAATTGCTTTCGAGGAGCAGATGGAATAGCGATTACAATATGCTCAATCTTATATTTCTTAACAACATCTAGAATATCTTTTGAAGTTCCCACAACAGGAATACCTAAAATATATAGCTTTTGTTTATAATAATCATCATCAATAAAGGCAACAGGTTTTAAATCCGTTTCTCCATTATTGTGTAACAATTGCCTCACTACCATCGTTCCTGCTACCCCTGCTCCAATAATTAAAGTTTTTCTAAAATTCTCTTTTTCTTTCCTATTAGAATCTTTATAAATTCTCCACGTAAAACGGGAACCACCAATAAATAAAATTAGAATCATCCATAATAACAATAGTAATCTTAAATTAAGATGATGATAGAGTATGATAGAAATACAACTAGTAATAAAAACCGAGAACAGTGTAACTTTTATTATGGCTATCAATTCACTAATACTCGCATATTCCCATGCTTTAAAATAAATTTTTTGATAAAACGCACTCAAATAATATGAAATTAACAGAACTACTGATAATAGTACTACTTTTGCTGTTCCTGTATCTTCAAGATGATTATCACTTAAAATAATCGCCATAATTAAACTTATACATACAAAACAAGAATCAAATAATAATAAATACGATATTCTTTTATTAAATGACATGTTTCCTCCTCATTCCTATAAATTACTTTACACTGATTCAACATTTCAATTACGTCACTTCCTCAAAAACCTCTTCAACTTCTAAAGTACGTTTTAAGTAAGATAATAATTCTTCTCTTAATTCCTCATTATGGAGAGCCATATCAATTAAGTCGGTAAATATATGCATTTTCTCTTCAGCCATTAAGACATGCTCTAAATAAGTAATCAGCCCTTCTCTTAACTCCTCATTATGAAGAGCCATGTCAATCGTTGTTGTAATATATCCTAATTTTTCCCCAACATCATAGCGATTACCTTCAAATTCATACGCGAAGACTCGCTGTATTTCATTTAATTTTTGAATGGCGTCTGTTAATTGAATTTCTCCTCCGGCACCAATCTCTTCTTTTTCTAAAAACATGAATATTTCTGGCGTTAAAATATATCGACCTATTATCGCTAAATTGGAAGGGGCAGTTCCTTGTATTGGCTTTTCGACAAAATGGTTTACATGATACAGATGCTCCATTTGTTTACCAGGATCTATAATCCCATATCGGTGAGTCTCTTCTTCTGGAACCCTTTGTACGCCTACAACAGATGCATGTGTTTCTTCATATACATCAATCATTTGTTTTAAACAAGGTGTTTCTGATTCCACTATGTCATCTCCAAGTAATACAGCAAATGGTTCATCACCTATAAAATGTTTTGCACACAACACAGCATGTCCTAAGCCTTTCGGTTCCTTTTGCCTAATATAATAAATCTCTACTTTTGCTGGTTCTTGTACTTTCTCTAAAAGTTCATACTTTTTTTTTCCATTAGATTCATTTCTAACTCAAGCGCATTATCAAAATGATCTTCTATCGATCTTTTTCCTTTACCCGTTACAATAATAATATCTTCAATTCCCGATTTAATGGCCTCCTCTACAATATATTGAATAGTTGGTTTATCAACAATCGGTAACATTTCTTTCGGCATTGCTTTTGTAGCAGGTAAAAATCGCGTCCCTAATCCCGCTGCTGGTATAATCGCTTTTCTAACTTTCATAGCATTGTCCCCCTTAATAAATAAAACAAAAAAACAAAATAAACACTCACATAAGCGAATGATTCAGCATTAACAATCTCCTTATGTGAAAATTCATTTAATTGGGCATCTAACCCTCCCTCACACCACACCCTTGACAACAAACGTGTCTAAGGATTTCAGAAAAAATCCCACAGTATAATCGAGTACTCCATTGATAGAGGAAAGGAAGTCTCTCCAAAATATATTGATTTAAAAGAAATGAAAACCCCTTTTTTGGAGCATATAGGGTGTATCCTGACTTATTGATTTATTTTGCACTAGTCGTTCAGCATTTTGTAAAAAGAACTCTTCATAATCCATTCCTACTTTATCTTCAACTAACCTGTATGCCTCAAACATCTTAAAACAACGTGATGACACATTATGTGCATCAGAAGCGATAAAATGTGCTAGATTCGCCTTTATGATATCAAATGAAAATTTCTTAATCTTTCTACCAAAATCCCCTGTTAAACTAGCAGCTGTTACTTGCGTTAATATACCTTGTTTTACTAATTCATATAATTTCTTGGGATTCTCCAGAAAGACGTGATTTCTCTCTGGATGAACGATCACAGGTATTAAACCTTGTAGTTGTATTTCAAACATCATTTTTTCTAGAAATGCCGGAATATGAGTAGTTGGTAATTCTATTAATAAAAAATTTGTTGTATCATTGACCGCAATAATTTGGCCTCTTTTATAATCTGCCAATAAATCACTGTAGATTCTTATTTCCTGACCAGGTAACACCTCTAAAGGAATTTGTTGCATTTCAAGAAGATTATTCAATTCTGACACTTTTGATTTAATATCACTTCTAACATTCAAATATGTTCCATTCATATGATGTGGAGTAGCCACAATTGTGCGTATACCTTGATTTACAGCTTGTTTTGCCATAGCTAAACTATCTCTTTGCGTCTTAGCTCCATCGTCAGCTCCCCACAATATATGAGTATGGATATCAATCATCTCTACACCTCTCAAACTCCTACTAGTTTTCCAAGAATAAATACTCAAATAATATAATTTCAAGAAAAGTAGTAATAATGATTATCCTGATTAGAGATTTTTCTATTGTTAAGTACAATACCTAGAATTTTTGCTTTTGAAAAATTCAATAGCTCTATACCTTTTATTAATTGTTCTTTTTTGGTTTGTTCAGAGGCAACAACGATAATTGTTCCATCACAATAATGAGAAACAATCTGAGAATCTGTTACTGCCAATATGGGAGGTGTATCAAAAATCACCAAATCATATTCATGAAGAGCTTTGTTATATATAAACTGCATCGCATTTGATAACAATAACTCAGCTGGATTAGGTGGTATTGGTCCACTAGTAAGAACATATAAATTAGGTTCACTTGTTGGAACAATTACTTCATCAAATTGTTTGCGTTTCATTAATAAACTTGTTAACCCCTCTGCATTCTGTATTTGAAATGTTTGATGAACAGTCGGCTTTCTTAAATCTGCATCTATAATAAGAACTTTTTTCCCTTGTTGAGCAAATACAACTGCAAGATTTGCACATGTCGTTGACTTACCTGCTTCAGGTTCTGCAGATGTAACCATTATGGATTGAATTTCAGAATCAATAGAGGCAAACTGTATATTTGTTCGAATAGTTCTATATTGTTCAGAAATGGGAGACTTAGGACTTAAACTTGTTATTAATTTCTTGTTTCGATTTATAGAACTTTTTTTCTTTCGTTTTTTATACATTCAGAATCCCTCCCTTTCACATCATTAAATTCTGGAACATTTTGATCTATTGTCGAGATAATACCTAACACAGAAATATCTACTAATTTTTCAATATCTTGTTCTGTTTTGATTGAGTTATCTAAATATTCCAAGATAAATGCAATACCAATTCCAATCATGAATCCGACTACTAGACTTATCGCCATATTTAATAATGGTTGGGGTTTAACCTGAATGGGATGCTGATCTACTGCTGCTTTTGCTAAAATAACGACATTATCTACATTCATAATTTCTACAATATTTTCTTGAAATACTTTGGCAATTGTATTAGCTATACCAGCAGCTACTTCAGGATTCTGATCTTCAACGTTTATATTTAATACTTGTGAGTCTTCCTCACTCTCTACGGTAATTTTTTTCGTTAATTCTTCTGTTGAAAGCCGTAAGCCTAGTTCCTCTTTGACAAGATTTAGAATTCGTGGGCTTTTAATTATAACGTTATATGTATTGATTAACTGCAAATTCGTTTGCACCTCATTGTATTCATAGAGCGCTTCATTATCTTTAGCTTTGCTAATCAGTATTTGTGTAGTTCCCTTATAAACAGGTTCAATAAAGAAATAGGTAATGAGAGCACATAAAGCTAATGAAAAAATGGTAATTCCTAAAATAAGAAGTAATCTTTTCTTACATATCAATAAAATTTCTTTCAAACTAATTGATTCTTCCATGATGCCCTCCCAAAAAAAGAAAATATAATGACTACGTTCATCCTGACGATAAGTCTAATCAATGCTGTTATAGATCACAAACCGGTTATCCAAAACTCGTAAATTTCCTTTAATATAAAAAAATAACTTCTACAATTATTGTAGAAGTTATTTAATAGTTTTTATATTAGTAAAAATACTATTTCCATATAGTATTTTTACTAATTTTTTGGTTTATATTATTTTAAACTCTCTTGCTTTTTGAATAGCAGCCGTTTTATTATTGACTTCAAATTTTTTATAAATACTTTCCATAACTTTATTTACCCAAGCTAGCGAAACATATAGTTCCTTCGCTACTTCTTTTCGTTTATATCCATCTGCAACATACTTTAAAACATTTATTTCGTTTTCATTTAATAAATCCACTTCGTTTTTCATTTTTAGCATGTTGCTGTCATATCTCTCACAACATGCTAAAACACGATTGAAATAACTTGAATCTATACCCATGTGATTGTTTTCCATCTCTCGTAATATAGGCAAAATAAAAGAAGCATTCTCACCAAAGGGAAGAATAATTCCATCGGATTGCCCTAGTTTAAGAGCTTTATTCATCGCCTGCATTCCTTCTTCCATACCATAAAGCTTATATTTCGCAATTGCTACATAAATAGAACTATGAAGAAATCCTAATTGATTATTATATTCATCAAAATATTTGTATGATTGATCACATAATAATTCAAGTTGGATGAAATTCTCATCTAATAATATAGACTTAGCATAAATAATCCACTGGAACGATAAACCATGCCTTAATACGTATTTTGATGATATATTATTCATTTTTATCCAGTTCGGGATTTGATCAACTAAACCAAGACAAGCATACATATAACCAAGACATAAATCTAAATTCGTGTTTAATGTAACATTTTTATTATCCTGAAGAGTATTCATTAACTCTTGCAAAAGTTTTTCAACCTTTTCAAACTCACCTTGAAAAAGGAGCAGTCTAAAATATGAAAAGCGAGCATGAATAAAAAGATTTGGTCGATTATTTAAATGAAGCTTAGAGATAGCCATTTGATAATATTTTTCAGCGGCTTCACAATCGCCTGTTTCAAGAGAATATTCTGCATGCATGACATCCATAAAACCCGACCTATGAATACTATCATTCATTGGTAACCCTTTTTGATAGGTAGTGAATACATGCAAAATGTTCTTTAATTGACTTCTTTCATTATAAAAGGTGTATAGCAAATGAGGAGAATTCATAGTTAAAAATGTACTTAAATGAAAGGTATGTTCTTCTTTAATTAATCTATTAGCTTTATGTTGATAGTAGATCATTTTTTCAACATCATTAAACGCAACAAATGACATAGCTATGTAAAGGTCTGCAAGAATACGATTCTTTTCTGACCTATTCATTTTTTGGATATATTTTTTCACTTCTATAGTTTCAACGTTCACTGCATCATTTTCATAGGTAGAAAGCAATTTTTGTAACCTGCTGTATCCTTCATCCTTCTTTTCTTTACAATCACTTTCTAACAAAATGTATATTAAATATTTCGCTAAAGCCTTCGGATATTTATATAGTAAGTCATTCTCGATAAATAAGTCAGGATACTCTTCGCAAAATTCTATATATTTCAAAACATCTATTCTGCTACTAACATCAAATTGATTTAGTACTTCTAGTATAGTTTCTATTTCGCCAGCTTTGTATAGATAAATCAAACACATCTTCCTATATTTTTCATCTTGTAATCCCCATGTTCCAGCACGCTTATATAATTTTTTTAAATCGATATCTTCTAGTAATTGCTTATATCTCAAAAAATCCAAAAGAACGTTATGAATTTTAAACATCTGCTCTTCATCATAGACAATAAAGGCATTTTCGTTATATAGGGAGATAATTTTATTTGGCGCACTATCATCCTCAAGAACAAAAGTAGCTTGTTCAATTGTAAAGCGATCCAATACGGCTATTTTCAAAAGAAACTGTTTCATTTCCTCATCATAAGACTGATAAAGGTTTTCTTCAATAAGCTGATAAAGCGAAGCCCTTTTATGAAGTGGGGTGTTTTGCTTCAAACCAAATTGTGAAAGATAAATTAAAGAAATCCATCCTCCAGTATATTCTAGAGTTCTTTTAATATGATCTTCAGACTTTAAAGAATCTATTAATAAATAATATTGCAAAATTTCTTCATACGTAAATTTAAGACATTTCTTTTTGATAACCAAACATAGTTTTTTAGATATTAGTTCCGCAATATCTATATTAGGCATATTTCTAGTCAAAATGACAACATGCAAATTAGGAATTCTTTCTTGAATAAGCAGTACTATATACTGAAATACATTCATATCTTTCAATTGATGAAAATCATCGACTACAACAATTGTAGGCTTATCAAATGGATAGCTTCGAAAAATATCCATTACTTTACTTATTTGAAGAGAACCATTTGAAATATCCACTTTTTTGAGTTCATTTCCTAATTGAGGATCATACTTAGAAAAACAAGCTACCGTCCTAGTCCATAAATATGATTTAGAACAATCCCTTCTAGTAATTGAACACCATATAAAATCCGCGTTCGCATATTCAGAAAAATGCTTCATAGCAGTTGTTTTCCCATACCCTATAGGTGCTTGAATAATTGTTAATGGATACGAAAACATTTTCTTAAATTCTACATTTATTCGATTTCTTATAAGAGTTTTACGTTTTTGAAGAAAATTCATGATGTCGCTTCCACCCCTATAGTTTAAATAATCTTCAATTCCTTCGCTTTTTTTATAGCAGAAGTTTTATTACCTACTTCCAATTTCTTGTATACATGCTCTAAGGTTTTATTAACTGTCGCTATTGATATATCAATCTTTTTAGCAACCTCTTGTCTTTTTAAACCATCCGCTATTAATGTTAAGACTTCCTTTTCTCTCGATGTTAGTGAAACTGTTGGTACCTTAAATTTATCAAGGTTTTCTAGATAATGATTACAACTATAGATAACTCTTTGTAAATAATGGTGATCTACACTACTAATTTCGCAAGAAATCTCTTTAATCATTTCTAGAATATATGGGGCGTTTTCTGCAAATGGCACAATGATATCATCTGCTTGGCCAATAATAAGTGCTTTCAATAATGAGTCCTTTGCTTCCTGTCTCCCATATAATTTCTGATTAGCAACTGCTTCATAAATAAAATTATGAAGCAACCCTAATTGATGATTATATCTCGCAAAATGATTTTGAGCGCTTCTGCAGAATTGTTCTAGTTGTTTGTAATCTTCAGTTAACAGTATAGCTTTGCCTTGAACAATATAGCGAAATGTCATAACTTGCCTTTTACTTGTATAAGGATGCATATCTCCAATTTTTATCCAACGAGGAATCTTATTATAAACGCCTAAACACCCAAATATATAGCCAACACATATATCAAGCATCGTTTTTAATGAGAATTTATTCTTTTCTTCAACATACATCTCTAAATTTCGAATAAGCTCTTTGACTTCAGAAAAGCTACCTTCTAGGAGCAATAGTCTTGCTATCGTAAAATTAGCATTAACATATAGATAATCCTTTTGATCAATTGCCGCTTGATATTTTGCTTTAAATGCGTTTATTTTAGCATCGTTTAAATTTCCTAATTCGAGTGCATATTCAGCAAGAATAAGATAATTCGATGCTATGCTGCAACCTGTAAATACAGCATTCTCTTTATGATAATTCTCGGCAATAACATTTGTAATCTCATTCAACTTTCCGGATTCTCGAAAAAAAGTAAATAATATAAAAGGATACCCAAACATATTATCTATACTAGATGATTGTTCATCTAGTAATTCAATTGCATTTTCCATATAATTATACATTCTATAAACATCATGATTATAGGAATTAAAAATTCGAGAAATTTGAATTTCAGCCAAAATCCTTTTTTTATTTTTATATAGAGAGCCTTCATTTGTATTTTCATAAAATGTTTGCAGTACATCTAGTCTTTGTAAACCATTTTCAACTCTCTCATCTAGCCCACTTAATAATTGTATACGTATAAACTTTAGATAAGCTAAAGGATAATTGAACCATAATGCTTGCGGAAGATTGTCAAAAGCCTTAAAAATAATTTCTTGATTAATGTTCATTAATGTAACTTCATTACGATGATCTATTTCATATAAGACACCTGTTATATCATCCGCTCTATAAAAATAGATAAGAGCCATTTCAAGTTCGCCTTGTTTAATATGCCATTTCCCAGCCTTCTTATTTAACGACTTAAATTCAATAGGATTTTCCTTTTGCTTGTTTCTTAAATAATCTAAAAGAACATGATGAATGTTATACGTTTGATGATTATTATCATACTGAATAAAAGGATTTTCATTGAATAACTTTAATAACATTTCATACGTATGATCCTCTTCCAATACATCTATCACTTGTTCTTTCGTAAATTCATCAAAAACAGCTAATTTTAATAGGAACTGCTTAGTATCCTCATCATACGAATCGTAAAAATTCTTTTCAATAAGATCATCAATAGTAGCTGTTATCCCTATAGATAAACCTTTTTTTAATCCTGACACTTCAAGATTAATTAACAATATCCACCCCAATGTATAGTTGTATAGTTCATCGATTATTGATTGTGATTCTTGAAAACCGGCTAAGGTCAAATAAGATTTGATTTCTTCTTTATTAAAGGCTAATATTTGATAATCAATCATAAAACAAAGCCTCTTCATAACTAAATTATAAATATTTACATCACTTATATCTCTAGTCAGTAAAACAATATGTAAATGTTCAATATCCTCATTGGCTAATGTTTCAATCAAATGGAAAATTTCGGGATTATTTATAATATGAAAGTTATCTATAACAATAATGTTTTTTTCAAGAGATTTATGTTCGATAATTAAATCTAGAACCTTTAGTAGTTGGGCTTCATTTTCTGGAAAACCAATTTGTTGTAGTTTATCACCTAGACTTATATTAACTTGTTTTACACATTGAACAAAACGTCTCCAAAATACCCGAGATGATGAATCAATAACGGATGAATTAAACCAAATATAAGACATAGGTCGATATTGTAGGAATTGTTTTAAGGCGGAGGTTTTTCCATAACCCATAGGCGCATGTAAAATAGTTAATGGATAATCACATATATTTTCCATTATTTGATTAACTCTTTGTCGCTCAAGAATCTTTTTTGAATTCACACTATTTTCACAAGTAAGCATCTCAACTACCTCCTTCTTAATTATTGGCAACTCTGATCTAAAATAAGTATTTATTCCTATTTATCAGTTAACGAATAACTATATCCCACGATTCAAAACATTAAACATGTAATAGCTTCCAATTCAATAAACCATTTGTACCATTTTTCTAAAAAGCAAACTGATGTCCCCATCATAATTCTTACTAAGAATATTTTATTTTTCTCTTTACATTCACGTTACGTCAATGTGTATAGTAAAACTATCAGGAGGTGATCATGTGGAATATACAGTGCAAAAACTTGGGAAAATGGCTGGAGTAAGTAGTCGAACACTTAGATATTACGATGAGATTGGAATTCTTAAGCCGGCAAGAATTAACTCATCTGGATATCGAATTTATGGTCAGTATGAAGTCGATTGCTTACAACAAATTCTCTTTTATCGAGAGCTTGGCGTGAACTTAGACACGATTAAACAAATTATAACGTCACCCGATTTTGACGGAGCTTTAGCACTTAAACAGCACAGAGAAAAACTCCTTGATAAACGCAAGCAGTTAAATAAACTGATTGAAAATGTTGAAAAAACAATTGCTTTAACAGAAGGGAGAATGACTATGTCTAATCACGAGAAATTCGAAGGCTTCAAGAAGCGTATGATAGATGAAAATGAAAAAAAATACGGAAAAGAAATCCGAAAAAAATATGGGGAAGATACCATAAATCAATCCAATAAAAAAGTAATGGGTATGACAGAAAAACAACATGAAGAGGTTTCTCAGCTTGCAAATGATATTACAGAAGCGTTAAAAGAAGCGATGCAAACTGGCGACCCTTCATGTGATTTAGCACAGAAAGCTGTAGAATTACATCGCAAGTGGCTTTGCTATTATTGGGATTCTTATTCGAAGGAAGCCCATGCTGGATTAGCTCAAATGTATGTAGATGATGAACGCTTTACTGCTTATTATGATAAAGACCAACCAGGTACCGCAGCTTTTTTACGAGATGCCATTCATATTTATACAGACAATAAAAAACTAATAAAATCCCGTAATAGTTTTATCTATTACGGGATTTTATTTCTCTTATAAGTTTGAGATACTAATACTTTTCAAATAACCATATCTTATTAAACAGCCACAATAACTACAAAGATTAGATTTTAACAAATCTTTTTACAAAAATGTAAAAGGATCTGTATTAATTTCCGAAACAATCACATCAACTTGCCAATTTTTTTCTTCGCTAAAATCGCTCAGCATGTTAGCGACACCAGCTTTCATAACCTTCTCAACGTTATGTCCAGGATCGACAATATTCAATCCCAGCATCATAGCATCATGTGCTGTATGATAATACATATCTCCAGTCACATACACATCGGCGCCTTGAAATTTAGCTTGATTAATATATTTATTGCCATCACCACCAAGTACCGCAACCTTTTTCACAGTATCTTGTAAATTTCCAACTACTCGCACACCTTTAACATCAAAAGACTCTTTTACATACTGAGCAAATTCTTCTAATGTCATTGCCTTTGGTAGCTCGCCAATTTTCCCCAATCCTAATGCTTCTCCAGCATTTTCAAGTGGATATATATCGTAAGCAACTTCTTCATAAGGGTGCGCTTTAATCATAGCGGTAATGACTTTTCTCTCAATTTCTATAGGGTACACCGTTTCGATTCTTACTTCTTGAACACTCTCTATTGTCCCTACCGTGCCTATATGCGGGTTCGTTCCTTCTCCAGGTTGAAATGTCCCTGTACCAGAAGAAGTAAACGTACAATGACTATAATTCCCTATAAAGCCTGCTCCAGCGTTCCCTAATGCTTCTCGAACGCTTTGCTCTGCTTCTAATGGAACAAAGACAGCTAGCTTTCGTAGACTCATCTCATAGGTTGGCACTAAAACCTTCGTATTCTCTAATTTTAACGCTTCTGCAAGGAGATCATTTACGCCACCTTTCGTAATATCTAAATTCGTATGGGCAGCGTACACTGTTATATCATGCTTTATAAGCTTCTCTACAATACGACCATTAGCTTGCGATGTATCTATTTTTTTCAGCGGTCTAAAGATAATTGGGTGATGTGCAATAATTAAATCAACATTTTTAGCAATCGCTTCATCTACAACGTCCTCTAACACATCTAGAGCAACCATAACAGTTGAAACTGGTTTATTCAGCGTTCCTATTTGTAATCCGATCTTATCTCCCTCCATCGCTAATTTCTTAGGAGAAAATTGTTCAAATGCTCCAATTACTTCAAAGCCATTTGGTATCTTTGTCACTTTAAAGGACCTCCTCTACGAATGCTAAATATTGCTTTAATTGCTGCTGTTTTTCTTGAGATGATTCTGTTTTTCCACTTAGCTGCAATTGTTCGAGAATCTTTTTCCAATGCTTGCTTTCTGCTTGCCATTTTTTTCGAAAAACTTCATTACACTCTTTTTCTAAAAATGGTCCAAGTAAAAGTTGTCTGTCTTTCTTTTCACTATATGGTGCTTCTGGATCCCCTTTTTCAGCTACTAGAATTTCATAAATTTTACCATCTTCTTCAATAATGACTTCATTCACTAATTGCCAAGAATGTTTTAATAACCACTTTCGAATGTTAATTGCTTGAATATTTGGTTGTAAAACGAGTCTTTGTACTCCTTCAAGCTTATCGGTCCCACGATCTAATATATTAGAAATGAGTGTACCACCCATACCTGCGATTGTAATACATGTTGCCTCATTTGGAGATAAAACATCTAATCCATCTCCTTTTCGAACTGAGATCTTTTGTTCAAATCCTTCTTCTAATACCTGATTATGTGCCGATGACCACGGACCATCTGCTACCTCTCCTGCAATCGCTTTTTGTACAATTCCAGCATGGACTGCATAGCAAGGTAGATAAGCATGGTCAGAACCAATATCAGCTAATATACTATCCTTTGGAATAAAAGAGGCTACTGTATGTAATCTTTTTGATAAATTTTCGCTATTCATGTAAGTCACCTATTTCTTTTTCTTTACTGTTACAGTATAAAGAACTATTTATCCTTTATGCAACCGTATAGACGTTATAATACGATTATTTATTCTTTAAGACTATTCCCCTTTGTATGACACACTACTTTTTTTCCATACTTGTACAAAAAAAAACGACTGATTAAAACAGTCGCTTCCATACCCATTATAGTTTAGATAACCATTCAGCCATTTCATCCAGCTTATCTTCTGGTACAAGTTTCCCTGGCATACCACCTGGAGTACCGTCTTTAATAATCGTCTTAATTTCGTCTACGGATTTCTTTCCGCCTACACCTTTAAGTGCTGGTCCTACTACCCCTTGATAAGAATCGCCATGACATGACAAACAGTTTGCCTTGTAAATCTCTTCTGGAGATCCGGCCGCTTGTTCCGTTTTCTTTTCCCCTCCATCTTTCTTGCCCTCAGCAATCTCTTTAGCATCGCCAAGACCTTTAAAGGAAAGACCGAACATTATGATAATTCCGAACACCATAATCACAACAAAAGGAATAATTGGATTACGATTCATTCTTTCTACCTCCCCTATGTACATTTCTATCTGTATACAATAAATCCAAACAACTCTTATTTTACTTGAAAATCTTTACAAGGAAAAGACCTAACCGACAAGTTATGGAATATTTTCGGAAATTAGACATATATGTAAAACTTTTCAAGTTTTATTGAAATAAACCAAAATACTTCAAGAAAAAATATAATATGACAATGGAGCCAAAAACCCCAGCAGTTGTAAAATAAGGTAGATTCATTTTTTTGCCAATAAATGTCCAGATCAGACAGTTTATGAAAAGTAGCATATAAAGGATTACCACTTGTCCAGAAGCAAATATTTCCCAGACACTAACAGTCATCATCAAAGTTACTAGCGATATCGCAATGAGAGGAAATGATATGATTCGTTGTTTTTTATTTTCATAAAAAGTAATCCCAATTAAAGTTCCTAGTAAAATTATGTAAAGAGCTATTTGCAAAAACGTTTTAATTTCTGTAAAATAATTTACAATAAAAGCACTTACAATTATGATGGAAATGAAAACATATGGAATAGTTATTTTGCGCATTTTCTTTTTCGGAGTGGATAATTGCTCATCTTCCCCTTCCGAATATAAAGCCAATAAATAATTACAATATTGTTCAGGTAAAATTCTTGTTTTTTTCCAATAACGAATCTCGTTTAACAAAATTTTTTTTCGAGTCTCATTCATGTGGCAAATCACATCCTTATTCCTTCTCCCTTGATATATCGGGTATTTACCCTATTTTTCAATATAGGAAAGTGATTGGTTAAAAATTCTTTAAATGTTCTTGTAGAACGCACAATTTTGACCTTTTTTATCTAAAAAATACAGCGCTTACATGGTGGAAAACATTTTGCTACAAAAAAACTCATAAGCAAACATACTATCGTAACACGAGGTAGAAACACCTTGTCAACAATATGCATACTTATGAGTTACTGGTTTCTATTCTAAGAAATCTTTTAGACGTTTGCTTCTACTTGGATGTCTAAGCTTTCTCAATGCTTTAGCTTCGATTTGGCGAATACGTTCACGAGTTACACCAAATACTTTACCCACTTCTTCAAGAGTGCGTGTTCTGCCATCATCCAATCCAAAACGAAGACGTAATACATTTTCTTCTCGATCAGTTAATGTGTCTAAAACGTCTTCTAATTGCTCTTTTAAAAGCTCATATGCTGCATGTTCAGATGGTGAGGTTGCGTCTTGATCCTCAATAAAATCACCAAGATGTGAATCATCTTCTTCACCAATTGGTGTTTCTAATGAAACTGGTTCTTGTGCAATCTTTAATATTTCTCTAACTTTTTCAGGTGTTAGATCCATATCTTCTGCAATTTCTTCAGGAGATGGTTCACGCCCTAAATCTTGAAGTAATTGACGCTGAACTCGAATTAATTTATTAATCGTTTCAACCATATGAACCGGAATACGGATTGTACGCGCTTGGTCAGCAATGGCACGTGTGATGGCTTGTCGAATCCACCAAGTTGCGTACGTACTAAATTTAAAGCCTTTACGATAGTCAAACTTTTCAACTGCCTTGATTAATCCCATATTTCCTTCTTGGATTAAGTCAAGAAACAGCATACCACGTCCAACGTATCGTTTTGCAATACTTACAACTAGTCGAAGGTTCGCTTCCGCTAAACGACGCTTAGCTTCCTCATCTCCTTCTTCAATTCTTTCTGCAAGAGCAATCTCTTCTTCACCAGAAAGAAGATTAACTCGACCAATTTCTTTTAAATACATTCGCACAGGATCGTTAATTTTAACTCCAGGAGGAACGCTTAGATCATTTAAGTCAAATTCTTCTTCTTTTGCTAAATCTTTAATGTTTGGATCACCATCATTGTCTTCATCTTCAGAAAGAACTTCGACTCCCTGATCACCAAGGAAATCAAAATATTCGTCTATTGCATCAGAATCAAGTTCAAAGCTAGCTAATTTCTCACTTACATCTTCATATGTGAGAACACCACGCTTTTTACCTAATTCAAGCAATTGTTCTTTTACTTGTTCTAGTGTTAATTCATTTTCTACATCTTTGGAACGAGCTGATTTATCAGCCATATGTTCCCCTCCTTCCAAACTTTCGACACATCATGTGGATCATTCATATATGTTAATTGGTCTTTAATCGAAGTATTTCTGAAGCAATTTTGGCTGCTTGCAAATAATCGCCTAAACGTTCTGCTTCCATTCTTTCAGCTTCTTTTTCTTTTATCTTTAACATTTTTTGTTGTTTCAACACAGCACTTACATAATCTTTTAATTCATCTTCTGATGGATCAGGAGATACAGACATCATTTGTATTTGAGAAACGATTTGCCTTAAGCTTTTATCAGGAATAAATGAAAGGAAAAGACTGATATCTGGGTCCTCTCTCTCTTCATAATACCCATACAAGTAGGTGATAATAGCTTGATGTTCATCAATATTTAATAAGGTATCCCCTAATAATGATCTAATTTTAAAGGCTGTTTCTTTATCTTGCAGCATATGAGCGATTAGCCTTAGCTCTGCATTGATATAAGCTGGTTTTAGCTTCTGCTCATATTGCAAAACGATCCCGCTGGATGGTTCACGAAAATTATTTTGCGGCAAATTTCCTCTTTTTTTCTCAGCAAAGAAAACTTGTTTTTGTTGAGCCATAAGAGTGTCAAGTGATAAAGAAAACTCTGAAGAAATTTGGCGCAAATAATGCTCTCTTTCAACTGCGTTTGGAAGTTTAGCGATTTCTTTAAGAACTTCTTCAATATAAGAAATTCTGTCACCCTCATTATTCATATTGCGACCTTTTTTTAAGAATCTCATCTTAAAGGCCAAATAAGTATAACTATTTCCAATTACATCTTGGCTAAAGCTTTTAGTTCCGTACTTCTTTATATATTCATCTGGATCTAACCCATCAGGCATTAAAGCGACCTTCACAGAAAGCCCTGCTTGTAAAATCATATCTGCAGCACGATTCGCTGCCTCTAAGCCTGGGTTGTCTGAATCATAACAAATGAGAATTTGTGAACAATTGCGCTTTAGAATTTGTAGATGATCATCAGTTAAAGATGTACCCATCGTTGCTATGCCATTTTCAACACCAGCAGCATTTGCTGATATAGTATCTGCAAACCCTTCAAAAAGTACAGCCTGTTCTTTTTTTCGAATGGAAGCTCTTGCTTGATGAAAATTGAACAAAACTTTACTTTTGTTAAAAATGGGCGTTTCAGGACTATTTAAGTATTTTGGTTCATCATTTCCTAATGCTCTTCCAGAGAAGGCTACTACCTCTCCATGATGATTCTTAATAGGGAACATAATTCTATTTCGAAAACGATCAAACTTTTTCTGATCATCCTCTCTTTTCACTATTATTCCTGCTTGATATAAAACATCATCGTCAAATCCACGCTTGCTGAGGAATGTATGAACAAAATCCCAAGAATTTAAAGCGTATCCAATTGAAAACTTTTCAATTGATTCCTTCGTAAACCCTCTGTCAAGCAAATATTGTAGAGCCTCTTCTCCCTCTTTTGTGTTAAGAAGTAAATGATGATAAAATTTCGTTAACAGCTCGTGGGCTTCGATCATTTTCTTTTCAGCACTAGGCGGTTGACTTTGACCATTATTGTCACTCAACTCAATTTGCAATGGAACATTTCCACGTTCCGCTAATTCCTTTGCTGCTTCTAAAAATGAGTATCCTTCGATATCCATTAAAAAAGTAAAAACATTTCCTCCTGCTCCACAGCCGAAACAATGAAAAATTTGTTTATCTGGCGATACGGAAAACGAGGGAGTGTTCTCACCATGAAAAGGACAAAGGCCGAAATAATTTCTACCTTGCTTTTTTAGCTGGACATATTCGTTGATTACATCAACAATGTCAACAGCATTCCTAATTGTATTTAGTTGTTCTTCAGATAATCTACTGTTAGACATGGACTACACCTTTTTCTGTAGGTGATAATCTATTATTCGATAGAACTTTTCAAATTCCTGCAAAGTTCGACAAAATTTTTAGTAATGTTTTGCGGAAGTTATCACGCTCGTGGGCAGTAAATGCTTTTGGTCCTTTCGAATAGACACCTTTTCTTCTCTTTTTAGCCGCTTCATGTCTCATAAATAAAAGGGAGTCAATATTGCTCTCATTATAGAATATTCCCCTTGGAGATATTACACAAACCCCTTTTCCTATTAAGGCAGCCGCTAAACCAATGTCGCTAGTTACCGCAATATCCCCTTTTTTAGAATGATTCATCATATATATGTCAGCTGCTTCTTTATCCCAATCAACATATACCCATTTTGCATCTGAGTATGAATTTGTTTTATTTTTTATGGATGCAACGAAGATAACCTCTATATGATATTTTTTTGCACAACTTATACATTCTTCTTTTACGGGGCATGCATCTGCATCTACTATAAGTGTAGGTTTGTCAGACATCTCTTCTTAATTTCTCCATTTTTCCTCATATTCCTTCTTAATTTCTTACAAGTTTAAAAAAGTGAATAAGCTTGTCGAATTTTTTTTTGAGAATTTCTTGACTTTCTTATGCTAATTAGTTTATTCCTTCAATAGCAACTCTAAACCTATAGATTTTTCTTTTTATCACAATTTTTCATTATAGTATATTACAATGTAAAAATCTATAGATATTACTTACCCGAAATTAAAATAATTCCTATGGACAAACACATGAAAAAAGCACAA
>NZ_CABKRX010000078.1 GCF_902374955.1 Bacillus massilioanorexius
TATTACAGAATCAGGAACATTATTTGCAGGTACAGTTAAAAGTGCTGCCGGACTAGGTGCTATTCTTCACAAGGGAATCGGAAACACACTTCGTATTTCATTAAGTGCAGATCCAGTTGAAGAAGTTAAAGTAGCTAGAGAATTACTAAAATCATTTGGTCTTGCATCAAATGCAGCAACACTTATTTCTTGTCCAACATGCGGAAGAATTGAAATCGACTTAATTAGTATTGCAAACGAAGTAGAAGAATACATTAGCAAAATTAAAGCACCAATTAAAGTAGCTGTTCTAGGCTGTGCTGTTAACGGACCAGGAGAAGCAAGAGAAGCGGATATTGGTATTGCAGGAGCTAGAGGCGAAGGGTTATTATTCCGCAAAGGAAAAATCGTTCGAAAAGTACCTGAAGATATTATGGTTGATGAGTTGAAAAAAGAAATTGATGCAATAGCCGCTGAATACTTTGCTAAACAAGAAGAGAAGAAATTATCTTCTCAATAATAATGAAAGCAGTCCACTGTATTGGACTGCTTTTCTATTTTTTTACAGTTGTCCATGTCATCCCTATGCACTTTCCTTACATAAAATAAAAAGGACATCTCAAAAAAGGATTAGATTACCTCTGAGATGCCCTATATGATAATAATGAATTTTAAAACAATGGAACAACAAACAGTTTTAAGATTATTGAAAAAGCACTTATTCCTATTGCCCAACTACCAAATGTTATTTCACCTTTACGTAGTGCAATAAATCCTAAAACAATGGCAATGACCCCTAATACATATGGGTAGAAAAAAAGAGAAAGAACAGCAATCAACAGGCCAATGTATCCAATTGCTTTTGCTGCGATCGTCATTTTCCTTGCTGTCTGATACGCTTCTTCATTTCTTACAGTATAAGGAGTTGCAATCTCAGCTGCAGTTTCTTCTTTGTATTTGTTGGTTTCATTGTGCTCTTGATTAGAAAGAGATTGATTATTTCTTTCCATGATGAACCGCCTCACTTTCTCTCTATGGGTGTAATCTTATTTTTTCTCTTTTTAACAAAAATAAAATAGGAAACATTTACTTAGCCATTTATCATGCAAGCATAATAATATTTAGATATATAATATATAGACGAAAAAACGAAAAAGAAAACATGTTTTTCTTGTAAATTTTCGCTACTTTTATTGGTGATCACTAGTTCTAGTGTGGAGGTCTCATTCACGTTAGTATATAATGAAAGTCACATTATTGAAAGTAGGTGTAATATTGCGAAAAATTAAATTTGGAATTGACATCGATGGTACAATAACTCGACCAGACACCATCATTCCCTTTTTAAATAAAGATTTTGGATTACAATTAAAAATGGAAGATATTAAAGAATACGATATACGCCCTCATGTAAACGTAGAGGAAGATATTTTAAATCAATGGTTTAGAACAAATGAATCACATATTTATCAGCAATCTCCATTAAATAAGTGGGCAAAAGAGGTTATCAGCGAATGGAAAGATGTAGGAGAACTCTATTACATAAGTGCACGACATACATATCTTTTCGATATCACTGAACAATGGTTTAAAAACAATTGCATCCCTTATCATCATATTGAATTAACAGGCTCTCACAATAAAATCTCACTTATAAAAAAATATAATATTGATATTTTCTTTGAGGATAAGCATGATAATGCTGTACAAATAGGGGAAGAATGTCATATTCCTGTCATCTTATTTAATACTTCTTATAATCAAGGGAATGTTCCCACTAATGTCATTAGAGTAAACAATTGGCTAGAAGCCGACCAGTGGGTTAAAGAAGAATTTAAACTATAGAAAGAGAAAAATAGGTGGATAATAGAATGATTAGACGTTTTTATTCGTATTACAGACCGTATAAGCGGTTATTTGCTATTGATTTTGGCTGTGCCATTATTGTAGCTATTTTAGAACTAGCTTTTCCTCTTTCCGTCCAATGGTTTATTGATACCTTACTTCCAGGAGAGGATTGGCCAGCAATCATTTCAGTCAGCTTTGGGCTTTTATTACTCTATTTGATTAGTACTGGCCTACAATTCGTAGTCAACTATTGGGGTCATAAGCTAGGAATTAATATCGAAACGGACATGCGGCAAGAGCTTTTCCAGCATGTTCAAAAACAATCCTTTAAATTTTTCGACAATTCCAAAACCGGTCATTTAATGAGTAGGATTACAAATGATTTAATGGATATCGGGGAGTTAGCTCATCATGGTCCTGAGGACTTCTTTATTGCTATTATGACTTTCCTTGGGGCATTCGGTATTATGCTTACTTTACACGTCAAACTAGCTTTGATTACAATATGTCTGCTCCCATTTTTAATTATCATTATGGTACTCGGAAATCTAAAAATGAATAAAGCATGGAGTAAAATGTACGGAGAAATTGCAGATGTTAATGCAAGAGTTGAAGATAGTATTTCAGGGGCACGTGTCGTTCAATCATTTACGAATGAAAGCTATGAAAATAGCAGATTTACCAAAAACAACAAGCGATTCAGAGCGGCTAAGCTACAAGGTTATAAAGTCATGTCCTTTAGTTTATCTGGCATCTATATAATGACAAGAATGATGACACTTGTAGTGCTAGTCATCGGGGCTTGGTTTGTCTATCATAATCAACTCTCTTATGGTGCAATGGTTGGTTTTCTTTTATATGTGAACGTTCTATTTAAGCCTGTAGAAAAAATAACAGCTCTTATGGAATTATATCCAAAAGGAATGGCCGGCTTTAAACGATTTACTACTTTACTTGATGTTACACCCGATGTTCAAAATAAGGAAAATGCAATAGAAGTGGCAGCATTAAATGGAAATATCGCTTTTCATGATGTAGGCTTTGGATATGATGATAAAAAAACTATACTAAATCATATTGATTTACAAATTAAGTCCGGAGAAACGATTGCGTTTGTTGGTCCTTCTGGAGCAGGAAAAACTACAATCTGTTCGTTGATTCCACGCTTTTATGATGTAACAAGTGGAAAAATAACCATAGATGGCATGGATATAAGAGATATGACAACTCAATCATTGCGTTCTCAAATTGGAATAGTTCAACAAGATGTCTTTTTATTTACAGGAACCATTAAGGAAAACATATCTTATGGAAAACTAGACGCAACTGATGAAGAAATATATCAAGCAGTTAAACGGGCACATCTGGAGGCGTTTATTGAAGGTTTACCAGACGGTTATGAAACACAAATTGGAGAACGAGGCTTGAAGCTATCAGGGGGACAAAAACAACGGCTTGCTATTGCTCGAATGTTTCTTAAAAATCCACCAATACTCATATTAGATGAAGCTACTTCAGCTCTTGATACAGAAACAGAAGTTATTATTCAGCAATCATTAAATGAATTAGCGCTAAATCGAACAACACTTATCATTGCTCATCGACTCGCTACGATTCGTGATGCTGATCGAATTATTGTTATCACTGAAGACGGTATCGCAGAGCAAGGAAGACACGAAGAATTGCTCGAAAGAAACGAGATTTTTGCAGGGCTACACAAAGCACAATTTCAGTACAGTTAAATAAAGATTCAAGCTAGTAAGCTCACCAGTAAATCTTCTGGATAGCTTACTAGCTTGTCTTTTTGCAAATAAAACAGAATCAGACAAAGTAACACATTCGTATAGAGTACAAAAAGCCAAAACAAAAGCGTCAGTACTAGCATTTTCATTAAGCTAGTACTGACGCTTTTGTTATTGGCACTCTGGACAGCGACCATATATTTCGAACTTATGCCCTGAGATATCATATGCCTGCAAATCCTCTGATAGATGACTCATTGGACATGTTTCAATCTCTTTCGTTTTTCCACAATCTAAACATATAAAATGATGATGATGCTGATTATGACTGCATGTAAAACGAAAATGCTTTTCCCCTGACAGCTCTGTCATCTCACAGATACCTAATTCAACAAAAAGAGAAAGATTACGATAAATCGTATCAAAACTAAGACCTGGATAGTTTGCTTTCATATTCTCTAATACATCTTTCGCTGTTAAATATTTATTGCTTTTAGAAAAAAGTTCGAGCATCTCTTCTCTTTTCCCTGTATATTTATATCCTTTATTCTTTAATAAGACTAATGCTTCATCAACTTTCATAACGTTCAACTCCAGTACAAGTATTAAGCATTACGAATTTTAACCTTCTTATACCCGATTGTAAGCAATAATAGTAAAATAGCAATCATTACAATCGTTCCACCTGGCGCTAAATCTAAATAATAAGCAGAGAATAATCCACCCACTACTGAAATTTCGCCAAAAAGAATAGAGAATAGAATCATTTGTTTAAAACCATTTGCAATTCTCATGCTAGCTGCAACTGGTAATGTCATTAAAGATGATACAAGCATGATCCCAACGATTCTCATAGATGCAGCAATAACTAAAGCGACAAGAATAATAAATATGAAATGAATATACTTCGCTGGAATCCCAGACGCCTTTGCATGATCCTCATCAAACGATAACAAAAATAACTCTTTATAAAGTAGAACGATCATCGCTATTACAAAAATAGCTACGCCAATAATAGTCCATAAATCTAAACGAGAAACTGCACTAACACTTCCAAATAAATAGCTAAATAAATCTGTATTAAAGCCATCAGCTAAGGAAATAAAAATGACACTAAATCCAATACCTGACGATAAAATAATAGGAATCGCTAACTCTTGATAATGTTTATAAACACTACGTAATTTTTCAATAAATAAAGAGCCAATGACGGAAAAAGTCATCCCCATAAATAAAGGATTGATACTACCTACTTGGGCGAAAAACTTTTTTTCAATAAATAAACTAAAAGCGATTCCCGCAAGTGTAACATGACTTAAGGCATCCGCTATTAAAGATTGCCTCCTTACAACGACAAAGGCACCTAATAAAGGCGCTATAATACCAATAACTATACCTGTAATAAATGCATTTCTTAAAAATTCATAATGAAATAAATCTAAAATCATCGGAATCCTCCCGATTTACTTAATAAGAAAACTCAAAGGACTTAAAAGTATGGAGCAAAAACACACTTTTTCAAAATGGTTGCTCTTTCCCTTTTTTATATATGTTAATTAGACTACAGTATGGCTAATCAATCATCCAAGTTAAATTCAATTACTTTCTTATCTTGTAAAATATATTTATTTTGGCTCTGTTATGCGTTACTGTTGTTATAATTAGCAGCAATCTCAAACCACCATGAGAGAAGCCTTGCATTTGACCATTAAAAGCAAAGGGCTTGGGAGCCATTGTTTCAACAATTAGCATTAACAGATCCTTTATTTTTTCTGTGGTTGGTTGCCATAAAAACAATTTAATTCAACATCACTCAGTTGCTGATACTCATGAGAGTTCCCATGAAAATGTAGATGCTTATTTAAACATGCAACATGAGTAACAGAATGACTTACTGCCTCTAAATCATGAGTTACGAGAATCATCGTAATACCCAGCTTTTGATTCAACTGCTCAATCATTTCATAAAATATTTTCTCATTTGCAGCATCAATACCAACAGTAGGTTCATCTAATATCAATAATTCTGGATCACTTACTAATGCTCTTGCTATAAATACTCTTTGCTGCTGTCCACCTGATAATTCGCCAATATTCCGATTGGCAAATTCACTCATACCGACATCCTTCAAAGCTTTTATAACTTTTTCACGATGCTGATTTTTCGCAAAGTGAAATAGACCAATTTTTTTCGTTAAGCCGCTTAATACAACTTCAAATACTGTTGCAGGAAAGCCACTATTAAAAGAGTTTGCTTTCTGAGAAACATAGCCAATTTTGTCCCAATCTTTAAAGTCTTGGATTTTTTGGCCAAACAAATAAATATTTCCTTTTTGGATTTTTAATAAACCTAAAAGAAGCTTTAATAAAGTGGATTTTCCTGATCCATTTGGACCAACAATCGCTAAAAAAGCTCCTTTTGGAATACTTATATTTATATGTTCAAGAACGGTGTCTGTCTCATAACGGTATGAAACATCATCAATTATAATCATGTCTTCTTTCAATATTATCACCCAATTTAAGAATCATTACGATTTACATGTTGAGTATACTCTTTTTTTATACATAAGTAAAGGTAATACTCTTTACAAAATAATTTTAGTTCATTATTATGTCCTCCTTTCATATGTTAAGTACGAGGAGGGATGATGTGAGATTTTTAGAAAGCATTATAAACATGAAGCTTAACAGCATTAGAAAAGATGAATTACTCCAATTAGCACGGCAATACCAAGTTCAACTTACTCCAAATGAAGCAGAGAAAATATGCCAAACATTGAGAGGAAAAAACTACAACCTATTTCATCCAGAACAGAGACGTTATGTCGTATCACAAATTGCAGGTATCGTAGGAAATGAAAGAGCAGCTCAAATTGAACAAATTTTTCTTTCCTTTACAGGAAGATAATAAAAGTAAGCTGTTTTCGCAGACTATGTTACCTTTAAGCAAATATAGGATGAGTTAAATTCCGCAGGGCGGCGGTGAGCCTCCTCTGTGAGAAAGTGTCTTTGGGGTCTCACTTGTCTCACTTTTAGCAAACAACCTAAAAGAAAGAATAATTTAATCAACTAATCTTATTAAAACCTATAAGAATAAAAAATGGGCGTCATTCAAAAGCCAAAGCCTTTGTGACAGCCCTCTTTTTTATTCGTGTGAACGATATACAACTTTACGCTAATATCTTCTCTACACGTTTTTACTCATTTAGGAATGAACAATGTCATTTAACACGTTCTCATTAAAGACACCTTGTTTAAGCATCTCTATCTCATATTTATAAGGTGCTTTTTTATTATTCTTATCTTCACCAACAAAAGGTGTTTCTAAAATTTTAGGAATCTCCATAAGTTGTGGATGATGAACGATTTTATTCAATGCAGTAAAGCCAATATGACCGAAACCGATGTTTTCATGACGGTCTTTACCAGCTCCCATGACGTTTTTGCTATCATTAATATGAAGAACCTTCAATCGATCAATACCAATAATTTTATCAAATTGATTCAAAACACCATCAAAGTCTTGGGCGACGTTATAACCCGCATCATGTGTATGACAAGTATCAAAGCAAACAGATAGTCGATCATTATGTGTAACTCCATCGATGATCATAGCAAGCTCTTCAAAGCTACGGCCACATTCCGTACCTTTACCAGCCATCGTTTCAAGTGCGATTTGTAACTTTTCATTACCGGTTAATACTTCATTCAATCCTTTAATAATACTTTTGATACCTTCTTCAACTCCAGCCCCAACGTGAGCTCCTGGATGTAATACGATTTGTTTTGCACCTATTGCTTCTGTGCGTTGAATTTCTGATGTTAAAAAATCCACCCCTAATTGAAAGGTTTCAGGTTTAATAGAGTTTCCAATATTGATAATGTATGGGGCGTGGACCACAATATCCGTCATCCCATGCTCTTCCATATGTCTTTGCCCTGCTTCAATGTTCAATTCTTCTATACTTTTACGTCTTGTATTTTGTGGAGCACCCGTGTAGATCATGAAGGTATTTGCTCCATAAGATGCTGCTTCTTCACTGGCACCTAATAGCATCTTCTTCCCACTCATTGACACGTGTGAGCCTATTTTAAGCATTTCTCTTCACCCTTTTATTTTTTCTTTTTTCTCAACTCAATTTTTCGTTGACGTTTTTTATGAGCATCAAGTTCCCACTGTTGTTTTCGTTTATAGCCTGGTTTCACCTTAGTAGGTTTTTTAACAATTATCTTCGCTTTCGCATCTAGCTCCGCTTTTTGCTTCTTACGTTTCGTTCGCTTATTGCGATCATCAGCATCAATCCATTCACGATTAACAAAGTCCTTATTAATAAATGTAATGCCTAATTTTTCAAGCTTATTTAAAGCATCTTCATCCGAAATATCATAAATAGTTGCTGCAATTCCAGAGTACCCTGCTCGAGCAGTACGTCCGGCTCTGTGAATATAGAAGTCTAAATCGGATGGAATCTCGTAATTGATTACATGACTTACACCTTCGATATCAATTCCACGTGCAGCTAGGTCAGTTGCTACTACATATTGAAACTCTAAATCATTAATTTGCTTCATCATTTTACGACGTTCACGCGGAGATAAGTTTCCATGTAATCTTCCAACACGTAATCCTCTTTTATTTAACTCATCGGCAACTGTATCGGCCATTTGTTTTGTATTTGTAAAAATTAAGGCTAAATATGGATTGAAGGAGGTAACAATATCGTGTAATAATGTCACTTTATTTCGATGACGTAATGGAACTAATACATGATCAATTTTTTGTGCTGTTACTTGTTCTGGATCTACTTGATAGTATCTTGGGTTTTCCATATACTTTTGTAAAAACGGCTTAAGTTTTTCTGGAATTGTAGCTGAAAAGACAAGCATTTGTAGTTTTTCAGTCATACGCGCTGCAATGTAGTCAACATCTTGAATGAAGCCCATATCTAACATTAAATCCGCTTCATCCACAACCAATGTTGTAGCTGAATAGACCTGCAAGGCTTTCGCATCTATTAAATCTTTAATTCTACCAGGTGTACCAATAATCAATTGTGGCTGTTGCTTTAGCTTTTCAATAGTACGCTGCTTATCTGTTCCACCTACATAGCATCGTACATTAATTTGCTGATCTTCAGGGAAACACTCAGCAATTTTCACAGCTTCTTTATAAATTTGATTAGCTAATTCACGTGTAGGTGCTGTAATAATGGCTTGTACCTCTTCTTTTTCTGGAACAATTTTATTCATAATTGGTAATAGAAAAGCATGTGTTTTACCTGTACCCGTTTGTGATTGTCCAATAATACTCGTGCCTTTTAGCGTAGCTGGGATAACACGTTCTTGAATATCAGTTGGCTTCTTGAACCCTCTCTCTTCAACTGCTTTCAAGATATATGGATGAAAGGAAAATCTTTCGAATTGATTTGACATATTTTAAATACTCCTTATTTAATCTGCATTTTCAACAATAACTGCTTGTCTTATCTTACCCTCTTTGACTCATTAACTCAACAATTCCAATCACATTATAAAAATTCTTTTTTAGATATTCACGTTTTCTTCCCATTTTCTCCAAATATGCATAAATTAATAATAAGAAAAGCGCAAGTGCCCTGGTCAGTCCCGACCAGCATAAGATGAAATGGCTAGAAGGTGTACTTTACCTTCTGGACAGATTTTTACGCTTTCTTACCTTATAAGAAATTAAGTGCCTTGACCAAAAGTCTAAATTTCTAAAGATGCTTTATAAAGACTGTTTTCGCGAGCTTTAACACCCATTATCAAGTAGCAAGTATAGGTTGATTTCTGCTCCAGTTTGCTCGCTTTCCGTGGGGCGGGCGGTGAGCCTCCTCGGCACATAGTGCCTATGGGGTCTCACCTATCCCGCTACTCCCACAGAAGTCTAGCACCTTACGCTCCAATCATCCAAACTGTTTATTCACTGCTTTTATTCCTTTTATTCATCAAACAAATTTTTAAAAAACTATCTTTTAAAATCAATCATTTTATAGTCATTAAAACCCATATTACGTAACCCATCTATAAATACAATAAAAACAAACTTCTCATTTAAGGAGGGAGATCAACGTGAATAGAGGTTTCCAAAATCATATAGGTAGAGGCGTTCCCAATAATACTCCCCCATTTCAACAACAAATGCCGATGGGACAAAGAGGACCAGGACCGTTTAACCAACCATTACCTCCTCAGCTACCGCCAATGAATACTCAAGGTTTTTATACCCATAATCCATATCTACAGCAAGGGTCTATGCAGCAACCAATTCGTCAACAAGGAAATATGGCTGGGCCAGAGAAAAAAGGTTTATTAACGAAAATATTTTCAAAGAAACAGCAAAGAAATATGCCACAACAATCACCTTTTTCTTTACCACAAAGCAGCTCTAGAAATGCAGCTGCCGCTTCAACCGCAGCTACAGGAGCGGCAGCAACTAGTGGAGGATTTCTGCAAAGCGTGCTAAATCCAGATAATCTTTCTTCCATGTTAAATAATACTCAACGTGTTTTAGCTGCTGCTGAATCATTTGGGCCACTAGTCCAACAGTACGGGCCAGTAGTCAAAAATATTCCTGCCATGTGGAAGCTTTTCCAAGGAACAAAAGATAACGATTCAATAAATTCTGACTCTAATAACAATCAAAGTGAACCTGAACCGTCTCCAAATATAAAAGAAGAAGCGAAAATTATAGTTCACGAAAAAAAAGCTGAACCAATTCGTAAAGCAAAGCATATTAAACATCGCATACCTACAGAAAGAGTAAAACAAATGGATTCTTCTTCTTTTCATAGAAAAGGAGAATCCAAGCCAAAATTATTTATCTAATATTTAAGCATGATTCTTTTTGAGTCGTGATTTATTCAAAATTCAATGCTTTCTTTATAAACTTCAATGTCCTTCTTCATTCTTTGTATTGTTTTTCTTCCTTATATATAATAGGATTATAGAACAATTATGGTTGAATGAAGGAGGCCATTATGAAAGTTATTAAAATTTCGCCACGGGGATACTGCTACGGTGTTGTTGATGCTATGGTTATTGCACGCAATGCTGCTTTAGATAAAACATTACCCCGTCCTATATATATCCTTGGAATGCTGGTTCATAATAGCCATGTTACGGACGCATTTAAAGAAGATGGTATCATTACCCTAGATGGTAAAAATAGATCTGAAATCATCAATCAAGTAGAAAGTGGCACTGTTATTTTCACAGCACATGGCGTTTCTCCAGAAGTTCGTGAAATTGCTAAACAACGTGGTTTGGTCACAATCGATGCAACATGCCCTGATGTTACGGTCACACATGACTTAATTCGAGAAAAAAAAGCAGAAGGCTACCATATTATATACATTGGTAAAAAAGGACATCCTGAACCTGAAGGAGCCGTAGGTGTTGCCCCTGATGTCGTTCATCTTGTTGAAAACATAAAAGACGTGGAAGAATTACAATTAGGTGATGCCAAAATAATCGTAACGAACCAGACAACAATGAGTCAATGGGACGTTCAAGTGTTAATGGAGCGCATCCAAGAAATCTATCCACAAACTGAGGTTCACAAAGAAATATGTAATGCTACGCAAACAAGACAGGAAGCTGTCGCTGAACAAGCTGGCGAAGCGGATCTTCTCATTGTTGTCGGTGATCCACGAAGTAACAATAGTAATCGTCTTGCTCAGGTTTCCGAAGAAATAGCTGGTACAAAAGCATATCGCGTGGCCGATGTTTCTGAAATTAACCCCGAATGGTTAAAGGATATTGAAACAGTAGCGGTAACAGCTGGAGCTTCCACGCCAACTCCTATAACAAGAGAAGTCATTGCTTACTTAGAGCAATTTGATCGCCAAGATTCTTCTACTTGGAAAGGTGAGAAGAAGGTTCCGTTGAGTAAGATTTTGCCTAAGGTGAAGAAGAATGTAGAGGCGAAATAAAACTTATTATTATAATATTTGCCCAAAGACTTGTTTAGCCTTTGGGCAAATATTTTCTTATTTATCTACTTTAGTTTGATACTAGAGATTAATGCCTTTAATTCATTTAAAACTAATCCATCTTTTTCAACATATTCTTTTATAAGAATAATCGACAAATAAATTAACGCACCTACTATAATTTGAAGGACAGTAGTAATAATTTTTGCACCTAAATAGACACCTATGATTCTGACTACTAAAAACATTACTATTCCTGCTCCTGCATAATAAATTACTTTTAGAAATATTTTTTTGAGTTCAATTTGTTCTCTTATAGCAACCAATTGGACAAGCATAACAACAAGCTCGGCAAACAGAGTTCCTATTGAAGCTCCTATTGCTCCAAAAGGCTTGATTAGAAACAAATTCAGTACAAGATTAACAAATGCTCCTGTATAGACTGAAATAGTATATGGTTTCATTCTACCGATAGCTAACAAATACTGAGTACCGAATACTCCACTCCATGCCATAAAAAATATTGTTGGACATATAATGATTAGGACAGTGATAGACCTTTTAAATTCTTCTCCTAAATACCATGGAATGAATTCAATTGAGATTCCTGCTAACCCTAACATAATAGGAGTTGCTATAAAACTAGAAAAATCCAAAGATTTAAATAAATATTTTTTTACTTCTTCCGTCTTTCCATTGCTGAATATATAGGCAATTTTAGGTAGCATAATCGTTCCTAATGAAGTTACGAATGCTAGGCTCACCTTCAAAATCTTATCAGCATAATCAAATACTCCTACTTCACTTTCAACCGAGAATATACCAATCATCGTTTTGTTTAAAACAAAATATATTTGAATAGCAATCTGCGGAACAAAGTAAGAGACGGTTGGTTTAACATGTTTCCATACATCCTGTATTTTTATGGGTACTAGTATTAAATAATTTTTCATTCCAATCCAAAGAACCAATTGTCCAATGAATATCGTCCCTGTCATAATCAATGAATATGTAGGTAAATCATTAGGTGTTTCCACAAAAAGAAATAGTAGTACTATACTTAAAACCCTTACTATCGTATTTCTAATGACAATTTGTTTAAACTTTTCCAATCCACTAAAGAACCATGAACAATCTACTAAGCACATAATAAAGAAATCACTTGAATATACATAATTGTTTTATGTGTAAACTCCCCATAATATGTAAAAAATAAATATAAAATTAAGCAAAGAGCCGTCATAATCCATTGCAAGGCACACAGCTAAGGAATGTTTGACTTAATTTTTCTTTACACTCAATCGAAAGTCCCTAATCTAAATCTAATCAATTGACATTACTTTTAACCAATAAAAAATGCAATCCAAATAAGCCTGTCACTTTAATAACAGACTGAACAGTTTTAACTTTTTTTATCAATTATAATTAGATTGAATTTATAGCATTACATTTCACCATATCCATTAGGATGTTTTTTATGCCAATTCCATGCAGTCTCTATAATTTCTTTACTATTGGTATATTTGGGGTTCCACCCTAAAATTTCTTTTGCTTTTTTACTGGATGCAATTAATCTACTCGGATCTCCAACTCTTCTTTCTCCTTGAAGTACATGTATAGGTAATCCCGTTACTTTCTTTGCAGTATCAATAATTTCTTTCACAGAATATCCATTTCCACTACCTAAATTAAAAATATTACTTTCGTTACCTTTCATCAAATATTCCAAAGCTAAAATATGCGCTTCCACTAAATCAACCACATGAATATAATCACGAATACAAGTACCATCTTCCGTGTCATAATCATCTCCAAATATTGTAATATTCTCTCTTAACCCCAATGCTGTTTGTAATACTAAGGGTATTATGTGCGTTTCAATCCGATGATCTTCCCCTATTTTTCCATCTAAACTAGCACCAGCAACGTTAAAATAACGAAGTGAAACATAACGGATACCATACGATTCATCCGCCCATTTCATCATTTTTTCCATCATTAATTTTGATTCACCATATGGATTAGATGGATTTGTCGGTGCCTCTTCCGTAATCGGTATACTCTTTGGCTCTCCATATGTTGCCGCAGTAGAAGAGAATACAATTTTATCTACATTTCTATCCTTCATTATTTCTAACAAAACCATCATTCCATATGTATTATTATGAAAATATTTAAGAGGATTAGATACTGATTCACCGACTAATGAATGAGCTGCAAAATGCATAACTCCATCAATTTTTTCTTTTTCAAACATGTCATGTAAAAAATCACGATTTCGTATATCGCCAATATAAAAAGAAATATTAGGTGGAATAGCTTCGACATGACCTGTTTCAAGATTATCCACTACTACTACCTCATATCCTTTATCTAATAGACCTTTTACAGCATGAGAGCCAATGTATCCGGCTCCTCCAGTTACTAGAACTTTCATACTCTCTCTCCTCTACATATCATTCTTTAATGCTTCGGCTTTTACATATAAAATTTTGTATATACTCATACAGCATTCTCAACTCTTCTGTTTTAAAATTCGCAATTAAAAATGTTACTGTCATTATAAAGAAACAAATACATACTTTAAGTATGATAAATAACAAGGATACTGGCATATTATCGGTTATCATAACAGTTATGAACACAGCTATGATAGTAGTAATAAAATACTTTATTTGCCTATTCCAATACTGACTTACTGGCTGTTCAAACGTTTTATGAAATAATAATCTTGGTTCAACCCAGACATTTGTAAGCATCCGAGCAAATGCTGTTGAAATGATAATTCCTGCTAATCCCCAGTAACTTCCCAATACAATAGAGAGAATAAGATTGACGATTGCAGCGCATAACATTATATATTTAATTTGATTAAATAAACCTAATGTTTCTCTATAAATCCATACCGGCGTTACAATATTCTGAATATAAAAATTGAAAACAATTGCTATAACATCACTCGAATCTAATAAATAACTTTCCCCTATCCAAATAGTAATAAAGTCAGCAAAAACCACAAGAAAACAAAGAGAGGAGAAAGCACTTAACCAATGAAAAAAGAGTAATAACATATTAAAGAATTTGTAAGACTTTATTACATTACTTTCTGCATTTAAATTACCTATACTAGCATGCAAAGATTGAATAATGATAGAAATAAATGATGAAACTACATTGACAAGCATAAAATAATTTGAGTAATAGCCAACATAGATTGTTCCAACCATCATTGAAATTAGTATATTATCAGTATTATTCATAACAACATGGCCTATTTTAAACAAGAACATAGACCGTATATTTTTGTTTATTTCTTTAATCTGACTTTTAGCTATATCATATGGTTGCTTAATATATGGATACAATTTATCAGCTTTTATGCTTAATATGATATTGTTTAACACTGTACCTATAACCATAATTATTAAATAAAGAGTAAAACTTTTAATTATTACTAGCACAATAATTTGCAAAATATTAGTAAGCAAGGCACATGCCGTGCCAACAAATGTAATAATATAATTTTTTTGGTCTGCATTAATTAGTGCTGTTTTATACGCAACAAAATATGAGACTACAGAATTCAGTAAAAATATTAAATAGTACAAAACTAAATCATTGTACGTAAGATTGCTATTTATGACCATATGGAGAATTGGAACAATAGATATACCAAACAGCAAAACAGCAATAGCAATTCTTTTATAAATCTTTTTATAATAATTTAATAATGCACAAATAGCACCTTCATCTTGATCTCTAATCGGTTTATACAAACTGTATATCATGACGTTTGCAATACCAAGCTCCGCTAAAGATAAAACCATCAAAATACTACTATATAATCCACTTACTCCTAAATATTCCGCACCTAAGACTGCTATGAAAACGGTTCTACACAAAAAAGAGGAAAGTAAGCTTACAACTTGTCCTCCTATACCTATAGATACATTTTTCAATGCATTTTCTGTTCTGGATTTTATATTCATTTTCTATTCTATTCTCCTAAAAAAATGATATAAGTTTCTAAGAGATTTATAAATTACATGCTTTCTAGTTACCTTTATGATTTTTATTTTAATGCGATTCTTTGCATTTCTTATTTTTCTTTTAACTTTGTTTTCTACTCTATTGAAAAAATGAATGGTTCTATTATTTTCTTTCGCCTTAATCCCAATTAATTTTATATACAAAAAATTCTTTTTTTATTGTTAGCCTTCCTAAAAAAACTCAACTTCAAAAACTTAAAATCATTATAAACAAAATAATGATCCGGATTTAGGATAAGATTATCTACAGTTGTTTTATATTGTTCAATACATTTCTGGTGATCTTTAACATAATCACTATCAATAATTTCATACTGATTAGAAATAGTAAGGAAATTCACTTCTTGAGCATGACCTAATCCATATAAAGTCAATGTGCCACTCAAATCAATTACAAAATCATCCAAGCTGAGTTTACGATTAATTAATTTATTTTTAAACTGATTCAAATTTCTATTGAATTGTATGTTACAAGTTGGTCTTCCGGTATTCAAAAAATTAATAGAATTTTGGTTAAGTAGCAAATTTGTTGTTCGGATCACTTCATCGTAAGTATCAGTTATATGAATAGCATGTTTTCCAATACCGATTGAATCTCTAATATTTTGTTTAAGCTTCAAAATTTCAGCATGACTATCACACTCTAAAACATATACTGTCAAAAATTCCTTATCCCCGTAAGCATTGGTTTTCCGTTGTTCTCCTGAAAAATCATTTTCAATACAACCTATCCAATCTTCCGCAGAATATATTTGAATGATTAAATTATTCAGCCCACGATAACTAAGTTTTACTCTTTTCATATATACTACTTTGCATACACTATTGATCATCTCTTCCACTTCATCAAGTTGACAATTATCTAAAGCTTTAGACCATACGCATGCGACGTACAAATCCTTTTTTATTTTGCAATATTCAGCAACTAAATAATCTAGATATTTCTGATCAAGTAGTCTATCCTGAAAAAAACTCGTATCATATCTGGCAAAGATATTTTCAAAACGGATAATAGGTACTTCTAAATTAAAATAGGCAGCAATAGCAACCCGATGAGCACCATCCATTATCGCATTATTACTACCTACCGGAATAATAGATATCGTTGTATCAAATCCATGGTTCTTTATTGAATCTATTAAAAAATCAAAGGTCTCAAAATATTTTTCAATAGAATTTTTATCATCATTTCCAGGCTCAATAAACGTCCCGTGAGAAAAAGCTTCTATATGAGCGGTATATAATTCTTTAATAAATGTTAAATCATAACCTTTTTCTTTATGTTCTATATATTTTAGTTTAGCGATTAAATCAATTCGATCTTTTGTAATTAATTGGTTTGCATTTATCTTTTCTATATTATACGCTTTATTAAGATTAATATTATTTTGTTCACAAAAGTAATCTGTCAATCTTGATGACAACATGATTATTCCTCCAAAGACTATAGAAATCACTGTTAAATAACTATCATTAATATATGCTTTTCAGGACTCATTTATTTTTCAATAAAAATAAACCTTCATTCACCTTTTCTTCCATCTTGAATATAATTTTTTCATCTATTTTCAAATCGAATTTTCTCGCAAATAGTTGATCTGATTTCTGCAAATCCTCCCAATCATCCAATGTTAATGTCTTAGGGCTATTGCCTCCTTGAGACCAATCAATGTATCTCAAATTATTATTAACTACATTATTTTTTAAAGGTGAATTCAATATAAGTATTTGAAAAAAATGTTCATCTGGGCATGATGTATATTTAAATTCATCTAAATAACCAGGATTTTTTTCAATATAATCCAATATATAATTTAAGCAATGATTTGTAATAGTAAACCATTGTGAACCAAAATATAAGTTAAAACCCTTTAAATTATTTCTTCTAATAAAATACTTTTGTGGACGTCTTATTACATTATCTAAAATTCTCATATATAAGGTTCTATTTTTCTTATTCTCTCTAAAAAAGTTATAACATTTTAGTCTCCACCAATGTTGATTGATATCTCTATATTCCATAAACTCCTTTCCGTAATTCTCCGATAAAAATTGACTGATGTATTTAGAAGACTTAATTGGAAAATCTTGACCGCTAATCAAATGTACATAATCATACTTTCTTTGACTTAATCTTATTGCATTCATTAATTTAAGAGTAGCTTTAACTTGACTAAAACCTGACCAATTTACTCTTACTCTATCTTCTATAATAAATATTTGTTTATTATTACTATATTTCTCTTTTATTCTTGAATATAAGTTCTCACTCTTCACATCTATATGTATAAAAACATCACTATTCATCCCTAACAATATATTAATTAGCTCCACTAATTGTTTTTCACCTTTATGTGCCTGAATCATATAAGCCTGTTTCATGTTTTACTTCACCTTACTTTAGTGTAATTAATAATCGTTAAACAAACTTGTTGCCATGTAAAGAAGACAG
>NZ_CABKRX010000079.1 GCF_902374955.1 Bacillus massilioanorexius
ATGATTCTTGTTTTTTATATGAGATTATTTAGCTGCTTGATAGCGTTTTTCTACTTCATCCCAGTTTACAACGTTCCAGAAGTTTGTGATATATTCTGGACGACGGTTTTGATAATGTAAGTAGTATGCATGTTCCCAAACATCTAATCCAAGGATTGGAGTTTTACCTTCCATAACTGGAGAGTCTTGGTTTGGTGTACTGCTAATTTCGATTTCGCCGTTATTTACAGATAACCAAGCCCAACCTGATCCAAATCGAGTTGTTGCAGCTTTAGCAAATTCTTCTTTGAAACTTTCAAAGCTACCGAATTTAGCGTTGATTGCTGCAGCTACTTCACCTTTAGGTTCTCCGCCACCGTTTGGTGAAAGGATTTGCCAGAATAATGAGTGGTTAGCATGTCCGCCACCATTATTTCTTACAGCTGTACGAATTGCTTCTGGTACTTCATCTAGATTAGCAATTAACTCTTCTACGCTTTTTGCTTCAAGAGCTGCATTTCCTGCAATTGCATTGTTTAAATTAGTAACGTATGTGTTGTGGTGTTTAGTATGATGAATGTTCATTGTTTCTTTGTCGATATGAGGCTCTAAAGCATCATATGCATAAGGTAATTGCGGTAATTCAAATGACATATTATATTCCTCCTATGTATGATTAATGTAGCTAAAATATAGTTAATCACTATATTTCAGCCCGTTAAACTTAGATTAACAAAGATTACATATACGTTCAAATAATAAGCCTTATTTTATCAAAATTATAATCAGGAAATTCCTATTCTTTCTTTAACAATCATTCATAGTAAATAAAAGTTGAATTAAATTCCGTTTGTGATGCTCGCTATCCTCGGAGCAGTCATTGCTCTCGTAAGAGTCTTTCTTCCATATATAACAAAAAAAGTTCCTCAGCCTTAACAAGAAGGGAGGAACTTTTCTCAATACATTTATATAAAAAATGATAAACAAACTATTTAGATTACATTTTATCTATATTTATATTTGCTATCACCAAGAACTGTTTCTGCAATATTAACTGCGTGATCACCAATTCGTTCTAAATTACTTACAATATCAACAAATACGATACCACCAGTTACAGAGCAATTATTTTTACTTAGTCGAGAAATATGATTTTTACGTAATGTTTTTTCCATTTCATCAATTTTACGTTCTTTCTTCAATACGTCGATTGCAAGATCTTTATCATTTTGATTTAATGCATCCACTGCTTCTTGAACAGTAGTTAATGTTAGACTAATCATTTGATTTAAATCTTCCATTGCTTCATCAGTTAACGTAACTTTATTATTTAATTGGAAATCAACCATTTCTACTATATTTTCAAAATGATCACCAATACGCTCAATATCTCGAACGGTATCAACTAAAACAGCATGTCTTTCTGATTCATGTGGAGATAATGGTGATGCTGAAACAGACACTAAGTATGCTGTAATCTTTCGATCTAAATTATTAATTGCATCTTCTATTTGTAAAGCCATTTCAGAATTTTTCTTTTGTTTATTAATAACATATTCTTGCGTTTCTTCTAAGCCTTTAATAGCAAATTGTCCCATACGGATTACTTCTTCCTGAGCAGACGCAATAGCAAGTGCTGGTGATTGTTCGATAAAGATCGGATCTAAATGCTTTGTCTTATATTCAATGATCGTATCTTCACCTGGTATTAACTTCGTTACTATATAAGCTAATCCTGCTATAAATGGGAATTGAATAATAGTGTTTGTTACATTAAAAATTCCATGTGCAAAAGCAATCGTCATTTTGGCATTTAAAGCTAGAGTTGTACTTAAATATTCAACAAAGTTGGTAAAAGGTGTTAACAATAATAAGAATAGGACTGCCCCAATTAAGTTGAATAGAACATGAGTAGCTGCTGCTCTTCTTGCAGCAACAGAAGCTCCGATTGAAGCTAATACTGCAGTAATGGTTGTACCGATATTATCACCAAATAAAACTGGTAATGAAGCTTTAAGATTAATTAAATCTTGAGCATGTAGCTCTTGAAGAATACCGATTGTCGCACTTGAACTTTGCACGATCAATGTAAAGACGGTTCCAATAAGCACACCTAATAATGGCTGATCACTCATACTTAACGTTAAGTCATGGAAAGACTCTAATGTACGAAGTGGCTTCATTCCATCTCCCATTAGTTCCAAACCATAAAAAAGCGCCCCAAAGCCAAATACAATTTGTCCAAAATTATGAATCTTCCTATTTTTGAAGAAAAATAATAACACGGCACCAACAGCGATAATAGGAAGAGCATATTCAGATATTTTAATCCCGATTATAAAAGCTGTAATAGTTGTACCAATGTTGGCCCCCATAATAATTCCAATTGCTTGACGCAAAGTTAAAAATCCAGCACTTACTAATCCAACGGTAATAACTGTAGTACCAGAACTACTTTGTATTAAACAGGTTACGATAATCCCCGTTAATACTCCCATAAATGGATTAGTCGTAAATCGATCAAGAATATCTCTTAATTTATCTCCGGCCGATTTTTGAAGACCATCCCCCATATACTTAATACCAAATAGGAAGATCCCTAGTCCACCCAAAAATTGAAAAATCATTTCTTGCACATTCAAATCCACTAAGATGTCAACCCCTCAACTTCAAATTCAATTTAAAACTCCTTAATAGGACTTTGTTATTATGAATAAAAATCCTATTTTATGTAAAGAGTTTCTGAGGATAATTTACAATACCTTAACAAAACAACATAAAAATCCCCCTATGTTACAAAAACATTACAATAATAAAAGAGATACTATTAGGTTGTATTAAAATCATGGTATTATGTAAAGTGACTTGCAAAATAAATAAAATTATAAACAAGGTGTTGACCATATGAATATTTTTAAACAATTTTGGCTTAGCTTATATTCTCCAAAGGATATTGCCAAGTTTCGTTTTCAAGGAATCGGAAAAACGATTCTTTACGTTTTTCTTCTTGTTTTACTTTCAGCGGCACCCTCACTCATTTATTCTTCAATAAGTGTTAATAATGGAGTAGCTGCTTTTAAAGAAGCTGTTCAGCATAAGCTTCCTGACTTTGAAATCAAAAATGGTACATTACATACGGAAGCAAAGGAACCAGTTGAATATAAAGGAAAAGATTTTTCGATATATTTAGATAGTACTGGATCACTCTTACCACAAGATATAAAAATTGAAGCTGATAATGCCCTTGGCTTGTTAAAATCAGAAATTGTAATCGTATCAAACGGTAATATCCAAACTCAACCTTATACTTTGTTTAATGGATTTACGATTACTCATAGCGATTTGCTTTCATTTATGGACCAAATTGACGGATTACTAATTGTCTTGATTTGTGCCGTTGTACTTACAACATTTATTTTTTCTGCGGGTCTTTCATTCATCGAGATTACTTTTTTAGCATTCGTGGCTAAAATGTTAGCTAGTACATACAATCCTAAACTGGAATATAGACACTACTGGAGATTAACAGCTTATTGTACAACACTTCCTACATTATTCTTTACAATCATGGGATTCCTTCAAACGAATGTTATTGGAGGCGTATTTGTTAGCTGGGCAGTTACATTTACCATGTTGTTTTTAGTATTAAGAGAAATTCCTAAACCAAAAACAAAAAAAGCTTAATTTACGCGTAACATCAGCTTTTTAAAGAAATGGAATATACACTAACAAATCAAATGTTTTCAAAAAACGACCTCCATATAAAGCTTAGGGGCCTCCAAAAAGTGATTTCTAATCACTTTTTGGAGGTCCCTACATATTAATATTCAAATTGATTAATATGTCGATTCAATGTTTGTGATAGGTCATTTAATCTCTGCCCAATATTTTGATATTTTTTCATTTCTTCAAAATGCTCTTTTGATTGAGTAAGCATAACTTCTGTAAATGACTGACTTTCTTGAGAAAGCGAAACATTTTGCTCAGCAGTTTGCTCCATCTCAGGTAATACTTTATGTAACTGCGTCATTTTTTCTTGAATCACTTCTAATTTTTCATATACACCCTTTACTCTATACGTCAGACTTTCTACAGACTCTTTACTATCTGTCGCCATCATCCAATGTTCCTGCATACGGTCTAAAATTTGATTATATTCAATTGTAACTGTATTTGATAAAGTCTCTAAATTATAAATGGTTGATGTGATTTCTTCTACAGCTCCAGATGACTGCTCAGCTAGTTTTCTAACCTCACCAGCTACCACAGAAAATCCTCTACCCGCTTCTCCAGCCTTTGCCGCTTCAATTGTTGCATTTAATGAAAGTAACTTAGTTTGCTCCGCAATACCTCGAATCAATTCAACGACAGATATAATTTGAATAGAATACGATCGAATATCATTTACGGTCAGCTTCATTTTTTCTAAATCCATTTTATAATCCGTTAATGTTTCTGACATTTCACTCATTTTTTGACTACCTATAGTGGCCGATTGCTCCATTTCATTCGAGCTTTTATAAATCTCATTTAAATTATCAGCAATATCCAAAACTTCACTTTTCATCATTACAAAAGAATCGATACTTTTTAAAGAGCTAGCCGCAGTCTCTTCCGCTGCCTTTTTCACAACCGTTAAACTCTCCACAAGATTTCCATTTTCAATCACTAATTGATTAGAGGATTTTGTTAAGTCACCCCCTTTTTGCTCAAGTTCATTTGAAGTTTGTGAAATTTTTTCTATTAACATCATTAATCCATCGATTAATAGTTGATAACTTTTGATTAATGAATTTACCTCAGCTGAATTCCCTTTCATATCAATCGGAATATTAAGCTTTCCTTCTCTTGAGTATCTCATTGTTTCCCTTAGGTTAACTAACGGCAGCATTAATCGTTTAGTAATAATACTCATAATAATGATAACTACAAGAATAATAGCACTCACAATGACTAGCATGGTTCCTGACATTTTTTCTATAGGTGCTAAATAATCTACTTCTGGAATAGCAACAATATAAATTCCTTTTACTTCCTGTATTTTTTGAAATCCTAATGTATACTTTTGCCCATTCAATTCAGCATGTATTACACCTTTTTCTTTAGTATTGATCTGCGCCACGGTTTCTTTTGAGAAATGAAGTCTGCTATTTTTATTAGCATTAAAAGGCGTAATTTGATTTTCCTTCAATAAAAAAAATTGACTATGTAAACCATCTTGAAGCATATTAGCATTTTGTGATTTCACAAATGCTTGTATACTCCCATCAAATTTATCTTGATCATTTAAGTAAAGAAACATATTATTTTGAGCAACTTGATAGAAAAAAGCAACTTCTCTTTCAATTCTTTGCTCCATCAAATCAGCTAAAGCAGATTTGGACTTTTGCAATGAGAAAAAGCCAATAATAATAGCTGTTAAAACTAGAAAACAAATAGTCGGTAATAATATTCGGGTCCTAAGACTTATTTCTTTATCTGTTTTGAGAAACCCCTTCATTTTATTTCGAACACCTTGCATCCTATCCCCCTCTTTCTATTTAAAATTATCGCTAATAAATGTAAATGAGGAGTAAATGTAGAATTAATTTTATGTTAAAAGTAAAAATTTCCATAACAGTGCCAAATTTTCGGCATTTATCTCAAAAGTAGACATACATATTAAATACAACATCAAAATTTCAGATGCGTTTATCTTCTATATAAATCTCTAGTATTTCGTTCATTCATTCGTACAATATTCCTTTCTTTAGGAGGAGAAATTATTGAAAAAGTTGATCTTTCTCATTTTACTAATATTAATTAGCTATAGTATTTACTTCGATATAACAACAGGCACTCTTCCTTCAATTTCTAAACCTGCATCTAAACCGTCCACATCTCAAGAAAACGAAACTACAATACCCTTCATAGAATTGCGCGTTGAAGCTGGTGACACTTTGATTAGTATTATGGAAAGTGAAGAAGGAACCATTTCTCAGCCTATTCAAACCATTATCGACGATTTTCAAAAACTAAATAATGGCACATCCCCTCATGAACTACAAATCGGAAAAACGTATAAGTTTCCCAGTTATTAAAAAGCAAGAAACCCTTCATAAATATGTATTCAATCGACTATCCAATAGATGCTACTTCTGAATTTGTTGTCAATAACTGTGATTGATTGATACAATAAGAGTGTTATTTACATTTTTAAGTGCTATTCAAATGAAAGAATATATTGAAAGTATTAAAGGAGAGAATTCACGTGAGTGAAATTATACATCGTTCAAAAACCCGTCCTGTCAAAGTTGGTAATTTGACGATTGGTGGTAGTAATGAATTATTCATTCAAAGTATGACTACAACTAAAACACATGATGTGGAAGCAACTGTAGCAGAAATTAAACGACTTGAAGAAGCTGGATGTCAAATTGTACGAGTAGCTTGTCCAGATGAAAGAGCCGCTAATGCGATCGCAGATATAAAAAGACAAATTTCTATACCTCTAGTAGTCGACATTCATTTCGATTACAAGCTAGCATTAAAAGCTATTGAGGGTGGCGCAGATAAAATCCGAATAAATCCTGGAAACATTGGAAAACGTGAAAAAGTTGAAGCAGTTGTAAATGCTGCTAAAGCTAAGGGTATTCCGATTCGAATTGGAGTTAACGCAGGGTCACTAGAAAAAAGAATTCTTGAG
>NZ_CABKRX010000080.1 GCF_902374955.1 Bacillus massilioanorexius
TTTCTTCACTAGACATATTTACTGCTTTCTTCTAAAAAACATCATTAGTGCCATAGTCACTAAACCAAACAGTTGATTCAAAAAGTTTTTCTTACGATGATGGCGATCCATCCGCTGACGTTTTCGTATATTTTTTGGCTGATCGACATATGTTACAAACTCTTGCGTTAAAAATTTAATATAATCATTTGTTTTCATTATTATTCACCATTATTAGTATGCACGAATAATAGCTATTCTATACGGATAAGTCTTACCACTTCTTCCATTTCAATAATCGGTCTTCTTTTATATGATATTGATATACAGCTTCTCCTTTTCCGCCTTTTATACTTGTCGCGTATAATAGTACCGAGACTATATCTTTACTTTGACTTTCTATTCGGAAATAAACATCGCCATTTTCATAATATAATATACCATCCTCTCCTACTGTTATATCCTGATAAAGAAATTCCTTCGAATCATGAATAGCCAAAAATAATAGATGATCAGTCATTAATTTACTTTGTACTTCTTTTGTGAATTTCTTTTCTGTTACAAAAGCTTCTGTACTAGTCAAAATCAAACCTAATAAAATAGCTACTAGTAATAAAGTTGGGAATAAGACGTACCCATCTTCTTTAATTGGAAATCATCTCCTTGTATCAATTAAATACAAAAAATGTCGCTGAATAAACTTGCTCTTTATGGTCCGTAATTTTCAAGGTAATAAATTGTTGCTCTCTCGTCACTGAAAAAGATTTTATATTATAGAGCAATGTTTCATGACCCGTGTTATTTACTCTTCTTCGTACAATATATCCGTACTGCTCGATCGAAGAAACATAATCTTCATATGTTAAATATAACTGGTTGTTTCGAATGGTTTGATTAGTTGAGTTGCTAATTTCCCGATTAACATTATGACAAAAAATCTCCCACTCCATTTTATTTATTGCTTTTATAGATGGTTTCATTGGTTGAATAGTGAGATAGATTTGCAAAGTTAATGAAGTTAAAATCACAAATACAACAAGAGATAGAAGCATTTCAATGAGAGTAAAGCCCCTCTCTGTTCTTAACAACATCGCAAATACTAATTTGTTTTTGTTGGCTGTTCTTATATGACACACAACCTTTCACATATTGTACATTCGTTTCTAAAGGTTGAATAGTTGTTGTAAAGCGACAAGCAAATGTAGGGTCAAAAAGATCGTGAGGAAATGACTGCATGAGGGTATACTTTTGTAGATTTTCATACAAAATATGATTTGCACGTAAATGTTTTTGCAAATCTTTTCGATCATTGTCTAGCTGTTGCCATATTGGCAAAAGTGAAACACAAACGAATAATATTATACTTAGGGCCACTAATGTATCAGCAAGCATATAACCTCTAGAGTTCAGCATAATAATGTCTACCTCTACCAATTTGAATTGTAAAAACATATCGATAGTGTTCACTTGATAAATACCATGTACCAAAAACAGAGACATGACCATATAAACTGATCATTATTTCTCTACCTAAACTACCTTCTTCTATTTTAATTGTCTCCGGAATTTCTCTTAAAATGATGATGTCTTTTTCAAAAGGTCCATCTTTTACAAAATAACATTTCTTTTTAAAATCAAAGGTAAAAAAGAGGATCGATTTTCGATTAATCGCATATGCTTGAGAGTAATGTAAATCCTTAGACAACTGTAATAAAAAATGTTCCATATCTCTTTTTTCTGATATTTTTGGTAACGTTATAATGGATATAGAGAGAAGCATGATAAAGATAGATAAAACAATTAGTAATTCAATCAAGGTAAAAGCAGCTATCGAATGAATAGTTGCTCTTATTTTATGGAGCATTTCCTTCACTCACTTTGCTTGCGACACTTACTTTTCCCTTGTCATCCATCTTCACCTCATCGCCATTAGGACAACTTGTTTTATGAATATATCCCTCATCTTTTAAAATGGATAAACTTGTCGGAAGCTTATTATTATCAATTTGATAAGATTGGACTTGTCCTTGAACCATTTTCACAAACGCTTCACAGCCCTTATTCTGAATAGAATCTTGTTGTTTCACAATATTCGGAATGGTGATTATTAGTAATATCGAAATTACTAGAAGTACAATAAGCATTTCAATGAGTGTAAATCCCTTTTGATTCATGTAAACCTCCTTCATTTCATGGATAAATTGATTTTTCAATTCATTTCATGCTCCTATTTGAAACGTAACAGACAACTATAACTATTATAAGTTTTCAATAATGGAGAACATTGGTAATAGAACAGATAAATAAATAGAAACGACGATTAATCCAACAGAAGCAAATAAAACAGGTTGGACCATTTTGATTAAGGAAGTCATACGATTCTCTATCGTATCAAGAACAATTCTACTATAGTGAAATAATTCTTGATCCAGCTTTCCATTTTTTTGACCATTTGCTATAACATCGGATAAATAAGGATCAAAATACGGTAGCGATGAAAAGATATCTTCCAGATTCTTTCCCTCATTAAGTTCCTGGTAAATGATTTCTCCTATGCGATGAAAAAACAGCCAATGACTATGTTTTGAAAATAAAAGTATTGCATCATTGATTGATAAACCACCAGCTAATAGACCACTTAACTGATAGGTGAGAAAATAAGAATCAAACATCCGAATATAATTCCCAACATAAGGAATGTTTAAGACATATCTTTTTCTTTTTAAAGGACTTAGCTTATCAAACCATAATTTCTTAATCACATAGCAGAAAATAAGGAAAGTGAGCATAATATAGGGAAAAAGGTGTAAAAAAGATGATATTCCGAGGATTACTTTAAGGAATAAAGTAGGAGAGATATTCATATTTACATATAAATCTTGAAATTTAGGAAATAGCATACTTTGCATTAACACAAATATGATAAAGATAAATATAAGTAGAAAAATTGGATACAATAACACTTTCATTAATTGATCACGGTCTTTATTTCTCTTCTGCCAAAACCTCCCTCCTTCTAAAAGTGCTTTAGGTAAATCGCCATAGTATTCTGCATAATAAACAAAATATAGTAACTGATGATTAAAGCCTAGAAATGACAAAACTTCATATAAAGAATGGCCTTCTTTTAACATCTTAATAGCTAATTCAATTGTTTGTTTACGATGAACAGACTCTTGTGATTGTAAGAACTTCAAGGCATCCGCTAAATAATAGCCTGATTGTAGTAGTTCACCTAATCGACATACAAAAATGGCTTGTTCGTTTTTATTCCACTTTCCCCTTCTATTCCTTATAGACCCACCTTCTATATTCTTCTTCGCGAACAAAACCAAGGGCAACGGCTTTTTTAATTTCATCTTTAAGAAGTCTATAGGGCTGTTCAACCTGCTCATCATTCACCTTCTCATTTAAAATATTCGCTAATTCTTTCCCATATAGTAATTCATATACACTAGCTCTTTTTCTACGATTTTTAAATTGACAATACGGTGAGCACTCACCATCACAAATAGGACATTTGAGCTCTAAGAGCCTTTGGGCAGAAACTGCTATTAATGTTTGCTTAATCTCAGTTAGTGACACACCAAACTCTAACAATCGATAAATCGCTCCTGCTGCATCTCTAGTATGCATTGTTGTTAAAATCAGATGACCTGTTAGTGAAGCTCTAACAGCAATTTTGGCTGTTTCCGCATCTCGAATTTCCCCAACCATAATGATATCTGGATCATGTCGCAATGCCGCTTTTAAACCAACAGAGTATGATATTCCTGCCTTTTCATTAATTTGAACTTGTAAAAAATCTTCTGATTTGTTTTCAATCGGGTCTTCCAATGTAATGATATTTCGATGGATAAATTCTTTAGCATATTGAAGTATTGAATATAGAGTGGTGGATTTTCCTGTTCCAGTCGGTCCTGTAAAAATCATCAATCCATGAGAATGTTGCAATAAGGCTAAAATTTTCTTTGCATTAGAGGGAAATAAAGAGAGTTGATCGAGTGGACGAATTCGTTGATTAGGAATAAGGCGTATAACTAATGTTTCCGAGCCTGATGCTGGTAGAGAGGATAAACGTAAACCAATCGTATTATGATCCATTACGAAGGTCATGGAACCACTTTGTGGTCTTCTTTTTTCTCCAATATCCATGCCTGATAAAAATTTAAAATGCGAGATGACTCTTTCTATTTGTTGTCGATCTAACCATTGAAAAGGAATTAACCGATTCTCAACGCGATATTGAATTAGAGGATGCTGCTTTCGAGGAATAATGTGGATATCAGAAGCTCCTAAATGAACGGCACGACGTAAGATTTGTTCTGCGACGATTTCAATTGACTGCAATAAATCACCTCCTAAAAAATCGTACAAAATAGTTTATTCGACAATAAACATCCAATTCCTTTTTATTTCTTTAATTTTTTTACAAATTATCCACAACTATTTATACATTCCCTAATCATCAATTTATGTATTGATTTGGTCGATTTTCTTTCATATTTGTGAACATTAGGTATTTTTACTCGTTAGATTCTGTTTACACATTCCAAAGCACCAATAACTATATTACAATGGTAGTAATATACTCTGGAGGTGATTAGGATGGAACAAACGTTAAAAATTACTAACGTATTAAGTGATCCAACAAGATATTATATTTACCAGCACATTACCAACAGCCATAATGAAGTGACTGTTCAAGAAATTGCTGATGCTTTTAATATCCATCCAAATGTAGCTCGATTACATTTATCTAAATTAGAAGATATTAATATGTTAAAATCCGAAACGAAGAAAACGGGTAAAGGCGGAAGACCGAGTAGATTGTACCGTTTATCAGATGATGTGATTCAATTGAATTTCCCGTTCCGTGATTATCAACTTCTGTCTAAAATTGCCATTGAGACAATGTCAACATTAGGAGAAGTAGGAAAACAAGCACTTTATGAAACTGGGAAAAAATTTGGTCAAGAATTAGTCGAATCACAAATGCTGAACGGTCCTGTTTCTCAAAAAGAGTTCTCTTTTACTGAAAAATTACATATTTTTAAAAATGCTGCTACAGTAGCAGGATTTTATCCAGAAGTTGACGCAAGTGAAGACGAGACAAAAATATTTTTCCAAATTTATAATTGTCCGTTTAAAGAAATCGCTTCAAAACAAACAGAATCTATTTGCACAATGCATACTTCCTTCTTAAAAGGCATGTTTAGCTCGTTATTCGATTCTGTTGAGTTAATAGAGAAAGAGAATATGATGAACGGCTGTAAAACGTGTGCATACCAAGCAATTGTCACAAACTAGAAACAAAAACATATCTTTACATTTTCTCTATATATATCCTATAATTATTTAGTGTGGACATTATGGGGAAAGGGAGGGATACATAATGGAACGTATGTACAGAGTTCTTGGTTTTTGGACTGGTATCTTTGCTGTCATGTTTTACTTGGGTGGTATGAACGGTGTATCACTATTATTTTTTGCACAAACTGGATTCTTTGTTTTATTAAGTTATTTAAAATTGTCTGAACGTATGTATATTTACGTATTCGGAGCGTACTTAACTGTATTCTTTGCTGGCTTTACCTACTACACAACATATTTAATGGTTCCTGGAATGGGACATTAAAAGATAAAGAGTCTGCTCAAAGGATGGTTTTTTGATTTTCTTTTAGACAGACTCTTTATTTTTCTTTTTGTAAACGTTTTTATCTTAAATCGTTCCTGAGTGGGAATAAATGATCTATATCGAGCCGCTTTGCTTGTATTAAGGTCTTAAAGTAAGAACTAATCTGGCCAGGTTGAATGAGCGTGCGAATCGCTCGATTACGCTTTTGCCCAAATGAAAACGGATCTGTTGAAGAACTATTTTGTAAGTATGATAATATTCCACATGATATTAAGAAGTCATTTTGTGCGAAAAGCCCCTCTGTCTTCACATTTTCTTCCATTCCTACACTTTGTAAAGCATCCCAATGAATATGCGATGTAATATCCATGTTTCCAGAATAAAGGAGTACATTTTCAATCATCTTATGTTGATAGTATCCTCGCAAGCTGCCTTTTCGATGACTCGCCTCTCCCCACTCCTTATGCAAATAGCCATAATCAATGGTAACAATCATTCCTTTTTCAACTTTCCGACATAACGAACGATAAAAGTCAATCATAGCAATCGGTATTTCGAATCTCTGCCCATCTTTCAGAATTAGTTTCTGACCATTTAAATAATCGAATATTCTGCTATTTTCCAACGGAATCAAACTCTCTTTTAATACGTCATTATCAACAGTAATCATAGCTTCAAACAATTGATGATCCTTATTCTCTATAACATGCACTGGAAAAGCATCAAATAACTCATTGGAAATAACAATTCCCATTATCGATGATAGATGATCTAAATTGTTGTAATAGTATACTTGACTATATTCAGCTAGCAGCTGTTTTTGTTGCTGCTGATGATAGGGGCTACTCTCCACTATAATATAATGTAATTGGTGAAAAACTTCTGGATGCTTTTCATTGATTTCTTGAAGAATAGCATGGGCCAACCTTCCGGTTCCTCCCCCTAATTCAACTATACAAGCTGGTAGCTGATAGGTAGTGATGATATGTACGAACCAATTGGCTAGAGTTCTCCCAAATATATCACCAACATTACTACTTGTATAAAAATCACCGCGAGAACCGACTTTATCCTCATTTTTATTATAATAACCATATACTGGATGATACAAAACTTCCTGAATATAATCGTTATAGGAAATCATTTTAGCCTTCTGCATCAATATTGATTTTTTTATATTTTTTTCCATTTTTTCTCCCGAAAATTGTTTCCACTATTGACATAGTGGAAAATATATACTATATTTTTCTTAGTAGCTTACCTATGTCCCCTCCCATTATTGAAGTAGGATATCCCCCAGAAAATCCCCACTCAAATGAGTAGGGGTTTTTCTAGTTAAAGCCATTAAGAAACGGATTGCTATTCATTTCATTCTCTATTAAAGTAATTGGTCCATGACCTGGAAATACAATCGTATCAGTTGGAAGTGTTAATACCTTATTATGAATACTATCCATTAATACATCCATGCTTCCTCCAACTAAATCTGTACGTCCTACACTTCCTTGGAAAAGAACATCTCCAGAGAATAAATATCCTTCGTTTTGTAAGTAGTATGAAACACTTCCTGGCGAATGCCCCGGCGTTTCAAACACCTCAAAAGTAAAGCTTCCAATCGTTAATTGTTGCTCCTCCATAATCAATGTGTCAGCTGCTTTTATTTCAACTATGTTTCCAAAATGTGCAGATCCATTTAATGATGGAGTTGTTAACCATTTTTCTTCCTTTTTATGAACATAAACTGGAATTTGGAAAGCTTCTCGAATATCATCTACCGCTCCAATATGATCGAAATGAGCATGAGTTAACAGTATAGCCGATGGTTGAAGTTTATTATCATTCAAGAACTGAATAAGTTTTTTACCTTCAGCACCTGGATCAATAATAATACACTCATTTTTATCGTTCTTCAAAATATAACAATTTGTCTGTAGGGCACCTAAAGGTAATTGATAATATCTCATCAAATGAATCCCTTCTTTCTTCTCATAAAGTGTTAATAAATAGCATATTTTTAACACGATTTTCCATATTTGACATAGAAGTGTCATTTTTTCATCTGTACAAACATTAAAAAAAGAATTAAAATTACTACAAATGCTATTTTACTAAATTATAGTAGATGTTTGGTTCAGTAGCAAAGGAATCTGCTATTGAAAAAGTACTTAAGTGATTTTCAAAGGGGGTTTTTTTTATGGGATTAGTGGTAATTTTTGCTTTTATCACACTTCTAGCTGTTTACGCAGTCTATAAAACTTTTAAAGAAAAGAATGTATTAGGTTTAGTTTTTGCTGCTGGAACAACACTTATGTTTGGAGCATTTACCATTGCTACAGCAATTGGACCTTTAATGGACAAAGTAACTGTACCTGTCGCACATTAATTCTACATAGAATAAGCATCTAAATAGTTTTCGTGTCATTAGCTTATAGAATTAGTCTTTTTCAGACTTACTCTATAAGCTCTTTTTATTGGCTGTGTTACATTTTTATTGTTTAATACTAGCTATAATTCGTTCGATCTCCGAGGGCAAGTTTTATTTTCATCTACAACTATAATTTAAGGACTATATGAAAAGTAATTGTATTACTTTTCATATAGTCCTTTATAAGAATGACTTTTACATGATCTAACTTACAATCCATGTTACTATACTCTATTATAGATTTCGTAAATGAATGAGGTTCTCTAATTTATTACCATATAAACATTCCTCTCCATTTGGAGAGCAAGCTAGAGGTGCTAATTTAACATTCTTCGAAATGACCTTAATCTTATTTGATTCCCAATTATAGTTAATTAGTTGGTAACTCTCTTCATAAGGGTCATTTGAATTTGTCTTATATGGTATATAGGTTACAATTGAATCTTCTTCGCTAAGAATAGTATAAGGTAAAACTATAGAGCCATATTGATCAGCAATAGTTGGCAAACTTATCGATTTTACCGTGTTACCTTTATTTATCTGGAATACAATTTGGTTTTGATTATCTTCGCTTTGTTTTTCATGAGTCGTAACCAATACATCATTTTGTATTTTAAAGTCTAATATATTATTAAACAGCGTTTTCTTTTCTTTAGATTTAATACTATAGCTCATAAGTGGAGCTGAAGACTGTTGGATATCATCATTCAATTCTAAATACATTAAAGAGGTTGCTGATTCCCACTGAGTAAAAGGCTGTGGAATACGTACTTCCTCTAGATTTTTCATTTCAATATCACAAAGAAAACTACTATATGTCCAATCTTCATAAAAACTAGTAATTAATACTAAGTTATCATCAACAAATGGATTCCAGGATACTACTAATTCATTTGCTGGTAAGGAAACAGAATATCGATCCTCTCCTTGAATAGTTAATATATGAATGTTCATTTGCGAATGACTTCCCTTAGAATATAAAAGGATATACTTTTTATTTGGAGATATGGAAGCTTCCATAATAAGGTGATCTGTTATAAAAAGCTTTTTCTTCTTTTTCGAAGGAATGTGATAGGAAATGAGTGCATATTGGTTACCAATCTTTGTAGAATAAAGAATAGTATCTTCATTTAGCCATCCATAACTACTTTCAAGAATAGAACTGTCTTCTGACAGGGGGAGCGGTTTGATTATTTCTTCTTGATTTAATATTTTCGTTTTTTCTTTTTCTTTTACTTTCACTTTTTCTTGATGCTCTTTACAGCCAACAACAAATATACAAAGAAAACAGACGAATAGACACGTTAAATAACCCGTTTTCTTCAAGTGTAGTTCTTCCAAACCCTTTCACCCCAAATTAATAAAATTAGATACGTCCATATCACACACCTTTACGTTTTTATATAAAACTTCTATTTTAATAATAGTAAATAAATCATATTTATTAAAGGATGAATATGAATTTGCATAAATTCCCTTCTATTTTCCTATTTATGATTATTTATAAACAACATAAGCTCATCAAGTATCGGAATCACATCCTGGTAAACTCGCTTAAACTGTGACAAGGGTAATGGATTAATACCCTTTCCTAGTTCCAAAGTAAACCCAATCCTACTTGTTGTTAAAATAAACCAATCTCGAAATCCTGCATGACTTTTGACATTCCTAATTCCTTTATAACAGCTAATTTGTTCAATTTTCTTTGCTATTTCTTCCGAAAATTCAGACTCCAATCCTTGATATCCCCAATAAAATTCTTCCCCTTGTGTATGAAGACAAACGACACGGTCAATATTGTCTGTAAGAACAAGATTACTCATGGCAATAGCTTCAGGTTCTGTTAGAGGTCTATATCCAGGAAAATCTCTATAATAAGGCTTTTCACAATAGGTTAACTGCTTATATTTCTCCCATTCAGCTGGATATTGTTTATTTAAATCGATTCCTCGAATATTTGCTTTCCATCCTAAATAATCTGGCTTATAGTTATTCATTGCTTCTACATCAAATAGCCCTTTAGCAGCTTCTTTCCCTCTATACACTAATTCAATTCCATCTGGATTTACCATTGGAACAATAGATAGTGTAATACGATTTAACCATTTTAATGCCAAATGACTAGTATGTAAATAGCTTTTTAACCATTTCATTAAAACCAATGATGTAATCCATTCATTCGCATGAAAGGAGGCATTATAATGAATGACTAAATCTCCACTTCCTATTCGTAGTTCGTAAATATTTCTGTCTAACACACTTTTACCAATGATATTCATTTGAATAAAAGGAAACTTGTCAATTAAATATTGTATATCTCTCTCCAAAAGATCATAGTGATACACCTTAAACATCTTAATTAACACTCCTTTCTACATTCATATATTTATGAATACATATATCTAAACATGCAATAAAAGACATTGAAAATGGATATACAAACATCTATTATATGCCTCTTTGCTTATTCTGTTAATCCAAAAGCATTTTGCTTCATATTCTACCTATAATATAGGCTATGTTAAATTACCTCCTTATTCGTAACTTTATATAAAATTAACAACAACATATACAAAAAAGAGGTTATTCCTAAGAATAACCTCTTTTACTACTACTCTTTAGATTTCTTTGTTTCATCAGAATCAATAAAACGAAGTAAATCTCCGTAGATAATCTTATCTGAGAAATCGAGCTCTTGCTCAGCTTTTTCAATATAAGGTTTGACTATCGATTTATCTTCTATTACTTCTCCAGTAGCTTTATCATATAATGTTTCATTCGTATAAACATATTTATCTGTAATAAAGCTTCCATCACGTAATACAGTAAATTCTAAGTTCTCTTTTGACATGATGTCAGATCCAAATTGGATGTCTTCATTCGCATCATAGCCAAGTAAATTTAAAATAGTTGGTTTTAAGTCAATTTGACCTGAAACTGTAGAAATCGTTTTACCTTTTTGTCCTGGTACATGGATAATCAGTGGTACACGTTGTAACTGTACAGAATCAAAAGGTGTAATAGATTCTTTATTTAAATACTGTGCCATTGCTGTATTATGATTCTCAGAAATACCATAATGGTCTCCATACATTACAATCACAGAATTATCATATAAGCCATCTTCTTTAAGCTGTGTAAAGAATTGTTCAATCGCTTCATCCATATATCGAACTGTTTGGAAATAGTTATTTAATGTTTTTGAATTCGAATCAAACTTACCAATCGTTGCATCTTCTTCATTTAACGTATACGGATGGTGGTTCGTTAAAGTAATAAATTTCGCATAGAATGGAGTACCTTTACTTTGTAACTCTTTTAAATGCTCCCTAGACTGTGCAAAGAAGTCTTTATCTTTTAATCCCCAACCTACTGAGTTTTCATCATTTACTTCATAATCATCGATATTATAGAATCTGTCATAACCAATTGATTCATACATAACATCACGATTCCAGAAACTTTTTCCGTTAGCATGAAGTGCAGCCGTAGAATAACCATTGTCTCTAAGTGTTTCAGCTAATGTTGTTAATTCATTTTCTGCATTTGTAAAGAATACAGCACCTCTACTTAAAGGATATAATGAGTTTTCTAACAGAAACTCAGAGTCAGATGTTTTCCCTTGTCCTACTTGGTGATAAAAATTATCAAAATAGAAGCTATCTTTAATTAAAGAGTTTAAGAAAGGAGTAATCTCCTCACCGTTTAACGTATTATTAATCACAAAGTTTTGTAAGCTTTCTAAGCTGATTACGATTAGGTTTTTATCCTTCGCAATACCTTTCATTTCTTGATTTGGTTCTTTGTAATTAGCTCGTACATAGTTTTCAATGTCTGCTAATTCACTACCATCCGCCAATGCTCTTTGAGCAGATGTTTTTGTTTGTAAATAAGCATCATATAAATGATAGTTGTACGTTCCGATGTACTTAACTAAATACTCACGGTCAAATGATCTTGTTAACAATTGAGGACGCTCAGTTTCAGCTAAACCAAGATTAAAGAATCCAATTGCAACAACTAGTAAATAATAAACACGTCGGTTTGTTTTCGTATATGTTTTATTAATAACAAATTTAGGTTTAAATTTAATGATTAAGCCCAAGATAAGAACATCTACAAAAAACAGAAGATCCCATGGTGTCATTAAAGTAAAAATACTTGAAGCTAAATCACCCATGTTACTAGTTTGTTTAAACAAGGCTACAGTTAAGAAATCCGTAAATTCTCGATAGTACACAACATTACCATATAGGATTGCTGTTACTAAAAAGCTGGTAATTAATATAAAAGCTGGACGTCGTTTTTCTTTTAAAAACAAGCCAATACCAAAAACGAGCATTAAAAAGCTTAATGGATTAATAAACAATATAAACTCTTGCATCGCATTTTCAATTGTAAGGTCAAAACTAATTTTATATGTGATATATGTTTTGATCCAAAGCATGATAATAGCTAAGGCCATCAATGAAATGCCTTGAAACGAAAAATTCTTCTTTAAAAAATTATTTTTCATTAAGAATAGTACCTCCCCTAAAACTAACAGTTAAATAGTCGACTTCAATACGACTTTATATTAAATCTGGTTTTGCTCTTTGAAGTTTTTCAAATCATTATATTGATTTTTAGCTGAGCTTGACGGAAAGATATACAAATTTTTAACACAACCTCGATAAAATCTTAATACTTTTTTTACAAAAAAGCAAATCGAAAAATAATCCAAAAATCGACGATTTCAGGTACTTAAGTCACATATTCATATATCTTTTCTTTGTCCCTCTTTATTAGACGAGTGAGATTTAAAAAAGTTTCATGAAATTATTACCAAAAACCCAGTTCATAAATACAAGTTCTCATCCCTTCTTATCAAAAACTGGTTTCAGAAACTTTGTTGTCCATTGAACAGGTAAGAAATGTAGATTAAATGCTACTTCAGGCTGCTCTCTTTCTGAAGAGCAGGCAGTAACAAACCACTGTTTGTATTCAAAGAATATTTATAAAAACAACAATCTTTTATCAAACAATTTCTCAAAAATAGAAGAGGATGTCTCAAAAGCAATGCTAATGACTGACACCCTCTTTATCTATCATACTAATAAGTTCATCTATAGTAAAACTTACTTACTTTAAAAATTGGTTTTTAACAAGCCATGCTGCCCCAATAACACCAGCATCGTTACCTAAAGTTGCGATGGCTAAAGAAGTAGATTCTCTAACCCGTACAAATGAATATTGTTGGAAATATTTATTTATTGAGTTCAACAAAATGTCGCCAGCTTTAGAAACGCCGCCGCCAATCACTATTTTCTCTGGATTTAAGACACTTGCAACGTTTGCCAATGACAATCCTAAATAATTTGTAACACGGTCTAATACCATTACAGCATATTCATCACCTTGTTGTGCACAAGTAGCAACATCCTTAGCGGTAATTTTTCCTTCTTGATTTAGTATAACCGCTAACGCTGAATTTGGAAACTCGCCAATTTTTTCTAAAGCAACTCGAACTATTCCTGTCGCAGAAGCAACAGTTTCTAGGCAGCCTGTTTTACCGCAATTACAATTATATCCATTATTTGCAACAACAGTTATATGTCCAATTTCACCAGCTGCTCCGCTTGCACCTTGTACTAAGGAACCGTTTGCAATAACACCGCCACCAACTCCAGTACCAAGTGTGATACAAACTAAATCCTTCGCTCCAGATCCAGCACCTTTCCACATTTCGCCAACAGCTGCGATATTTGCATCATTTTCAACAATAACAGATAATCCTGTTTCTTTTGCCAATTCTTCTTGTAATGGGTAATTACTCCATCCTAGGTTAACGGCTTCATAAATAACACCCATTTCTGTATTTACCGGACCAGGTGCCCCCATACCAATACCTAAAATTCGATCTTTATTTTCGCCTAACTCTGCCAATTTCTCATCAATTGCTTTTGCAATATTTTTAGTAATGTTTTGGCCTTTATTCGATGTATCAGTAGGTATTTCCCACTTGTGTACAATCTCACCATCACACGTAATAAAAGCTAATTTCGTAGTTGTACCACCTAAATCTACTCCAATTAACCACTTTTCCATAATACTCCACCTTACACTTTTTTTTCTTTTTCGATCTCAATTTCTCGTCTCAATAACATCATAGCTACTTGAAAATCTTTGATTTCAATAAGCTGTGATTTGTATAGCTCTCTTAATTCAAATTCCATTAATTCAAGATCAGCTAAACGGTCTCCCACATAAATAATCGTACCAAACTTTTTTAACAACTGTTGGATATCATATATAGTCTGCATAATTTCCCTCTTTGTCCCATTCTAACTGGTACCTACTTTCCCATCTATTAAACATATTAGTAAAGTTGCCTAATTGGTAGGTTAAGAACCAGCATGAATCCGATTTGTTCAACCTTTGAATTGTAGAAGATTTGTCCCAACAATACAAAGATATACTTTATGTGTAATTACACATAAAGTATATCTGAACTATAACAAACTCACAAGATAGAGGAAAATTTTCCTTGCACGAATTATCGATCTGGATCTTTAGGATGCAGAGCTTTAGGGCGCCGATTTTTTAATGGCATTGGTGCTCGTATAATGACATCTCTTAATGCCCGATAAGAAAATGGGATAAACGGCCACATATAAGGGACGCCCAATGATTTCATATTAATTAATAGTAGTATAAAAATAGTTATACCAATGACAAAGCCAGGTAATCCGAATATCGCTGTAGACAATAATAATGCTAAACGAATTAATCGGTTAGCTAAACTCAATTCATAGCTAGGTGTAGCGAATGTACCTATGGCAGCCATCGATAAATATAAAATAACCTCATTCGATAACAACCCCACTTCTACTGCTACTCCACCTATCATCAAAGCAGCAACTAAACCTAGTGCCGTAGCTAGTGATGATGGAGTATGAATCGCTGCCATTCTAAGCATGTCTAAACCTACTTCGATGATGAGAAACTGAAAAATCAATGGAATATGACCAACCTCATTTGGTCCAATATATGAAAGGGAAGCTGGTAAGAAGGTGGGATTTTCAGCTAAGAAATACCATAGTGGCAAAATAAAAATGGATGCCCATACTGCCAAAAATCGAACCAATCTTAAATAAGCTCCTACTAAAGGCTTATTTCGATATTCTTCAGCATGCTGAAGATGATGCCAAAACGTCGAAGGAGTGATTAATGCGCTTGGAGACCCATCCACGAATACAATAACATGACCATCATATAGATGAGCAGCAGTAGTATCAGGGCGCTCTGTGTAACGCATAATAGGATAGGGATTCCAATATTGTCCTGTTATAAATTCGTCAATACTTTTTTCACCCATAGGTAAGCCATCCGTATCGATTTGTTCCAATGACTCTTTAACATCCCTTACAAAATGGCTATTCGCAATGTCCTCTATATAGCAAACGACTACATCGGTTTTGGACCTTCGACCAATCGCCATATATTCCATTCTCAATGTTCGATCTCGGACTCTTCTTCTTGTTAAGGCTGTGTTAAAAACAAGAGTCTCAACAAAACCATCTCTCGCTCCACGTACAACCCTTTCCATGTCTGGTTCTTGAGGTCCTCGGACAGGATATGTTCTAGCATCTATTAAGATGGCGCGATCAATACCGTCTACAATTAGTGCTGTTGGACCAGCTAGAACACTGTCAATTACCTGATCAAGATTATCAGTAGCCTCAACCTCTACATACGGTATGTATGTTTTTAATAATTTTTCTAGTGGATCTGGATCTAAATCCCCCTCGTTTAACTCAAGGAGTACCTTCATTAAATAATGAAGAATATCATCCTTAACAAAACCATCAATTAAGAAAAGAGCCATTTTACGATTCGCATAAACGACGTCAAGACGAATGACGTCGAAACTTTTATCCACCGCCATGGCATCATTTAAATAAGTAAGATTGTCTTCAATATGTTTAGACACAGAATGTTTAATCAAGCTCATTACGTTAACTCCTTTCTACCTATCGTTAATTTTGGACATAAAAAAAAGGAAACATACCATTAGATGTTTCCTTTTCTTGAATATAAGTTATTTATTTTGTTGCAACCAAGCTTTTATCTGGTCAGAAACTTTTGTATAAGCTTCATCATTTGGATTTAACTCCAATGCTTTGTCTACATGCTTTTTAGCCTCAGATACCTCATTATTTTGTAAATAGGTCAAAGCTAAGTTAAAATGTGCTTGATGAAATTCTGGGTTTAATTCAATAGCTTTTTTATAATATTTTTGTGCTTGATCAAAGTCTTTTTCATCTATGCTAAAGTTCCCAAGAAAAAAATAGGCATTCGGTGAAATAATATCATTATTAATAGAAGATAATAGGATTTTTTTTGCCTTTTCATTCTCTCCTTTATTGATATATTCTTGTGCTAATGATGCTAACGCTACATCTTGATTTGCATTTCTTTGCTTGTCAAAACCGTAGTTTAAGAGGAATATAGTCACTAAAACAAGAGCCACTCCACCGAATATACGGAACAACGGTTTCTTTGCTTTTGGTAATCCAACAACAGCCGCTGCTGCAAATCCACCAAGCAATCCGCCAATATGACCCGCATTATCAATTTCAGATATAATAAATCCCATTAATAAATTGATAACGATTAACACAATAATATTCGTTCCCATTGCTCTTAAGAATAATTTTGGATGAGCAATACCGAAATACAATAGGGCCCCAAAACAACCAAAAATCGCTCCACTTGCACCAGCAGATATATTAGTCGAGAAAATAAAGCTAGCTAATACCCCTGCAAATCCCGCAAACAAATAGATGAAGAAAAAACGAATGCTTCCATATAATCTTTCAACTTCAGAACCTATATAATAGAGAGCAACTGAATTCATTAATATATGAAGAAATCCAATATGGATGAAGATTGGCATAATAAAACGCCACCATTCTCCATCAAGAATCAACGGATTATATTTCGCACCAAATTCTACAAGGGTTATATTACTTTCACTACTACCCACAATCTCCATCGCAATAAATATAATGATTTGAATAGCCAAAAAGACTTTAGTTAAAAACGGCTTTCCGTATTGAAACATATTTTGCTCTTCTTGTCTTTTTTCTAAGCTTGCTTGAATTGCGCTATTTTTAAGCTGTGCAATGTTTTCTTCGCTAATATCTTCTGGTATTACCTTAACCTGCTCCAAATTAATTTGTAGCTTTTCTTCAACCTTTTGTAAGCCCTCTTTAAAGCTTAATGAATCAATAATAGTTGTAGAAATGGTCGTTTTATTATTTTTTATTTGATTCGTTTCATATGCTGCATAATCATCCACAGGTTTAAATTTAGTAAAATATAAATTGATGATTGAAATTGGCTTTTTAAATAACTTTTTACGAATGTTTTCCCCAACAAGCGCAGTACGATTAAGATCTTTCTTTAGCGCGATTGCCCAATCAAAGTCAATTCGCATCAATCTAATAACCGAATTTGAATTTTTATTATCTTCTAGCCAAACCTCATTTTGACTTTCTGACATGGTAATCATGCTATATCCATATTCTTGTGTTAACGTTCTAATTGTACGCCAGAATAAATAGTCCTCATTAAAGCTCACACTCTTCCCTACTTTCACTAAACACTCTATGCTCTTAACTATTTCTATCATTATAAAAGAAAAAACACAATGAATAACTAAAAAAATTAGTATTTGTTAAAAATTTTCACTCGCAAACTAAAAAATAGCCATGCAATAAAAATAAGACAAAACTTGTAAGAAGTCCAGATATGTTTTCCTACAATTGTAAGCTTATTTTTAAGCATGGCTGCTAAAAGAAACACTAGTTCAAAAGTATGGGTTCTTATTTTGTTATAAACTAATAGCCTTTATTCTAAGAAATAAAGCTTTGAAAAAGAAATCCACTAGGAAAAGGCATTTTCATAGACTGTGCTACTATATAACGTCTAATGAACTTAATACTAAGTAATAAATTCATTAATCGATATCGATATTTATAAGCCAATCTAAACAAAACAATAAGTAAAATGACTTTTACCAAAAACATTTTCATAAAATAATCCCTCCTAGGTGATAGTGTTCATCATAAGAGGGATTTTTATGAATTATATTATAAATATTTTAAGTCTTCGATGAGTCAAGTGAGCACGAATTATCGCAAACATTTATTTGAAGTCGCTTTTGATCCTTCAGGATTCTGCTCCTCATTCACCTTCATCCAAAACAGCAATTTTGTGTAATAAAGCTATTTTAAGGATGTTTTCGCATAATTTGTTGCCTATGAACAAGTATTGAATATAGGCTGAGTTGAATTCCACTCCAGGATGCTCGCTTTCCGCGGGGCGGGTGGTGAGCATCCTCGGCACATAGTACCTGTGGGTTCTCACCTATCCCGCTGCTCCCTCAGGAGTCTCGCACCTAACTCTCCATTCGACTTTTTTATACTATATTTATTCAGCGAACTTATTTAAAGATAAAGCAAAAATCTTTTAAAAAACATTCTATTTTAAAGATTCAATTGGAGCCATTGTTTCTTTTAGAACTTTTACTGAATGAGCAAATTTTTCTTTCTCTTCTTGATTAAGCTCTAATTCAACAATTTCTCTTAATCCGCTACGATTTACTACACATGGAACTCCAATGTAGATATCTTCTTGGCCATATTGACCTTCTAGATAAGCCGAAACTGTTAGGATACTGTTTTCGTCTTGAAGAATCGCTTTAGTAATACGAGCTAATCCCATTGCAATTCCATAATACGTAGCACCTTTACGATCGATGATTTTGTAAGCTGCATCACGAACATTTACAAACATTTCATCAAGATCTTCTTTTTTATAATCAGCTTTTGTTTCAAGAGCTTTTGCGAGTGGTTTTGCACCTAAATTAACATGGCTATATACAGGAAGTTCAGTATCACCGTGCTCACCGATTATGTATGCATGAACGTTACGAGTATCAATATCAAAATATTCTCCAAGCTCATAACGGAAACGTGCTGTATCTAGAATTGTACCTGATCCAATTACACGCTCTTTTGGAAGACCAGAGAATTTCCAAGCAGCATAAGTTAAAATATCAACTGGGTTTGCTGCAACTAAGAAAATTCCATCAAAACCAGTAGCCATAATTTCTTCTACAATAGATTTCATAATCGCTGTATTTTTAGCTACTAAATCTAAACGTGTTTCTCCAGGTTTTTGGTTTGCTCCAGCTGTTAAAACAACGATATCTGCTGTTTTACAATCAGCATATGATCCACTCCACACTTTAGTTTTTGAAGGTGCGAATGGTAAACCGTGGTTCATATCAATTGCTTCGCCCTCTGCTTTTTCTTTATTCACATCAACTAATACCAGCTCTTCAGTAATTCCTTGGTTCAATAATGCAAAAGCATAGCTACTTCCTACAAAACCAGTTCCAACTAGTACTACTCGATTAACTTTATTTTTTGTGTTCATTTCATTCTTTCCTTTCGAAAAAACATTTTTCTTATAAAGTGTACTTATTAAGTATACGCTAGAATTTTAATATAAAATACGGTAGTCATGTTGTTAAGTAAGCGCTTCATAGATGTCCATTTTGTTACAAGTTCAATATTTCACAAACTTTTTATGGAATTATATGGGCCGTTAGGTTATTCTTTCTTCAATATCCTTAATAACCCACAAAAATCATATAAGAGAATACAAAGATCAGCGTTGCAATGAAAATAGACGAAACGTTTACTATATCATTATTGCACCAATTCGCTCCTTTTATTAAAAATGTTTTTTCTCGACAATGGTATTTTTTTTCTGTTTTGAGACCGCATATCTTACATTGATAAATAGCTTGAATAGTTGCACCTAATAGTGTATCAATCACACTCCCTAGAAATCCTATCAGTATGACCAAAAGCAATAAGGTAAAGGATTGAATAGAAAACAAGCTAAAGCTTAAAAGTCCGATAAAAAGAGATGCGCCTAAAGAAGATAAGGTTCCAAGCCATGATATAGCTCCGGATGTTCCTTTCTCCACCATTTTCCCAGATAAAATATAGATTGGTTTTCTTTTACTTAAGACCCCAATCTCTGAGGCCCAAGTATCAGCATTAGCCGCGGCAATCGAAGTTATAAAAGCATATAGCCATATATTTTCATTCGTGAAGAAAAACAGAAGTGAAGAAATTGAAGCAATTGAACCATTTGCTACAACTTGAATCCAATCTCTTCGAGCTCCTTTTTCAAGCATGTCATTTAATGTCCCTTTTTGTTGATGTTTATATTTGGACCATAAGCTTGAAGTTAAAAAAAACGCACCTAATACGAATAAACCTCTCCAACCAAAACCAATCACTACACAGCATCCAGTAATAAAAGTAGCTATACTACCAGATAATGATAAAGATTTAATATAATATCCACCCATACTAGTGATTACAATTAGGGCTATATATAGTATTATTTCAACCATTTGTTTCTATGACTCCATTCGGTAGAATTAATAAACAAACAGGAACATCCAATTGGTTATGTGGGATATTCTGATATAACTGTTCTTCTAAAAGAAGTGAAATAGTCAATCCTTTATAATTCTCCAAATAACGATCATAATATCCTCCTCCAAACCCAATCCGATATCCTGATTTATCATAAACAACTCCAGGTACAATCATGACATCAAATGGACTTTGTAAAGCTTCTTCTGTTTGTTCAACAATAGGCTCTTGCAATTGATAATATACCGTTTCAAGTTGTTCAAAACTCTCAATATAACGAAACGTCATCGTTTTATCAGAAGATTTACATTTTGGAACAGCTACCTTCTTCCCTTCAAGCCAAGCTTGCTCAATGATAGAAGTAGTATCGATTTCTAATTCATTAGAAATTGTTATAGCAACTGTCTGGGCATTTACCCATTCCTCTGTCTTAAATAATCGATGAGATATAGCCTGACATTGTTGTTTGAACTGTTGTTTTGGTATTTGTTTTAATCGATTTCTCACTTCATCCCTTAATTGTTTTTTATCCATATGTATTCAATCACCATTTTCATTATGTTTGGCTCCGTTACCTTTCGTATTTATAACGGATTCCATGCATTATTTTTATTAATTTAAGTCTGTTAGACAACACACACTAACTTTACTCAAGTCTATAAGAGCTAAAAACACCTCTTATTCGTTCTTAATGATTTCCCACATAATTCTCTATACTAGACCCACTAAATCCATAGATTAAACTTATGATTGTTTATTTGTATAAAAGGCTGTTTTCACATACTTTGTTGCCTATGAACAAGTATTGTATATAGGAGTTGAATTCTGCTCCAGAATGCTCGCTTTCCGCGGGGCAGGTGGTGAGGCCTCCTCGATGCATAAGGACCTTGTGGGGTCTCACCTGCTCCCGCAGGAGTCTAGCACCTTACGCTCCAGTCGATTTTATACTCTATTTATTCAGCGAACTTATTTATCTTTTAGAAAACAATCTTATAAAAAAAAACAACAGGAGTAATTCCTGTTGTTTACTTAGTTTCGCGGTGCAATGTTGCACGCTTTTCTCTTGAACAATATTTTTTAAGTTCAAGGCGATCTGGGTTGTTACGTTTATTCTTTTTAGAAATATAGTTACGGTCTCCACATTCTGTGCAAGCCAACGTAATATTTACACGCATTAATAATTCCCTCCAAACATCATGTCATCTTAGCATAGGACCTTTCTATAATATCATTTTTCTTATTGAAATGCTAGTATGTTTTTATTTCAAAACAATAATGATATATTTTCAAAAAAATAATTAGAGGAGAATCATTTCATTTTTCATTTCTCGAACCAATTCTGTTGATGTAGAATGAAATGTCCAAATTTTCCCTTCGTTTATCTCTCCACTTGTTAGCTTCGTTTCAAGAGTAAAGGTACTACTTATATCACCTTTAGCTAACCAAGACATAGGTAAGCTTCCACATTCAAGATTACGTAATAATTGGCTAGTGCTAGCGAAGTTATTTTCTTGGATACAATATTGACACATTCCCTTACCATTCAATATTCCACCAATCATTGTTACTGTATCATCTGAAAAATGAATGATAGCATTTTCATTTGGACTATAGAAAGCCAGGCTATTCTTTTCAAAAACACTGTCATATTGAACAATGATTTTGACTTGCTTACTCAGCGCCTTTTTATTTATTACTTGTATATTTATTATTTCATATTCCGTTGAACAGCTCATAGAAGCAATAGAAAACAATTCATTGTTCATTTGATAAAAATCATTTTTTAATGGATATTCCCAAGATAAAATTCCATTATCCCATACACCAATACGGATAGGCGTTGATCCAAGCCTCTCATTTAAAGAAGGACAGATATCATTGCATTCAAGGTTACTCTTATTTGCTGACACGAAACTATTCATCCTACACTCTCCTTTACCGATATTTTTTATGATTTATCAATATTTTTCATATATTGTACTTTTATGAATGTTACGATTATTTCTCGAATCTGAAAATCTCACAGTTACAATTAGCATAAACGTTCACTTAAAAATAAATAAAAATTTTCCCAATGATTCTATTCAGGTAAGAGCCTTCCTTTATTCCTACATATGAATTAAAATCATCCCCAAAATTGAACAGATTTTAATCCCGGAAATGTTTTTAAACTATTCGGAATCTTTTCTTAATATCATGTTAACATTTAACAAATAATGTAACAATAAACGCAAATTGTCGATATTTGAAAATTATTCTCACCAAATAAAATTTTATAAAAATATCATTCTAACTATTCATTCCGCGATTAATACATTGTCTATTTTTGACAAAAAATTAAATACTTTGTCCTATATTTATAAAAATCAAATAAATCCGATAAGATGTTCAGCAAAAAAGTAGGAAAATGTGTATGATAGATTAGAATATACTACTAAGTTTTGGGGTGATGAAGTGAAGATTGCTATTATAATTTTATTAGGACTCTCAATCCTATTATTTATTCTATCGTTTTTTAAAAAAGATCGTACAACAGAATTAGAAAGAAATATCGAGGAACTTTCATTGCAGCATATGCAAGATATGTATCAACTTAAGAAGAAATTGCAAATTTTAGAAGAGGAGCTATTAATACAAGACTCTACTAGTTTTATTCCAGAAAATCCAATCAAAAGAGGAAATAAAGTGAATGAAATATTAAAAAGTCAAGTTCTAGCTTTATATAATCAAGGTTACTCAATAGATGAAATCTCTCAACGTTCATCATTATCTATTGAAGATATTACGGCTATTTTACATAGCAATCAATTGAGAGGGATTTAATGATGAGTAGAGGAAGTATTAGAGGATTTGCTACTGGATTATTAATAGCTACAATTGTTCTTGGTAGCTTATACTACATAGATGAAAAGAAACAAGAACAGCCAATGACTTACACTCAGCTAAAAGCTGCTAGTCAAAAACTAGGATATAAACTTGTAAAAACCGACGAAGAACCTAATAAGAATCATTCTGTGAAAAAAGAACCAAAAACCCCATCCAATAGTAACAATAACCAAAATGATTCCGTTTCTAAACAAGCAAAATCGTATACGCTAGCTGTTAATAAGGGCATGAAAACAGAAGAAATATGTCAAACACTGCAGTTAAATCATATTATTGATGATGCTATAAAATTTGATCAATACTTAAGCGAACATGATTTTTCAAAAAAAGTGCAAATTGGTAAATTTGTCCTTACAAGTGAAATGTCATATGAACAAATTGCCCGTATCATAACAAAAATTGAATGAATGTAACGCAAAAGTAAAGGAGGTATCTCAATTTAGCCTGCTACCTATCCCTATTGTAAATCTTTCATAAAGCACGTAACATCAGTTTTTTTAAAGAAATGGAATTTACATTATCAAATCAAGTGTTTTCAATAAACGACCTCCATATAAAGCGAAGGGGCCTCCAAAAAGTGATTAGAAATCACTTTTTGGAGGCCCCTTACATTTCTTCTTATGTTCACACTTACAATCTAAATACATTATTTCGTTTTTATCTCAAGACCTAGAGCTTTTCTAATTATGCTGTGACATCACGCTTCGTGAAGAATAAAAACGAAACAAGATGAAAAATAATAAAATAAACAAGTAAAACAACTAACGAAAATGGCAAGGTCATCCCTTCAATAAGTACTCTTCCTTCGAAATATCCCATTAAATCTGTATTTGCAAATAAAATATATTTCGCCCAATCGAATTTTATTGCTAACAAACCAGTCAAACTTGGTCCCATTAATAATAAGAAAAGTGAAATTCCTATCGCTAAAGAGCTATTTCTGAAAGCTGCAGAAATCATAAATGCCATAGTTGTAAGCATTAATAATCCAACAGATGATAAACCAAATGTAAAGAAAGCAGCTCCTAGCTGTGTTCTTTCAATAACTTCTCCATCACTATACGATAAATATGGACCAGCATCACCAAATCCAAATAAAACAGCTCCTACTAAAAATGATAGAAGGAATGCAAATAAAATCATGGCTGCAGAATAAAGAAGAACAGTCGCATACTTACTTATTAAAATTTTCACTCTATTTACAGGGCGAATTAACAATAGCTTTATGGTACCCGTTGAAAATTCATTTGCTACAATTCCTGCAGCAACCACAATAGTAATAATAGCTATAAAATTGATTATTTGAGTCATACTATTCATAAATGACCATACATTCGAATAAGTATCAGGTGCTATTTCATGTTGCAAACGATATTCATTTATAGCGATTTCTTTTTGATAAAATTCTTTTTCACTATCCATAGTGGTTGATTTCATAGATTCAATCATTTGAGTGTTTTCAGCCTTTAAGTCTTGTTGCCAACTACTTTCATTAGCAGGAGCATCAGTTGAAACCTCAAAATATTTCATTAATCCACCAATACCAATAATTACTATAGCTAATAGTCCGATCATAATGAAAGTCGAAGGACGTTTAAATAATTTCATCATTTCATTAGTAATAAGTCTCATTGAATTTGCCCTCCTACTCCAGTAATTTGTAGAAATTTCTCTTCTAAAGATACCTTAATAGGTTCGACACTAAAGATTGAAATATCATGTTCTACTAATTCTCTAATTATATTTGGGATTTTCTCCTCTACAGTCATAAACTGTAATTGACCATTTACTAATTCTGGATGAACCTCAGGGTATGTTTGATTTATTATTTGGAAAGCACTGTCTAAAGGCTTTACCTTGATACTAAATAAAGACTTTTCCTGCTCCGTAAATTTATTAACACTTTCAATATCAACCAATTTACCATTTTGGATAATTCCAAATCGATCACACATCATTTCCATTTCTGATAAAAGATGACTTGAAACAATAACAGACATTCCTTCTTCACGCGATAATCGTTTCAGATAATCTCGAATTTCACGGATACCTTGGGGATCTAATCCATTTGTCGGCTCATCTAATATAAGAACTTTTGGCCTATGCAGTAATGCTTGGGCTAAACCAAGACGCTGACGCATTCCTAATGAATATGTCTTAACTTTTTCATGAATTCGATCCTTTAAGCCAACTAATTCAATAATTTCATCAATGCGTGTTTTATCAATTTTAGATGACATTCTAGCAAAATGCTTAAGATTTTCATATCCCGTTAAAAATTTATACATTTCAGGATTTTCAACAATTGCTCCGACATGACTAATGGCTTTTTCAAAATTACGTTTAACACTTTCTCCACATATCATAACGTCACCATCTGTCATTTTCATCAGACCAACAATCATACGAATAGTTGTTGTTTTCCCTGCTCCATTTGGACCAAGGAATCCAAAAATTTCTCCAGCATAAACATCAAAACTTAACTGATCGATAATCGTTTTGCTTTTAATCTTCTTGGTGACATTTTGTAGACTTACAGTCACTTCCACGGCTATCCACTCCTCGTTACTATTTCTTCCAATTTTAATGTTACCTTAACATAAAAATTTTGTTAATACACTTTAGTTTTAATTGTATATAAGACCCCCGACCTACACTTTACATAATTTTTATAATATTCTTTCAATATTTTACCTGTTTTAAACATCATTTACATAATATTTCGAATAATTATAGCTACTCTCATACAAAAAAACCTTCAATAATATCTAACATACTTATTGAAGGCTTTCCACATTGGCTTATTTATTTAAATCAAGATGACGACCACGAACCAAATAATAAATATTTTCTGCAATATTTGTAATGTGATCACCCGTTCTCTCAAGATGTCTAGCTACTAGAGAGATTTGCGTTACTTGTTGGAACTGTTCATATGAATCTTTAAGAAGCTGTTTCATAGACTGTCCATAAAGATGATCTACTTCATCATCCATTAATGAGATATCCTTTGCAACTTGAATATCCTCTTCTACGTAAGCTTTTATAGATAGTTTAAGCATTTCTAATACGAGCGTGTGCATCTTTTTCAGCTCATCGACTTGAATGCTTTGATTTTTATTGCCGATACGAATAGCTGCTTTAGCTATGTTTACTCCATAGTCCGCAATTCTTTCTACATCTGCGGCAATTTTTATACAAGCAATAATTCTGCGCAAATCAATCGCCACTGGCTGTTGCTTTGCAATTAGCAGAATAGCGAAGTCATTTATTTCTTCTTCTAGTATGTTTGCTTTTTCATCACCCTCAAGAACTTCTAAAGCTAAGTCATAGTTTTGTGTTTCAAAAGCTTCAAAAGCTTTGATTAATGAACTTTCTGCTAGTTTTCCAAGTGAAACTAATTTATCTTTTAGTAAATGTAAATCATCCTCAAATTTTTCACGTACAGCCATGCTTCCCTCTCCTTTAACAACTTATCCCTTACTAACTGACACTAAACTCCTACTTCAAAACCGAAGAGAAGGCAAAGTATTTTAAGCGGGAGAAAAGCGTCAGTAAGAATCGATTGGTTTAACTAAACCATCAGTTGAAGATACATTAAAATCCTACTGATGGAAGTTTCACTTTAACCAAATCGCCCTGTAATATAATCTTCTGTTCTTTTATCTGATGGATTAGAAAAAATCGTATTGGTTGCATCAAATTCAATAACCTCTCCATTTAAGAAGAAGGCTGTTTTATCTGAAATTCGCGCAGCTTGTTGCATATTATGAGTAACAATGATGATACTATAGTTTTGCTTTAATTCTTGAACCAACTCTTCTACCTTTAATGTAGAAATTGGATCTAAAGCCGAAGTGGGTTCATCCATAAGAATAACATCTGGTTCAATTGCTAAACAACGTGCCATACAAAGTCTTTGTTGCTGTCCACCAGATAATCCATATGCGTTTTCATTTAGGCGGTCCTTTACTTCATCCCATAGAGCAGCTTGACGTAAGCTTTTTTCAGCGATTTCTTTTAGAACTTTTTTATCTCGAATTCCATGAATTTTAGGTCCATAAACGACATTTTCATAAATGGATTTTGGAAATGGATTTGGTTTTTGGAACACCATGCCAACTTTTGTTCTGAGTTCTTCCACTGTGTATGACTTATCTAAAATATTTCTACCGCGATATTTAATTTCTCCTGATGTCTTCACAACAGGAACCATCTCGATCATTCTATTAAGTGTTTTCACGTATGTTGATTTACCACAACCAGACGGTCCAATGATAGCAGTAACTTCATTTTCGTATATATCTAAATTAATATCTTTTAAAGCATGATTGTCACCATACCACAAATTTAGTTGCTTTGTTTCATAAACTTTATTTTTCATAGTCTCATCCACCTGTTGGACAAACTTTTCATTTCCTACCATCATTTTTTTATCTAAAACCATACTCATAGTTAGTCGTCCTCCTATAGACAAATATGCTTATACATTTAAATCATTCGTTAATATCTTTTTTGAAATTTATTACGAATAAATACAGCTACTGAATTCATAAAAATTAATAGGACAAGTAGCACGATAATTCCTGATGCAGCCACAAATTGAAACTCTTCTTGTGGTCTTGAAGTCCAGTTGTAAATTTGCATCGGTAAAACTGTAAATGTATCAAACACGGTTCTAGGTAAAAATGCAATAAACATTGGAATACCTACAACAATTAGTGGAGCTGTTTCTCCTATCGCACGTGATAGGGCTAATATTGCTCCCGTTGCAATACCAGGCAATGCTGCTGGTAATACAACTCGCACGATAGTTTGCCATTTTGTTGCTCCCATACCGTAGGAAGCTTCACGAAGTTCTTTAGGAACTGCACGAATAGCTTCTTGGGCTGCTACAATAATAACAGGCAAAACAAGTAAGCTCATTGTTAGACCAGCTGCTAGTACGGAATTACCTAAAGCTAAAGCTCTTACGAAAATCGTTAAACCTAGTAAACCAAATACAATAGAAGGAACACCCGCTAGGTTTGAAATGTTAATCTTAATAAATGTTGTGAATCGATTTTTCTTTGCATATTCCTCAAGATATAAAGCTGTTCCAACTCCAAAAATAATGGATATAGGTGCGACAACAGCCATTAACCAAATGGTTCCGATAAATGCGGCTTTAACTCCAGCCTCTTCGGGTTTTCTTGATGCAAAGCTATTTAAAAAATCTAAATCTAAATGTCTAATTCCTTGAGAGAATATCCGATATAACAAGAGTGATAGTATAACTAAGCCAAATAAAGTTGCAAAGAAAAATAATACTTTGCAAATACGATTTGACCATAATCGACTAGTCATTTTTTTCAGTACAACTTCCTCATTCATGTACTTCATTAATATTCCTCCTTAAACTTGCGAGAAATGTATTGAGCTAACAAATTCATAAGTAATGTGAATAAGAATAGAGTCATACCAACAGCATAAATACTGTAGTAAATTGTCGTACCAAATCCTGCATCACCAGTACTTACTTGAACAATATAGGATGTCATCGTTTGAATAGATGATGTAACATCAAATCCTAATGATGGTGTTGATCCACCTGCCACAGACACAATCATTGTTTCTCCTATCGCTCTCGATAGCGCCAATACAATAGAAGCCATTATTCCAGAAATTGCTGCAGGTAAAATGACTTTAAATGTCGTTTCTAGCTTAGTTGCCCCTAAGGCAAATGCCCCTTCACGAATACTATTTGGAACAGATGACATGGCATCTTCTGAAAGAGATGCAATCATTGGAGTAATCATAATTCCGATTACGATTCCGGGACTAAGAGCATTAAATATTTCTAAAGACGGAAATATTTCTCTTAAAATAGGTGTGACAAAAGTTAAAGCAAAAAAGCCATAAACAATCGTCGGAATTCCAGCTAATACCTCAAGAATCGGTTTTATTATTTTACGAGTTTTCTCACTTGCATACTCGCTCAAGAAAATAGCTGTTGCTAAACCAATAGGAACCGCAACTAAAGTTGCAATACCAGTTACTTTTAATGTACCTACTACTAATGGCATAATTCCAAAACTTGCATCAGTAGCAGAGAAGGGATACCATTTCTTTTCTGTTAAAAACTCTATAATAGAAACTCTAGTAAAAAACTCGAACGTTTCAAATATTAATGTGAGTACAATACCAATTGTTGTTAACACTGAAATGATTGCTGCAAACAGCAATAAATATGGAACAAATTTTTCAAATTTAAATTTATTCTTTTTCTGTTTTTTCTCTTCAATCATTTGCCGGATTGATGTATCCTTTTGTTGGCTTAAAGCCATAGTAATAACCCCTTTCATCCAAGTAAAACTATAAACATTCTTTTGCCTTTATATGCGAATTGAACATAACAAGTTGAGAAGCGTTATTCGCTTCCCAACTCATTTCTATTGCTTTGTAATTATTTTTCAAGAGATTTTAATTTATCAAGTGCATCTGTATATTTATCTTCTGGTAATTTAACATAACCAACTTCTTCTGCCATTTCACCAGCTACTTCAAATGTGTGATTTAAGAAATCAGCCACTTGTTCTTTTTCTGCTACAGATTTATTAGAAACATATAAGAATAGTGGACGAGATAATGGTGCGTAAGATCCGTCTTGAATTGTGTCATGAGTTGGTTCAACTGCTCCATTACCGCCATCAATTTTTACAATTTTTAATTTATCTTTGTTTTCATGATAGTATGCAAATCCAAAGAAACCAATAGCATTTTTATCTCCGCTTACACCTTGTACAAGTACGTTATCATCCTCAGACAAAGTAGCTTTTTCATCAATTGGATTTTCTTCTAAAATAACTTCGTTAAAATAGTCATAAGTGCCTGAGTCTGTTCCAGGAGCATAGAATTTAACTTCTTCTTTAGGCCAAGATGGATCAATATCAGACCATAATTTTGTTTTTCCATCATTTACCCATAACTTTTTAAGTTGATCAACCGTTAAAGATTCAACCCATGTATTATCTTTGTTTACAACAATTGAAATACCATCATAAGCTAATTCTAATTCCGTATAATCCATACCTTTTTCTTCTAGTTGAGCTTTTTCTTCATCTTTTATCGGACGAGAAGCATCACTGATGTCCGTATCACCTGCGATAAATTTCTTAAAACCTCCACCAGTACCAGAGAATCCTACTGAAACTTTTACATCTGGTTGTACTGACATGTATTCTTCTGATACAGCTTCCATGATAGGGTATACAGTTGATGAACCATCAATTGCTACGTCTCCTGCTAAGGATTTATTGCTATCACCTGCACCGCTTTGCTTCTCTGTGTCAGACGAACCACATGCTGCAGTAAATGCAAGTAATCCTGTCATTGTAGCTGTTAATGCCATATACCTTAAACCTTTCATCCTCTAATTCCTCCTAGAAACTCTGTTTATTATTGCTTTGCTTTACAAGTTTAAGAATACTCCACAAGTATTAAAGAGGTTTTAATACAATGTAAAGGATATGTAAAGGACTGTTAGAGTTTTGTAAATAGTAAAAAAAGCTTTCTAAAAAGTGATTTCAATCTCTTTTTAAAAAGCCTCTACGCTTCATAATGTATTATTTTAATTAAAGCAAGTTGAGTATGTGTGTATTCTTACTTTCCAATAAAAGCAGTTGTACCCGCTTTGACAAGGTTTTTTGCTTAACCTCTTTTCTCTTTTAATAAGGATTTGTCTCCTATTAATAAGTAAGTAGATTGAAACGCTTCAGGATGCTTGCTTTCCGCGGGGCGGCATACTCGGCGCATAACGCCTATGGGATCTCACCTGTCTCGCTGCTCCCGCAGGGGTCTCGCACCTTACGCTCCACAATCAACCAACCTTTTAGGAAACAGCTTTTAATAAAGAAGAAAGTTAAAATAAAAAGAGATGTCCAACAAAAGTATATCTTTTGTTGACATCTCCTTTTCATTACTCTTCCGTATTCGTTTGTTGATTATGGGTATTTTCATTTGTACGTTGCTTTTTCAACTCAAAATACTTATCCATAACTTTTCGACCGATATTTAAATTCATGCTATGTCCCGTTCTACCTTGATAAGCCCAAGGTACAACAACTGACATTGCGATCTCAGGATTGTCATAAGGTGCATATGCAACCAAAGTGATGTTCATTGTTTCATCATTTGCATATTTCTTACGAGGACCGTCATAAAAGGCTTGAGCTGTTCCTGTTTTACCTGCTGGTTGATAATCTGCCCCTTGGAATGCAGACAAACCAGTACCACCTGGCTCACTCATAACACTTCTGAAACCTCTTTGAACTCGTTCTATTTGAGATGTCTTCATATCGAGCGTATTTAATACTTTTGGAGATACCGATTTAACAATAGAACCTAATTCTGTTTCATCGTTAGATGGCTCTCTAATTTCTTTAACAATGTGTGGCTCTAATCGTTTTCCACCATTTGCAATTGTAGAAACATATTGTGCAAGTTGAAGCGGCGTGTACGTATCATACTGACCAATAGCTAAATCCAGTAATAAACCAGGGTTTTTAGGATCCACTGGTCCTTTAACTCCAGCTGTTTCATTTGGCAAATCAATTCCTGTTCTTACACCTAAACCAAATTGATTATAGAAATATCGCATAGTAGTAAAGGCACTTTCAGTATTAATATTTAAAGATTGTCCAGGTCTATAAGTACCTCCGCCAATTGCGATAGCTGTTTTAAACATATATACGTTTGATGATTGTTTTAATGCTGTTAAGTCACTAATACTACCCATTGTTTTCCAAGATTTTTTAATAGGTGTTCCCTTAATTTGTAGTGGTTCATCTAGAATATATTGTCCTGGCTGGATAGCACCTGTTTGATAACCTGTTAATACTGTCGCACCTTTTACAACCGATCCCATTGCATAAGATGAAGTAAAGGTACCAAGTGCATAATCAACATATTGATTTTCTTTTGTATCATACTGCTTACCTGCGAGTGTCAAAATTTCACCTGTTTTTGGATCCATTAAAACGACAAATGCACGGTCTAATAAATACGTCCCACCCATTGCTCTTTTAGATTTCAACTCTTCTAACAGTATCTTTTCTACAGCTATTTGCAAGTCCATATCAATCGTAAGAACTAAGTCTTTCCCTCTTTGTCCTTCAGATATAATTTGCGAGTCTAAAACATTACCTGTTTTATCTGTAACATTCTTCACTTTTGCTTTTTGGCCATGAAGAACATCTTCATATTGCAGTTCTAAATAACTTTTACCGACGCGTTCATTTCGGTTATAATCACGAGCTTCAAAATATTGTAATTGGTCTAACGGTAACCCTTCTTTTGAAGAAGTGACTTTTCCTATTATCGATTTTAAGGTTTTATCAAAAATATACTTTCTTTCCCAATCTGTTGTTACGTCAATACCAGGTAAAGCTTCTAGATTTTCACTAACAATTGCCACCTCTTCACTCGTTACCCCTTCATTTTTAATGATTTGAGGTGAAAGTGAACGAGCACTTGAAAGCTCTCTAAATATTGCTAATACTTCCAGATCATCCTTTGAAAATTCATTTATTTCATCTTCAGTAACTCGACTAATCTGCAGCTTATATATATCACCATTATCAAGCTCATTTTCCTCAAGCTTTTTTAGTTCAGCCTTTGTGATTTTCTCTTTAGCTTTTTCTGGATTTTTTAATAACCAAAAATCTTTTTTATCACGTTCTGTTACTTTATCTGTATTTTGATCAATAATTTTCGCCAACGTCTCTGCTAATTCTAGCATTTCATCAGTTTTAGTCGTTTGATATCTAGTATACGTAATCGCATCGACAGGCGTATTATCTACAATTATTTTTGAATAACGATCATAAATCTTACCGCGAGGGACTGGATTATTAACCGTAATTTCTTCAGTACGTTCGATTTCACGACGGTAATCTTCTCCGTAAACAATTTGAACTACTCCGAGTCGCAAAATTAAACCTGAAAATAATAAAAATACAATAAAGAAAAGCATATTTAAACGAAAAGGAACGTGCGTCTTTTTCTTTTTGGATTTAGTTTTCTTCAACCTGTAGCACACATCCTCCCTATATAAGAAAAAGTATAATATCTAATACTGGATATTATCTTATCTTTTATTTTTTCATTACCTATTGTATATAAATATAGATACTTTTTCTAGCAAAAAAAGAAACTTCTATAATCTTACGATTCAAGTTCATCATTTCTTTTTCTTTAGGTTGAATTATATTCGATGATTGCTAAATCGCTCAATCCGTTCGCTAATCGCGGAGGAGTGCCAAATTTCCATGCTCATTTCTCTCATCAGAGTGTCTCAGTTTTACTTCAACAAAAAATAATAGTACCTTTTTACACAGTGGGCGTGTCTAATGTAATCTTACGTATATAAAAATAAATCATCATATGTCCGGATCCTAAAAAGATTAACAAATATGGCATGATACGGACTATATCCAAAAAAGAAACACAAATGAGAAATATGAAGATAGATAGGGCCCTACCAATATTTAAAAATAATTCCTTAACAACAATATATTCCACTCTCATTTCGGCTGCCTTCCAGCTCCTACCGATTACATCATAAGTTAATGAAAAATATGGAACTAATAAAAGCGGGTAAAAGAAGGCGATTGCCACCCCATACATTAACAAATTAAAGTACGTGACATGAAAAAGAAGAAAAAAGATGGAAATAAATAAACCGATTGATCCAATTAAAATCGCCTTATTTCTATTTTTCTTCTTAACAAATCGTGAAACACAATAATATGTAAGTAATCCAATTCCTGAATTAATTAAGCCAAAGGTTCCTAGAGCTAGTTCACTGCCCGTTGAGATAAAAATAAAAAGAGATACTATGAAAAAAAAGGTCCCTTCTCTTAAACCTTGAAAGATATGAGCATTAGTGATATTTTTCCAATTACTACTATTTCTCCGTTCTTTGATAATCGTCCATACATAAAACTTCCCTTTTGCATGTCTTCTATTAATGAAGAAACTCATGATAACAGCAATAGCAAATAACATCATCGAAATAGCAAATATAACAGAATACCCTGTATTTCCAACTAAATGAGATATGATAAAACCAGCCGTAAACGGGCCAACCATACCACCTATTGAATTTAAAATCCCTAAAAATCCATTAAAAAAATCTCTATTCTCTGGTTCTGTAATTTCAAACGTTAACACATTGTAAGCTAGCCAATACAATCCTGAACCAATTCCTTGAATAGCTCCTAATAAAACAATGTATTTTGCAGCAAAATCACCAACAAATAGTACAACTAAATAAAATATCGCTAAAAAAAGAACACCCATGCGAAGAACAATTACTCGATCCATAACTTTTGCTAATCTTCCAGCAAGCACAAAAGAAATTAGTTGTAACAGTACAATTGTAATATTGTATACACCAATTTCAAGAAAACTACCTGATTGCTTCCATAAAAAAATATTAACAAAAGTGTTAGATAAAGCAGCACTAATACTAAATAGTCCACCGATAACTAACAATAGTTTCAAATCTTTTGTTAGTGGTACATCTCCTAATACTTTTCTTACGATCATTGCTTACTCTCCTTTTGTATAACGTTAGCTTTTGAAAAAGAAAGAGCAACTATGCAGGAAAAATGTACATACGAAATCCCAGAGTATGGATTTTCAAATCATTTTCTATATAGGAAGAGTGTGAGTTGAATTCTGTTACAATCGATTTTTATGCTGTTTTTATTCACTTAGATTATTTAAATTTTAGAAAACAGACAAAAAAAAAACAAAGAATCAATTCATGATT
>NZ_CABKRX010000081.1 GCF_902374955.1 Bacillus massilioanorexius
GTATTTCAGAACCTTTTTGTTTTAATTATCCGATTATAATTCGCTCTTCAGGATAACGATAATTCACTTTCTTTTCTTTTCCACCAATCATAAATAGGAATGTAACAATCCCTACACGTCCAATAAACATTAGAAGGATAATCACACATTTACCAAACGTACTTAAATCCGGTGTTATTCCCATAGACAACCCTGTAGTTCCAAAAGCTGAGCATACTTCGAAAATAATTTGTGTCAGAGTAAAGCTTTCAGATATGCTTAATGTTATGACGGCTGTGCAAGTAATAAAACAAGCCATTAATGTAACTGTTACTGCTTTTCTAATATCCTGCTCATGTAATTCTCTTTTAAATATTTTAATTCGCGTATTACCTCTTGCAAAATGATAAACAAACAAGCAATTTAAAACGAATGTCGTTGTCCGAATTCCTCCACCCACAGAGCTCGGAGAAGCCCCTATAAACATTAAACCACTCATTACTAAAAGAGTTGGTTCAGTAAATTGGCTTACATCCACTGTAGATAATCCACCACTTCGAGTAGAAACAGATTGGAAAAAAGCATAGAAAAAACCTTCATGCCAACTCTTTCCAGCGAAAAACGCTTTATATTCAAGCAGTATGATCACAATAGTTCCTACTATAATCAGAACAAAAAAAGTAACAGAAGTTAACTTAGCAAATAATGAAAAATGGAACTTTTTTTGTCCAGGTTTATGAGATAGAAAGTTTTTCACTTCAACTAATACTGGAAATCCAATTGCTCCCATTATTATCAATATTATATTGATAAACTGTACAAAATAATCTTTAGCATAAGGCATTAATGAAGCACCTGTTATGTCAAAACCTCCGTTTGTTGTGGCACTGATTGACATAAATAATCCATGCAAAAAAGCATCTGAAGGATTTGGAAAGTATCTTAATAAATAGAGCCCTAATATGATAGCTCCGATTGCCTCAATCGTTATGATAATGATTAATACCTGTCTTAATAGAATCACAAGACCTGAAAAACTGTATAAGTTTTGATCTTGCATTATTAATCTACGCTCTTTAAAACCTATTTTTCTCCGAAAAATAAGCCACATAAATGTACCAAGTGTCATAATGCCGATTCCTCCAACTTGGAGGACAAACATTAAAATAAAATTTCCAGTCACACTAAAGGTTTCAGAAATATTAACTGTTGTCAAACCTGTCACACTAACAGCACTTGCGGCAACAAATATGGCATCCATTAATGATAAATCTACACCTGGCTTAAGTGCTATTGGCAATTTCAATAAAGCTGTAGATACTGTAACTGCAAGAAAATAATACACTACTATTAATCGTGCAGGAGTCAGCTTACTGATTATGTCCTTGTTCATAGTCTGCATATGATAAACCCTTTCAAAAACTCTCAATTTCTTTATATGCTTTCACACATAATTTTCATCTTTTGAGTCAATATTCAACCTCTTTATTGTATTTGTTTTGAGTAAGTTTTGTCTATCGCTTCACAATAAATATTTATATTCTAAAATAAATAAAAAAACAGTGAATGAATTATACATTCATTCACTGTTTTAGACAATCCTTTACTCTATACAAAGAGCAGCTGGTTGTTATCCTCTCGATACATAAGATCCATCAGTCGTATTAATGACTAATTTATCACCTTGGTTAACAAAGAATGGCACTTGAACGATTAAACCAGTTTCAACAGTAGCAGGTTTTGTTCCACCAGATGCTGTATCTCCTTTAATACCAGGTTCAGTTTCAATTACTTCTAATGTAACTGAGTTTGGAAGCTCAACACCAATTGTTTCTGTTTGATAAGTCATGATATATACTTCCATATTTTCTTTTAAGAACTTCAATTCACGCTCAATTTGAGCAGAAGATAATTCGATTTGATCATATGTTTCATTATCCATGAATACATGTTGATCTCCACTTGCATATAAGTATTGCATTTTTCTATTTTCAATATGTGCTTTTGCTACTTTTTCACCCGCACGGAAAGTTTTTTCTTGAATAGCTCCTGTACGTAAGTTACGAAGTTTAGAACGAACAAAGGCAGCTCCTTTTCCTGGTTTTACGTGTTGGAAATCAATTACTTGCCAAATTCCGTTGTCTACCTCAATTGTTAATCCTGTTTTAAAATCGTTCACAGAAATCATTATGTTTCCTCCCAAAAATTACAGTATAATAAGTTGCTTCGGTGAATGTGTAAGAGCTTCATTTCCTTCATTCGTTATAATTGTATCATCTTCTATACGAACTCCGCCAAGACCAGGCACGTATATACCTGGTTCTACTGTAACAGCCATACCAGGCTCTAAGACGATATCACTCTTATATGATAATGCTGGCCCTTCATGTACTTCTAAACCTATTCCATGCCCAGTAGAATGTCCAAAATTAGGACCAAATCCGTTTTCTTCAATATAGTCTCGTGTTAACGCATCTGCTTCTTTACCTGTCATTCCCGGTTTAATTCCTGCCATACCACGTAATTGAGCTTCTAATACGATATTATAAATATTCTTCAGCTCATCACTTGGGTTTCCTACTGCCACAGTTCGCGTGATATCGGATACGTATCCATTATAATAAGCTCCGTAATCAAGTGTTACAAAATCACCTTTTTCAATGATTTTGTCACTGGCTACTCCATGTGGAAGTGCAGAACGATGACCCGAAGCAACAATGATATCGAATGAAGACGATGTAGCTCCTTGTTTTCTCATGAAGAACTCAAGTTCGTTAGAAACATCCAGCTCGGAAATTCCAGGGCGGATGAATCCAATAATATGTTCAAAAGCTGCATCTGCTATCTTCGCAGCTTCCTTTAATATCTTAATCTCTGGATTTGTCTTTATCAAGCGTAATTTCTCAACAACATTCGAAACAGGAACAAAATCACCACTGAATGCATTTTTGTAGTTAGTATACGTTGCGTATGTAAGTACATCTTGTTCAAAGGCTAACTTAGAAATTCCTAATAATTTAGCTTGGTAGGCAACCTCTTCATGAATAGCCTGTGTATGTTTAATAATTTCAAAATCCGGGCATTGTGCTGCTGCTTGCTCAGTATAACGAAAATCCGTAATAAATAACGCTTTAGACTGAGATATTAGAGCTACACCAGCTGTGCCAGTAAAGCCAGTTATATAACGTCTATTATATGGATTTGTTATTAGAATACCCTCTACTTGTAACTTATCTAAACTCTCACGTAATTTTTGTAACTTATCCATCTCTTTCTCCTCCTTTAGAATAATACCCAATGCATACCTTATTATTACACGCTTGTAAGAATGAAATCACTTCCCAATTTAGTCAACCAGACCATCTAGAATGAGAAAGCAATTCTACATTTTGTTCATTACAAATGTAATATTCATATATTTCTTTCAGTAAGAACATTTTATCATATTCTAAAGTTAACTCGCATTTTTTTTACGATGGTTGAGATATCTGATTTTTACGATTGAACTTCAGGCGACTGCTTATCAGCTTCTTTTCTACGTTGTGTTTCTTTTTCTTCAAATGAGATACTAACACCAATAAATACACCATATAAAATATATATGCAGATGGTCGTTATGATTGTGTTCATATCTAATTCACTAATCGTCTTCATATTCGGAAATAAAGGTATTAATGCAAAATGAACGAGAGCCCAAATCACAAGTCCAAAAAAAACTGCCAATAAAAGACCAGTCATTTTTCTTAAAATCACATAATATATGAAAGCAATAGCTATTGAGATTAGACTGCATAGAAGAATCGTAATAATAAAACCTAATACTCCACTAGCCCATTTATGTGTTTTCCAGAATGATAACAACATATTCGGTCCTATTTCACTAAAATGAAAATAATAGGCAAGCTGTGCGATAATACTCCAAAAAAGCCCTCCAATAAAACCCGTTACTACACAATTTGCAACTGGTGACATCGGTTTTTCTTTTTGATTTTGATCTAATTTTGAATCTTTCTGATCATCATTTGTATGCTGTTTTTCCACTATTCAACACCTCCATAAATAGTATGTCCTAATACTATTAGAAGTTTGCTAAAAAAATGAAGATGAATTTATTTTTTCTGAATGGAGTATTTATGTGGAGTCCTTTTCAATTTTTTTGTAAAATGAATTTATACACATAGCAGCTGCCTTTAATCATCCTTTCATTGTAAAGTTTAAGATATAAGGTTATATGAATGTCTCATAGCATGAAAGCTGAAAGTGAATCCAAACAGCATAGGTTGGTGTAATAAAATGGCAGAAGCTAAACCGATATACGGTGGACAGGCGGTAGTTGAAGGGGTCATGTTTGGCGGAAAAAAGAATACCGTAACTGCAATTCGCCGAAAAGATGGCTCGATTGAGTACTATCATGTACCAAGAAGTCCACAACCGATATTGTCATCTATCAAAAAAATTCCGTTCCTTCGAGGAATCGCAGCTCTTATTCAGGCTAGTGCAACTGGATCTAAACATTTAAATTTTTCTACTGAAAAATACGATCTTGATCCAGCTGAGGAAAGAGAGCAAGAACAAGAGATCGTTGAAGAAAATCCCGCATCCAAAGCAGGTATGATATTAAGTGTTGCGGTTATTGGTGTTCTTTCTTTTATCTTTGGAAAATTTATTTTTACTCTTGTACCTGTTTTTTTAGCCAATTTCACAAAGCCCATTATTTCTTCTGATATAGGGCAAATCATGATAGAAAGTGTCTTTAAGCTCCTTCTATTACTTTTATACATCTACTTTGTATCTATGACTCCTCTTATTAAAAGAGTGTTTCAATACCATGGTGCAGAGCATAAAGTAATTAATGCATACGAAAATAATCTAGAACTCACTGTTGAAAATGTGCAAGCCCAATCTCGCTTACATTATCGTTGTGGAAGTAGTTTTATTTTATTTACTGTTATTGTCGGATTGTTTGTTTATCTATTTGTCCCAACAGATCCTCTTTGGGTACGTGTACTAAACAGAATTGCCTTAATTCCAGTTGTTTTAGGAATTGCTTTTGAAGTTTTACAGATTACTAATAAAGTACGTAATGTACCTATTTTAAGATTCCTCGGCTATCCTGGACTTTGGTTACAACTATTAACCACTAAGGAGCCAAGTGATGATCAAGTTGAAGTGGCGATAGCATCCTTTGAAAGATTATTAATTTTAGAAAATGAAGAGAAAACAGGTTTAGAAAAAGAGGTTATAGTGTAAAACTAAATATAATAATTTTTATTTAGGATGAATTGTAACGTAAAGAGTACCAACAACAAGAACTCTTTACTTTCACTATTTTTAACGTTTACAATATTATTCATTGAAGATTATAAGGAGGTGGCCTTTATGAATCGTTCAAAGTCTTTTATTGTTTTATTAATTTTAATCAGTCTTGCTTTAGTTGGAGCAGGCACATCATTAATAAGCGATCCAAAAGGGTTTTTATCAACCATTTTAATTGCTATCATTATTTTTTGTGTAGTCCTATTCGTTTTTAATAAGCTGAGTGGTTCTCCCAATCAGAGTGCCTATAAAAAAGCCGCCAAGCAGTCTAAGAAGCTTATGCAAAAAAAACAAGGGGCTAAACCCAAAAAGGCAAATGTCATTCATTATTCTAATGCGAATTCAAAAAAGAATATCAAACATAGAAAAAGATCGGACGCACATTTAACGGTTATTGAAGGGAAAAAGGGTAAAAAGAAAAATCAGGCATAATAACCTGATTTTTTTTTGCGGACAAAAGATATCCTGCATTCTCGAATAGGGTAGCTTTTCAACTTAAAAACTCCACTGCTTTAAAAATTTCTTAGTAGTGTTTCTGCCTACCTCAATAAGTTCTAACTTCTTCTTTTCTGAAAGATAAAAATCAATACTAGATGTATTCTCAATAGGAATAAATATGATGTTCTTTTCTTGTTTTCTAGATATATAGCGATTATCGTGTGCATCTTTCATTGTTTCAAATAAAGCCCCAAACATGGAAATAGCATTTTTAATCTCTCGCGGTTGTATACCATATTTTTTGCCAGTTAGCTTGAGACCTAAAACAGGTCTTACTTTTTGAGCATTTTCGTTGTCGAATAACCACATTGGTAGATTACTTAAGACTCCACCGTCGACAATGTAGGTGGTCTCCGTATTGCATTTCATTTTTACTGGCTCAAAAAAATACGGAATACTACAGCTCATCCGAATCGCTTTAGCAACTGAAAATGTAGCAGGATTACAATTATATTTACTCAAATCATCGGGAAGAATGACTATTTCTCCATGGGTAACATCTGAGGCTACAACACGAAATGAGCCTTCTGGAAGATGAGAGAAGTTATGTATCCCTTTTGCAGCCAATTTTTCTCCCAGCCAACTTTCAAGATTATCACCTTTAAATAACCCCATTTTCCAATACAATAATAGCCATTTTGCAAACGGAATACGAACTCCCAATCTTTCATCTAATAATATTTCTGTATTTAATTCTAGCATCATCTTTTCAATTTCTTTCCCTGTATATCCTGCCATAATAAAGGCTGCAATAATAGAACCTGCACTTGTTCCTGCTGTTCTTTTAAACCTATAACCTTTTTCCTCCAAAATTTGATACGCCCCTATCAAGGCATACCCTTTTATTCCTCCACCCGAAAAAACACCATCGATGAGCATCATCGTCCCCCCCTCAAAAGGAAGTCTTTTTACATTTTTAAGCGCTTAGGAACGAATTTATTACTGAATGAGTTTGTCTTTTATAAAAAGGCTTTTTTCGCATACTTTATTACCACGGACAAGTAAGGAGTTTAGGAAGAACAGTATTTTCCTACAGATAGCTATCTACATTGCGCATTTTAGTTAAAAAGCCCCATAGAAATAAAACCATCTCAGATGCCGATATCAAATCAACTCTGAGATGGCTTTATTGGTGTAACCTCATTGTTTTTTACGTTGGGTGTTTTCGCATACTTTGTTGCCTATGAATAAGTATTGAATACAGGCTTCGTTTAAATTCCACTCCAGGATGCTCACTTTCCATTGGGCGGGCGCTGAGCATCCTTGGTACATAAATGCCCTATGGAATCTCACCTATCCAGCTGCTCCCGCAAGAGTCTCGCTCCTTATTTAAAAACAACAATCTTTTAGTAAACAACCTTTACGTAAAATACAGTATTTCTGCATCAGGGAAAAAATACTTAATAAAACTAGAAAGCGTTTCTTCTAAATCTGCCGCGTCCTCTTTTTGATAAATGTATTTTCCAATTCCATATTTTCCCCATTTATACTTTCTTTTTTCTTCGTCTAATTCTAATTTTGTTTTGGGATAATGCTTCTGAATCATTTTCTTTGCAGGTTTTGTAAAACGGTGCTGAATTAATTCAAAAGTTAAGTTGGAAATCTGAATGCCATTTAATGATTCCTTCAAACGTTCAAACAATTCATAATAACCATCCTTCCAATCTTGATGCATATAGATTGGAGCTACAATAAAGCCTAAAGGATATCCAGCATTTGCCACCTTTTTAGCAGCTTCCAATCTCTGATAAAAATTCGATGTACCTGGTTCAAAATTTTTTATGACGTATCTAGAATTAACGCTAAAACGAAAACGAGTGTGTCCATTATGCTTTGCATCGAGTAAATGGTCGACATGATGAAATTTTGTTACAAAACGTAATCTTCCAAATTCACGTGTCCCTATAAATTCAATGGCTTTCTTTAAGGAATGAGTTAAATGATCAATACCTACAATATCCGAAGTACATGCTGCCTCAAAACGCGTAATTTCAGGTTTTCGTTCATTCATATATTGATCTGCTTGATCAAATATCTCTTCTAAATTGACATAAGTACGAATATAAGGCTTGCTACCGAGAGTGGTTTGTAAATAACAATAATGACAGTGCCCCATACAACCAGTAGCTAGTGGAATAGCATATTCTGCAGAAGGCTTTGATGTATCAAATTTCAACGTTCTCCTAACACCAACAACCAATGTTGATTTAGCAGTTCGATATTTCTGTAAATCGGTTTCTCCAGGCAAATTTCGAATTTGATTATGAGATGTTGTTTCTTTCATTTCTATATTCATGCTTTCAAATTTTGCTTTTAATTCTCGACCAAGAGGATACTCAAGCGCTTGTGGTTCAATATAGACAAGTTGAGGGATAAAGGGTTTCAAAGTCATCACCCATTTCTTTTAAGATTTATTCTCCTCAACCATACGAGCCAACACTCAATAAAAAAGTTGGAAATTTTATTTCCGAATCCCTCTATTTGTTTCATTGAATGGACTAACTTAAGTGACTGCGTATATCATATTATGGTATTGAAGGTCGTTGCAGAAAAAAGAGCGTTCAATTTGAACGCTCTTTTCACCACCCATTATTTAATGTTTTTTTATAAACCACATTTCAGCTGTGCTCCACAATTTGTACATGTGTTACAGCCACCCATTTCTTGAACCTCACCTTTTCGACATACTGGACAAGTATTCCCCACTTCTGAACCAATCGTCACCTTTGTAGAACGTAATTCATTGATCGTATCAACTAATACAACCTTTGCCTGATCATCTTCGAGTTCAAAAGATTGTTGTTCAAAATGATTTTCTTCTGCTTTAAGAGTTAGAACTTGAGAATCGCGACTGCCATCGACGTATACTGTACCACCTTTTGCACCGCCTTTATATAATCGCTCATACACTTTTTCTACTTGTTCTACACTGTACCCTTTTGGTGCATTTACTGTTTTAGAGATCGAACTATCAATCCATCTTTGGATAATACATTGTACATCTGCATGTGCTTCTGGCGATAATTCCATAGCTGAAATGAACCAGGATGGTAAATCATTAGGTTTTGCCTCTGGATTTTGTTGTAAATATTCCTGTACAATATCAGCTTTCACTTCAATGAACTTACCTAAACGGCCACTTCTGAAATACGTAAAGGAGAAGTATGGTTCAAGACCTGTAGAAACACCTACCATTGTACCTGTACTTCCTGTTGGAGCTACGGTTAATAAATGTGAATTACGTATTCCGTACTTTTTAATGTCAGATTTTATACTAGAAGGCATTTTCTTCATAAAACCAGTTGAAACAAAATTTTCACGTAAGGTATTTGTTTCTTCATGATTTGGACCAACCAAGAAAGGAAAACTTCCTTTTTCTTTAGCTAGTTCAATTGAAGCCGCGTAAGCTGTAGTAGCAATTACCTCAAACACTTGATCAACTATCTGGTTTGCTTGTGCGCTTCCATAAGCTGCTTCGCAATAAATTAATAAATCGTGTAATCCCATTACACCTAATCCTACACGACGTTCACCTAAAGCTTGCTTTTTATTTTCCTCAAGAAAATATGGTGTTGCATCAATAACATTGTCTTGCATACGAACACCAACCTCTACCGTGCGTTTAAGCTTCGTATAATCAACTGTTTTCGTCTTTTTATTAACCATCATCGCTAAATTAATAGCAGCTAAATTACAAACAGAATATGGAGCTAAAGGTTGCTCTCCACATGGATTCGTTGCTACCACTTGTTGTCCATAAGCTTTCGCATTGGTCATATCATTCGCATTATCAATAAAGAAAATCCCAGGCTCTGCAGAATAAGTAGCACAAATATTGATTAAATTCCAAAGCTCTTTTGCTTTAATCGTACGGTATACTCTTACTTTATGTCCAAGCTTCTCCCATGCTCTAACATCACCGACATTTTTCCATTCTTCATTATAAATGTCCATTTCTTCTTTGCTATAGTTCTCGACATCTGGAAATTTCAATTCATAATCACTATCATTTTCAACAGCATCCATGAAATCCTTCGTTAAACAAACGGATATATTAGCACCTGTTAGAAATTCCGGGTTATGAACGCTGTATGTTCCACCTGTTAGAAGTTTTTCCTCTGCTTCACGAATATTTTGTTCATTAAATCCACCTAAACCTGGTATATTTTTATAGTTTACAACCCCTTGATACATTGTTCTTTCTTGTTCAGTTAAAGGTGTAAACTTTAGCTTTTCATTAGCATATTTTTTAATCGTTTCATCGTTTGTATTTTCCATTAAATATCGTAAGATACGTGGATTTTGCATTTTAGAAATAATAAATTCGACAATATCAGGATGCCAATCAGCGAGCATAATCATTTGCGCACCACGTCTTGAACCACCTTGTTCAACTAAATGAGTCAGCTTAGCTATATCATCTAACCAAGATACTGAACCTGAAGATTTCCCATTCACACCCTTTGCTAGTGTATTTCTTGGACGTAGAGTTGATCCGTTCGTTCCTACTCCACCTCCACGACTCATGATTTCCATAACTTGCTTTCTATGCTCAGATATCCCATCACGAGAATCTGCTACAAACGGCATAACATAGCAATTAAAATACGTTACATCTGTATTAGATCCTGCTCCGTACAATACTCTTCCAGCTGGTACGAAATTTAAACTAGATAACTCTTCATAAAATTTTTCAAACCATTCTTTGCGCTTCTCTTCAGTTGTTTCGACTGCAGCTAATCCCGTTGCATTTCTTTTAGCAATTTGCTCATAAAATATCTCAAGTGGCTTTTCCATAACATCTAATGATCGATTGACGATACCTGATTCTATTTCTTCTGGCTTATCCAAAGCTCCTCTAAATTCGTCTTCAACCTGAACCCTAGCTTTCTTCTGTTGCCAGTCAATGCTCACAATATGTCCTAAACCTCGTGCCGGGAATTTCGGATCTTCTTTTATTGTTAAAACAACAAAATCGCCCTCAGATAAAGTAATTTTTTCCGTATCTTTAAATGAATATCGATCGATCATAACAAGACGAGAGACTCCTTGATGAGTCAGCTTCATATCGGCTGTTATAGGATGAACTTGTGGAAATAGTTTGATATCCTGATTTAACCTCTTGATATTTTGCTTCATGGTTTCTAAAATCGCAACAGACATTGTTACCTCTCCTTTTTCACTACCATAAAATATATAATTACACATAATTGCTGAGTTTATTAAAGTATAATTAAATTTATCACATTGTCTCTTTAAATACAATATATTGAGTTCTCCATAATTATACATATCAATATATAGTGTTTTTGTAGAAATAAAAACAATTTTGTCAAACGTGAAAAAGGTCGAAAAAACGAGATAAGTATAGAATTTTTATCATTTTTCGTTTTTTCTAACTTTATTTCAAAATTTTTTAGAGTTGCATTTTTTTATTTTAAGACGAACCCTTTACTTTATTGGATTATTCCTTTTTCACAAAAAATGAAATAAAAAATATTTTTCTTTACTTTTTGCAATTTGGTGACATTGAACAATAAAAGCATTAGCGCTTGATTACCCCCGGCCAAACATAAGACAAGCTGGCTAGAAGGTTGCTCTTTGAGCTTCTGACGGATTGGCTCATGACCTCGAGGGCTTAGGTGAAGGAGCTAGACTTCAACATTTTCTAAAGCAAACGATCCATAGGTCAAAATTTTATCATTTCCTAAACAACAAAAAAGCGATGACGGATAACCGTTCATCGCATAAAATTCCATTCGTCACTTTCATATTTTTCTTTACTTAATTTTAGTATATCATTTTGTTGACCTTCTGAAAGCTGATAATCTTGTAACGTAACACCCAAACCTTCTGAAAATCCTTTTTTAAAGGCTACTTTTGCTTCTTCAAGAGTAATGATTCGATCAGAAAGATCGTTAATCGCTACTGCTTTGTTTTTAAAGCTTTCAAACATTCTTTCTTTCAAACGTTCATTTTTAAATAGAAATAAATCAAATAGTTTTTCACTTTCTAAATCTAGCAAAATCGAGCCATGTTGCAATATGACACCTTTTTGCCTTGTTTGAGCACTTCCCGCTACCTTTCTACCTTCAACAACTAACTCATACCAACTTGGTGCATCGAAACAAATCGAAGATTTAGGATCTTTCAGTTTATTTCTATCTTCTTCTGTTTCAGGTACAGCAAAGTATGCATTAAAATCGAGGTTTTGAAATCCCTTTAATATCCCTTCAGAAATAACACGATATGCTTCAGTTACATTCTTCGGCATGTTTTTATGATCTTCCGTAACTATAACACTATAAGTTAGCTCATGCTCATGTAAGACAGCTCTGCCTCCAGTAGCTCTACGGACAAATCCTAATCCTGATTCTTTTACTTTATGTATATTTATTTCCTTTTCAGCTTTTTGGAAGTAACCAATTGAGAGTGTAGCAGGATTCCATCCATAAAATCGAATAACAGGTGGAATTTTCCCCTCACTATGCCATTGTAAAAGCATCTCATCCATTGCCATATTATAACCTGGTGAACAATTGCCAGAATCAATAAACGCCCAAGTCTCTTGCACCATATTTGTAAACCACCCTTATCAAATAATCTTTATAAGAATAACAAAAAAGTATATGTTAGACAAAGAATTGTTTTTAAATCAACGGATTGTGAAATTTCTTTGATATTATATGAAGACAATATTATAATAAATAATGATTGTATCGTTTTTTAGGGTGAGAGGAGTTTTAATATTGCTAGGATATTTACTTGTACTATTAGTAGCTATTATTGTGTACACTCTTTATAATTTGTGGGCGACAAAAAGAGCTGTAAAAACGTTAACTCAAGAAGAATTTATTGAAGGATACCGTAAGGCTCAACTAATCGATGTTCGCGAACCAAATGAATTTGAAGGTGGACACATCCTTGGGGCAAGAAACATTCCAATGTCTCAAATGAAAACACGTTTAAAAGAAATACGTCCAGATAAACCTGTATATTTATACTGCCAAAGTGGACTTCGTAGTGGTCGTGCTGCTCAACTGCTTTATAAAAAGGGCTATAGACAACTATTCCATTTAAAAGGCGGATTTAAACAATGGACTGGTAAAATTAAAAGAAAACAATAATTTACAATTATACAAGGAAGGGCTGTCACCTAATGGGACAGCCCTTCCTTATATTTTCGAGGCATGATTTGTTCTCATCAGTCTCGTTTTCTATTTTTCCTTCGTATATCTAAGAATAGGCTTACGAGCTGCCATTGTTTCATCCAATCGTTTAATAACAGTCGTGTGAGGTGCCTCCAATACAATATCTGGAGTTTCTTCTGCTTCTTTAGCAATTTGTATCATTGTATTAATAAATCCATCTAACGTTTCCTTACTTTCTGTTTCAGTAGGCTCAATCATCATACATTCCTCTACATTCAACGGGAAATAAGTAGTCGGTGGATGATATCCAAAATCAAGCAGTCGTTTTGCGATATCTAAAGTACGAACACCTAATTTCTTTTGACGTCTGCCACTAAGAACGAATTCATGCTTACAATGACGATCATATGGTAAATCAAAATAAGGTGCTAATTTTCTCATCATATAGTTCGCATTTAATACAGCATATTCCGTTACGGCTTTTAACCCATCTGGCCCCATAGAACGAATATACGTATAGGCACGAACATTTATACCAAAGTTACCGTAAAACGGTTTAACACGTCCAATAGAAAGTGGACGATTATAGTCCAAGTTATATAAATCATTTTCTTTAACAATAACTGGGGCAGGAAGGAATGGAATTAACTCTTTCTTCACACCAACAGGACCTGACCCAGGACCCCCACCACCATGAGGACCTGTAAACGTTTTGTGTAAATTTAAATGTACAACGTCAAAGCCCATATCTCCTGGACGAGCTTTAGATAATACAGCATTCAAATTCGCTCCATCATAATACAGCTTTCCACCTGCATCATGAACGATTTCTGCCATTTCTAAAATATGCTCTTCAAATAAACCAAGCGTATTTGGATTTGTAAGCATCAAGGCTGCTGTATCCTTACCAACCACTCGTCTTAAATCTTCAAGATCGACCAACCCTTGGTCATTCGATTTAACTGTCACTGTTTCAAAACCTGCCACCGTAGCAGAAGCAGGGTTAGTTCCATGAGCTGAATCTGGTACAATAACTTTTGTACGCTCTGTATCACCGTTTTGCTCATGATAGGCACGAATCATCATTAATCCTGTCCATTCACCATGAGCACCGGCAGCAGGCTGTAAAGTCACTTCATCCATTCCCGTAATCTCTTTCAATGACTCTTGAAGATCGAATAACAGCTCTAACGCACCTTGAACAGTTTCCACATCTTGTAATGGATGAATATGAGCAAAGCCATTAAATCGGGCCACATTTTCATTTATCTTTGGATTATATTTCATTGTACAAGATCCTAACGGATAAAAACCTGAATCAACACCATGATTTCTTTTGGATAAGGCAGTATAGTGACGCATAATATCAAGTTCAGAAACTTCAGGTAGGTCGGCTGCTTCATTACGAATGAACTCAGATGGAATAAGCTCTTCAATGTTTACTGCCTCAACGTCCATCTCTGGCAAGCTATAACCAATACGTCCTTCTGTGCTACATTCAAATATTAATGGTTGATTTTGCTTATTCATGGCGATCCCCCAATTCTTTAACGAAAGCATCGATTTCTTCTTTAGTTCGTAATTCTGTAACTGCAACAAGCATATGGTCTTTCAGTTCAGGATACGTATTACCTAAATGGTATCCTCCAATTATTCGTGACGCTAAAAGTTTTTGATTACACTCCTCATAGGAACTTGGAAGTTTAATAACGAACTCGTTGAAAGATGGACCATCAAAAACAGTTTCAATCCCTGCTGCTTGTAATGCTTTTTTAGCATAGTGAGCTTTCTGGATATTTTGAACAGCCATTTCTTTCACGCCTGTTTTCCCTAAAGCTGTCATCGCTACTGAAGCCGCCAAAGCATTAAGCGCCTGATTCGAACATATATTAGATGTTGCCTTATCACGACGAATATGCTGTTCGCGAGCTTGAAGTGTTAAAACAAAACCTCTTTGCCCATCTTCGTCTACTGTTTGACCTACTAGACGTCCTGGTACTTTTCTCATCAATTTACTTGTAACAGCAAAATAACCGCAATGTGGTCCACCGAATGCTGTTGGAATTCCAAATGGTTGTGCATCCCCAACAACAATATCTGCTCCTAATCTTCCTGGAGGTGTCAATGCTCCTAATGAAAGAGGGTTACTAGATACAATAAGCATTCCTTTTTTTTCATGAACGATTTTTTCGATTTCAACTAAATTTTCAATGCGACCAAAGAAGTTTGGATATTGAACAATTACACCCGCCACTTCATCACTCATTTCATTTTGAAGAGCTTGTAAATCAGTAACACCATCAGCATAAGGTATTTCTACGACTTCGATATACTGACCTTTTGCATAAGTTCTCACTACATCGCGATATTCAGGATGAACTGCTGTTGAGATTAATATTTTCTTTCTTTTGCTATTTCCACAGCTTAACATCGCAGCTTCAGCTAGAGCTGTCCCTCCATCATACATAGATGAGTTGGCAACGTCCATTCCAGTAAGTTCACAAATCATTGTTTGGAATTCAAAGATAGCCTGCAATTCACCTTGAGAAATTTCAGGTTGGTATGGTGTATAAGCAGTATAAAATTCCGAACGTGATAAAACATGATCAACAATAATCGGGGCATAGTGATCATATACACCTGCGCCAAGGAAGGAAGCATATGATTTAGAATCAACGTTTTTAGATGCTAATGTACTCAGTTCTTTTGTTAATGCTGATTCTGACTTAGCCTTTTTGATATTATACTCCCCTTTAAAGCGTATACTTTCAGGAATATCATTAAATAAATCATCAATCTTTGAAACACCAATTGCTTCTAGCATTTGTTTTTGATCATTCTCTGTCATTGGCAAATAACGATGCTTTAACATAATTCAACCTTCTCTCTATTATTTTCTAGGTCTTTTATAAAAAGGTGTATTGACGACTTTTGCTTGCACCTTTTTCGTACGAATTTCTACTTGAACAGCCGTATCGAGATCAGAATATTCCTTTTTGATTAGGACATAACCTACATTTTTCTTTAAGGTCGGAGATTGTGTTCCTGTTGTCACTTCTCCAACGCATTCATCATTTACGTAGACAGGATATCCATGACGTGGTATGCCTCTATCGATCATTTCAATCCCTACTAATTTGCAAGGAGCTCCATTTTCTTTTTGATCTTTCAATACTTCTTTCCCAAGAAAATCTGCTTCAATATCTGTTTTCACAGCAAATCCTATACCTGCTTCAATCGGTGTTATATCAGCTGATAATTCTTGACCATACAATGGTAAACCAGCTTCAAAGCGTAACGTATCGCGAGCACCTAAGCCTATTGGAAGAACTTCATCAAATTGTAAAAGCGTTTTCCAAATCGTTGTAACTCCCTTACGATCGCAATAAATCTCGAATCCATCCTCACCCGTATAACCAGTTCTTGAAATAAGTGCCTTTACACCGCATACCTTAACATCTTCTTTAAAAGAAAAGAATTTAATTTCTGCTAAGTCTGTATTTTCAGTTAACTTTTGTAATACTTCTTGAGCAAGAGGACCTTGAAGTGCCAATTGAGCAATCTCATTAGATAGATTTTCTAGAGCTACATCAAAGTTTGTACTATGTTTGCATAGCCATTCGAAATCTTTTTCAATATTAGCCGCGTTCACTACTAATAAATAATTTTCGTCTGTTTTTTTGTAAACTAAAATATCATCTACGGTTCCACCATTTTCATAACAAAGAGCCGTATACTGAGCTTTTCCAGCTGTTAACTTGGTAACATCGTTTGTTATCATATATTGCAAATAAGCTGTGCTATCTTTCCCTGTTACAATTATTTCACCCATATGAGAAACATCAAACACCCCTGCTTTTGTTCTTACAGCCTCGTGCTCTTCCTTAATACTTGAAAACTGTACCGGCAAATCCCAACCACCAAAATCAATCGTTTTCGCACCATAATCTTTGTACACTTCGAATAAAGGTGTTCTCTTTAACTCCGTCATTACAAACCTCCTAAATTTCAATTGATTTCATTTTGCCATTATAAGACTATCTCTCTTAAAAGACAGAAAAAAGGACAGAGAAGCCCCATAATCTTGGGCTATCTCTGTCCTTTTTACCTGAGAGTTTACCTATACTTTAGGCTGTCCCCTTTGGTGGTTCTAATGAACACTCTCCAGAGTTGCGTCCAGCAAGAGTTCTTTTGCCTGAGAGATTCACAGATTATTACTGCTTGCTCCTTCGGCGCTGTATACACAGTCTCTCCCCTTACCTTCATTCGCTTATATTTATTTGTTAATTGGTCATACTAAGAAAAGTAATTTACTTGTCTTCTCAGATAATTTGTTACCAATCATTTTCTTGACATTGTTAAAATGAAAAATTCCTTATTTTACTATCATCCTACCATTAAACAGTAAATTATCGCAATTATTTTCTTATTTTTTTCTCTGAAAACTTACATTTTTTATTTTTTTCTTAAAAACGTTCGTCTTTTTCAAGGAGGCTTTACATATGAAAATCAAAGTAAATTGGGATTCTACGTGGGAAGATGGCTTTTTAAAACGCCTAGAGGAAGACGGACCATGGAGTAGCTGGGATTTATATAAATTATCCCTTCAAGCCGAACAATCTATTCAAGTGCCTGACTTTGAGGGATTACAAGCCCCTAAACATCTACATCATTTAAAGCCACTTCCCCATCAGCTCGAAGTTGCTAAACAAGTTGTAGAAAACATGAATGGAAAAGCCATTTTAGCTGATGAAGTTGGACTTGGAAAAACAATTGAAGCTGGGCTCATTTTAAAAGAATATATGATTCGTGGACTTGTAAAAAAAGTGCTCATACTTGTACCAGCCTCTCTAGTTTCACAATGGGCTTATGAATTAAACAGTAAATTTTTTATTCCAGCTGTTGTTCAAAGAAAAAGCTACGTCTGGGATTCCTGCGATGTTATTGTTTCATCTATCGATACGGCTAAACGTTCACCACATCGTGAAATTATTTATAATCAACATTATGATTTAATCATCGTTGATGAAGCACACAAATTAAAAAATAACCGTACCAAAAACTATGAATTTATCCAAAATCTAAAAAAGAAATTTTGCTTATTGCTAACTGCTACACCTATTCAAAATAAGGTAGATGAAATATTTCATCTCGTTTCTCTTTTAAAACCTGGTCATCTAGGGAACTCCTCCCTTTTCACCCAAAAATACAAAGGAAAAGGTAGACAAATATATGAAGATGAGCATTTAAAAGAACTAGTTAATAAAGTGATGATCCGAAATCGGAGAAATGAAACTGGGATTGAATGGACTAAACGAAAAGTTGAAACCATTGTTATTTCTTCAACTAAGGAAGAACGAGATTTATATGAAGCTGTCACCAACTGTCGATTATCAGAGACAGCTGTTAGTGGCTTTTCAACCTTAACATTGCAAAGAGAAGCTTGCAGCAGTAGAGAAGCTGTCTATTATACGCTACAAAATATGTTAAAGAAAAAAGAGCAGCCAAGCGAAAATTTCATGCAGGCTATTCAATTGATAACAGAAAAAATCAATGCCGTTACTAGTAATTCCAAAGCAGAAAAAGCCCTTCAAATTATAAAAGAAAGTCATGACAAAGTCATCATCTTCACAGAATATAGAGCGACTCAATTGTATTTACAATGGTTTCTTAAACAACATGGCATTTCCTCTGTCCCGTTTCGTGGTGGGTTTAAACGCGGTAAGAAAGATTGGATGAGGGAATTATTCCAAAATCACGCCCAAGTACTCATTGCGACAGAAGCAGGTGGAGAAGGAATCAATTTACAATTTTGCAATACGATAATTAACTTCGACCTTCCTTGGAATCCTATGAGACTTGAACAACGAATCGGTAGGGTCCATCGACTAGGGCAAGAAAAAGATGTTATTATCTATAATTTCGCAACAGAAGGAACGGTTGAAGATCACATTTTACATCTTCTCTACGAAAAAATTCATCTTTTCGAAAAAGTTATTGGTGAGTTAGATGATATTCTAACCAAATTAGATATTGGTAATCTTGAAGAGTACTTAGCTGATGTAATGACGAACTCAAGAAGCGAAGGGGAAATGAAAATTAAGATGGAAAACCTTTCGTCAATCATTTCACTTGCACAAGAAGTAAAGGAGCGTGACCAACGTGCAGCAACATGAAATTCAGCAGTTTTTACTACATTACTTTAGGGCAAATGGAGCAGAGGTAATCGAAAACACGCCAACTTACTTAATCGTAAAGCTTACGGTAGCTTTGGATAAAACCTTAATGAATCGCCCATTTTATTGGCATTATTTAGAGAAAGTAGGAGGTGAACCAAATCCAGCTACACTAACTCTTATTACGGATCCTACAAATGTACCAGATACCATTAAAGGAGAAATCATTCACTTTGGTTCACCAAGATTACATCAAATCTTTCAATCAACAAATCAGTTAGCAGGTTATATACGCTTATATGAAAATCATAATCATAGGGAGCAGACACAAATTCCATTGCATCCATGGTTATCTGCAAATATTAAGGTATCTTATGTTTGTGATCGAAAAAAAGATTTACTATTTTCTCTAGGTCTACATTTACTCACTGGTAGAATTGTTGAAAATTTTCATCATCAGATGCTAAATTTATCACTATCACCACGAATACCTGATTTTTCTTTTACTCTTTCACCAATCATCATGCCTAAAAGTGGCATTAATCGTTTAGATTTATACGTTAGAACTCGATTACAAGATGATGACCATGGATGGGCTGAAAGGGCGACAGCGAAATGGAATGAGGATGTTTTATTACTTGAGCAATTCTACGAAGATCAAGAGGAAAAAGGAGAAAGCTATTTACTAGAAAAACAAGCTCTACAAGAGCAATATGAACCTAATATTAATATCAGTATCATTAATGGTGGGATGTTTTACCTAAACCAACAAGCATTATAACTGAATTTATTAAAAAACAACCTAAAGAAAGAGGC
>NZ_CABKRX010000082.1 GCF_902374955.1 Bacillus massilioanorexius
TTTCTTTTTTATACTCTTACTATCTATTATAAGGATAAGAATATACTTAAAGCAGTAAATCTATTCGTACAATATAAAAAAGGCAGCTTCCAATGTGATTATTTGAGGCTGCCTTTTTTATACCTCCCTTAATTCTATTCCTAATAAATTCCATTTCTCTTCTGTTTTACAAACATTTTATCCTTACTATTTCTTAATGATACTTCAAAATTATTTATTCATAATCACAATATTTTTCTTCTATTGATTGGTTTGTAAATTGTTTTTACTTTGATTTTATTGGTTTTATTACCTTTTGTAAATTTCCCATTAAGATAAGTGCTGTTATTCTTAATAACATCTTTACTTCAGCCAAATATTCAAGGTGTTTTTTGGTGCTATACTTTTCACGAACTTACCAAATCATTCTACAAATCATTTGAGATAGGAGCTTATATATGCAAATTACTAAACGTGTTAGAAGAAAAGCATTAGTTGCTAGTTTAATAGGGAGTTCAATTGAATACTACGATTATTTACTCTATGGAACAGTTGCTGCTCTCGTATTTAATGAATTATTCTTCCCCACTTTTGATCCATTAATGGGGACACTCATTGCATTAGCTTCTTTTGGAATACCTTATTTTTTTAGACCACTTGGAGGGATTGTATTTAGTCATATCGGAGACAAAATAGGACGAAAAAAATCACTTATTCTAACTCTATTAATAATGGGAAGCTCTACTGTACTTATTGGCTTACTTCCTGATTTCAATTCGATTGGAATATGGGCTCCTATATTACTTGTTACTCTTCGTCTTATACAAGGCTTTGCCGTTGGTGGAGAATGGGGAGGTGCCGTGCTACTTGCGGCAGAATATTCAGAATAGTCGAATAAAGGTTTAGGAGGAAGTATACCAATGATGGGCTGCTCTATTGGCCTATTATTAGGCACATTATCTATGTCAGTCATGAGTTTACTACCCCAACAAGACTTCATCAGCTGGGGCTGGCGTGTACCTTTTATCTTAAGTATTGGACTTGTCATACTGGGTCTATGGATTAGAAATGTAGAAATGGATTGGAGGAAACACCCGAGTTTAGAGAAGCTAAAAAACAAGGGGATATTGTAAAAGTTCCTATAGTACAAACTTTCATGCATCAAAGAAAGGAAGTGTTACTTGCAACAGGTGCTAAAGCGGTAGAATCTGCACCATTTTATCTTTTTTCAACATTTATCATTACATATGCTACAAAGAATCTAGGTATGAACCAAGTTTCTGTCCTTACTGCCATAACAATAGGAACATTTGCTTCAACACTATTCATCCCATTATTAGGTAGCCTTTCCGATCGAATTGGCCGTAAACCAGTATTTATAATGGGTACAGTAGGAATGATTCTATTTGCATTTCCATACTTTTATCTAATTCAACTAAAATCTGTTCTCTTACTGACTTTGGCAACTTTTATAGGTTATATATTATGGTCAATGATTACAGCAGTTCTTGGTACGTTATTTTCAGAAATTTTCCATACGAATATCCGTTATACAGGTATTTCTATTGGCTATCAGCTCGGAGCAGCGATATTCGGTGGAACAGCTCCTATTATTTCCATAGCATTAGTAAGTCAATTCGATAGTTGGATATCCGTTGCTGTGTATTTAGTTTTCATCGCAATACTTGCACTGATTTGCATTTCTTTCATAAAAACCAAAGCTAGCAACAAAAATATCCATATAAACTTTGTAAAACGAGCAGGATAATTTTCTTTGGGATATCATCCTAGAGTTACTCATGATAGCTTACGAAAAGTGATATCCTATCACTTTTCGTATAGCCATAGTAATAAAAACTAGTGAATACTGCAATCGTCATTCATAATGAAGGTATGATCCATTTCACATCCGCTTTTTCTACTATAGAAGTCCAATTCTCTGGAAATGATTGATCACAAATAATGGTATCTACTTCATCTAAGTTGCAAATACGATAATGCGTATCTTGTCCAATTTTCGTATGATCTGCTAGAATAATCGTTTGATTAGCATGTTTCATCATTTTTCTAGTAAATATCCCTTTCGAAGAATCAAAGCTAGTTATGCCTCTTTCTACAGATATACCGTCTACTGTAATGAAATATTTATCCACATAATAGTCATCTAGCATTTGCAAGGTTATAGAGCCTGTTGTCCGATAATGTGTGCTATTAATTTCCCCACCTAAAAAAATGATTTTTCCTGTAAATAATTGTTGATAGTGGTGATCTATTAATACAGTAAGTGCTGTAACAGAATTGGTTATGACCGTTATATTCGTTTTATTTATCAGATGTTTCGCTAATTGAACAGTTGTACTTCCATCGTCAATTGCAATAATATCATGGTCATTAATCAGGTTTACAGCTTCTTTTCCTATTCTTTCTTTCTCATTAACGCGAATAATCTCACGTTCAATGGCGGATGGTTCACTTTTAAAAAATGAAACCTTTACTGCACCCCCATAGACTTTTTTTAACTTTTCTTCTTTATCTAATTCTTCTAAATACCTTCTTATTGTTTCTGTCGAAACTTCTAGCTTTTCAGCAAGTTCATTTACTTTTACTTTTCCTTGAACATCAAGAATCTCAAGAATTTTCTTTTTTCTCTCTTCGCCTGCTACTGACATGAATTGACACCTCAAAACAATCTATAGTGATTCGTAATTTAAGTTTACTAAAAAGAAACATTAAATTCCATCAAGCTTTGTAAAGATTTATTAAAGAATAAATCATAAATCTTGAAATGATTATGGATTTTTATAATTCATTTATTTATCTACTGATTTACAAACATCAATCTTTTATAAACAAAAAAAATGTCCCTACAATGATTTTGAATCATATATAGAGACAATCTAACATTTTTTGCTTCTCTATTCTGTTTTTTTACAACCTTTTTAATAGATAGAGAAGCTGCAAGCACCTTCATCATAACTAAAAACGCTACTGAAACTCTTTCTGATGATTTTAGATAGTAGGGAAACATCTTAACATCTTGTTAATACTAATGTACTTTCTTTAATCGCTTGTAGAAGACCGAAAATATCTTTTTCATAAACTTCTCCTATATTACCAATACGAAATGTATCAAAGTTGGTCACCTTACCGGGATAGATTACATAACCTTTTTCTTTTAAAGATTGATACAATGATTGAAATGAAAAGTTACCTTGTTTAGGATAATGAAAAGATGTAATAATCGGCGATTGCAAATGATCATCTAGTAAAGTATCATATCCCAATGCTCTCATACCATCTACTAATAACCGTTGATTGTGGCAATAACGTTTATTTCTTTGCATTATCCCACCTTCGTTTTCAAGCTCTATAAGTGCCTGATCAAATGCACGTACTACATGAGTTGGAGATGTGAACCTCCATTTACCATTTTGTTTCTCCATCGTTTCCCATTGATCATATAAATCTAGAGATAGCGAGCGAGCATATCCCTTACACGTATGAAATGTAGCTATTTTGGCAATGACAAAGCCGAATCCAGGCACTCCCTGAATACATTTATTCGCACTACTTATTAAATAATCAATCCCTATCTCAGATACATCTATAGGGATGCCCCCGAAACTACTCATAGCGTCTACTATATACACTTTGTTATATTGATTTACAACTGCCCCTATTTCAGCAATCGGATTAATCATACCTGTTGTTGTTTCACAATGTACAACTGCTACATGTGTTACTTCTGGATTGTTTTTTAATACACACTCCAATTCATCTAAATTAGGCTGAGACGTTTCTCCACTATTTAATATAATCGTTTCAATATGTAACATTTGAGCAATTTGTGCGATTCGCGCTCCATATACACCATTTACTAGCACAACTAATTTTCCTTCTTTTGGTATTACACTGCCAATAACGGATTCTACAGTGAATGTTCCACTTCCTTGCATAAGTACTGCCGAGTATTGATCAATCTGTGAAGTCGCTAATGAAACAAGTCTTCTTCTAATTTTTTGCACTAATTGATTATAATCATTATCCCATGTACACCAGTCTTTCATCATTACATTCTTAACTGTTTGATAAGTTGTTAATGGGCCAGGTGTTAGTAATAAATATGGATTGCTTTCCTGATCTTGATTAAACATGATAGTTTGCCTCTCCTTCATAGATAAAGATTTCTATTTTTTTAACTATTTTCATTCTATTCCTTATCAATCGTATTACTGAGATAAACCTTGATTAATGATAGGTATAATTTTGACTAAATCAGCAATTTCTTCTATAACATAATGTGCACCCGCTTTCTTAAAGCGATTTGCTACTTCATCCATCTTCTTTTGAAGCAATTCTGATGAACAAGCATCGACTTCTTCTTTCGTCATACCTAGTTCACTGCTCCCTTTAATAACCCCTACACTCCAAACACCTGCATTTACTCCTTCTTGGATATCACTTACAGTGTCTCCAACTTTAACAATTGTAGTTAAAGGATATACCCCTAGATTCATAGCATTTTTGTATATCATCCAAGGTTCTGGTCGACCAGAAGGTACCTCATTAGGTGTAACTAAGGAATCTGGAACGTAGCCCTGTTCTTTTGCTTGCTTGGAAACTTGGAAACGATCTTCATCATCTCTGCTGTATAACCAGTTGTTGAACCAATTTTGATTCCATCAGCCTTTAATTCTTGAACTAATTGCAATACACCCGGTACTAGTTCACAATATTGCGGCAAAGTTGCAAATAGCATTGGCTCAAATTGACTATATAATTCATCAACATCTTTATGATTAGGAAGTCTTCCAAATCGATCCTTCCAAAGATTTGCTATTCTTTCCATCTGACACATTTCATTTATATGATCCCATTTCGCCGTTCCCATCGGTTTTCTTGCTTCTTCTGCAGTAACTTCAATTCCTTTTTGTTTAAATATTTCGAGAAAAACATGTAAAGGTGAAAAGCAGCCATAGTCTACTGTAGTTCCTGCCCAATCAAAAATAACTGCTTTTACATTTTGTGTTGAACAATCTTGCATATATTCTTACCTCCGTATTTTTTTATGTAATTCATTTTGTTTTTTACTGATTACATCCTCATTTTAGCACAATCACTTTGTTTTAATATGTTTTTTCTTTGTTCTTTTTGTTGATTTTGTTGTTTTATTGTTAAGTTATTGTTAATATGTTTTTAATTATGCTCTCTGTTATAGTTGATGCTACTTTTAAACAAAAGTATAAACGCCCTAATGAACGATAAATAATCCAAAAACAAAAG